>CADAWN010000006.1:10668-56696 GCA_902791625.1 uncultured Erysipelotrichaceae bacterium | reverse complement strand
AGTAAAATAAAGTTATATATACCAATTTATAACCTTTTTTATTCCAAAAAAATAAGAGATAATAATACAAATAAACAAATAAATAGATTAATTGAAGATGGTTTAATAGCTAAAATGAGTGAAAGTGAAAATAATGAATATAGTCATATTAAAGATTCTGATGAAAAAATGGTATATGTATTAAATTACGATTCATATAAAATTTCTAATATAAAAGCTGAACAACCTAAAGAAAGATATATTGTAAAATCAGTAGATAAATTAAAAGATAAGTATACTTCAAACGAAGTTGAAGCTTTATCTAGTGTATTTGAGAATCAATACATATTAGGTACAGTTAATAATGAAAAAGTTGCAATACTAGGAGTTTATGATTGCGATTTAACTGCTAAACTTCCAAGAATGATGAGCTGTTTTGATGGTGCTGATTTTAAAGTTTTACCAAAAGATAATTATGGAACTGAAATGTTTACAGTATATACATATAAACTTCCATCTAATAATAAAAAATTTCTTGATATACAAAAAAATATTTATATTGCAAGAAATATGGTAGAAATAATGTCAAGGGAAGAGCCTGATGCTATAACTCAACACAAAAAATTAGTTAAATAAACTAATTTTTTTTGAGCTAAAATAATAAAAAATATAAAATTTGTCTTGAAAGATATAAATTATTGTGATAATATTAAATAGTCATGGACCCTTAGCTCAGTTGGTTAGAGCATCCGGCTCATAACCGGGCGGTCATAGGTTCAAGTCCTATAGGGTCCACCAGATGTGCGGGTATGGCGGAATTGGCAGACGCGCTAGACTTAGGATCTAGTGCCGTAAGGCTTGCAGGTTCAACTCCTGTTACCCGCACCATAATGACATAAAATAGACTTTTAAAGTCTATTTTTTTTGTTGAACCTGCCCCTATAACCGCCCAGTATATTATCGAACTATATTTTTTTCAGAAATTTATAGATTGTATATATGGATTAAGTAGTATGACTGCTACTTTTTTTGTAATAAGTCTTTAAAAAAAATTTATATTATCATATAATTAATATGGAAGTGATTATAATGGCAAGTTTTAATAATTTAGAAGAAGTAAAAAAATTATATGAAAGTGTTAATGGTTTAGAAAGTGAAAATAATTTTTTTGTTGGAATAAAAGATGCTAGAAAAAATGCTGGTGTAGCTAAAGGTATGGAATATCCATATAATGGATTACTTATTAACTTTACTGAAAAAGGTTTAGGAGTATTTTACTTAGATCAACCTGGTATTGCTTTATCATTTAAATTAAGTAAAATGAATGTTAAGGAAGATTCATATTTCTTTATTAAAAATGAAGATATAGAAAGTATTGTGGTTAAGAAGTTTGCTCTTTTAAATAACAAGATTAAAACTGTATATATTAAACTTAACAATGGTAAAGAACATATTATAGATGTTAAATTAGATGAACCTGACTATCTATATCATAATTCTGGATTTAGTAAGTTTTTAGAAAAATATAGTAATTAAAATAGGAAATTGAATATGGACCAAAATAAACCGACAGATTTAGGAAGAATAAAAAGACATTATGGAGAAGATATGATGAGGCTTTGTAGAGCTCTTTTTCCAACTATATTAGAAAGCGAAGGGGTTTTATTTAAAGTAATTGATTCATCTTTTGCGCGTTCTAAATTTTTATATGATGACATTTTATCGAATAATAAAATAGCTGATTTTCAAAATTATATTTTTACATATGTAGGAATAAAAACTGATCAAATTCCTACTGATAAAACACCTAAAGAATTAATGAAAGAAGCAGGCTATACATTATATGAATGTAAAACAAAAGAAGATGTTAATCGTTTTAAAAAATATTATAAAGATGATGAATTATTATGTACATTTAAGTATGTAGATAGAAGATTAGAAATGTGCCACATCTTTTTTGCAGTTAAAGATAATGTAGATGAGATTAAAAGAGAAGACTTTAAAATTAATTTTAGAGATGATTTATATGGTACATCAGTAATTAGTATTCAGTTTGATAAAACTACTAAAAGCAATACTTTATCTATTAAAAATAGATATAATCATACAGTAGTTAATTCTGATGCTACTTTAGGTAATAATTTAGATAATATTATTCCTGGATTAACATATAGTTTTGAAAAATATTACAAACTTAATATAGTTAATAATAAGACACCTAATTTTGAAATGCCTGGATATGTAAAAGCAAATGATGGAAAACTATATAAATATAATTATGAAAGAAATCATATTTATTATTGTCCAAATAATATAATTATTGATAATAATAAAGTAATAGAAGATTATAAAAATGAACAGTTTATCTTACTTGATTGTTTTTTACTAGATTTAAAAAATAAGAAAATGATTAAGTATGATGAAGAACTTCCTGATTCATTTATTAAAACAATTGGAAAAATAAAAGATATAGATATTTCTGTTTCTAGAAAAACAAAAGAAAAAAAGATAACTATGAAAACAGATAAGAGTAATATAATTATTACTATTGATAAGTTTGGTAAAATTACTAAGTATATGAATGATAACTTAAAAAGAATAGATGATTATTTCTTACTTATGAATAGAGATTTAAAAGAATTAGTATTACCTAATGTTGAGTATATAGGAAATTTCTGTTTCAAAGAAAATAGAGAACTAGAAAAACTAAGTTTACCTAGTATTAAAAGAATAGGTGACTATTTTATGGGTGCTAATGAAAAGTTAAGTAGATTTGATGTAGATCTTAATATTAGTTTTGGTGAACGTTTTATGAAAAGAAATGTCTATGTTCAAGAATTACTTAAAACAACTGATAGTAAACAATATGTAAAAACATCTTAAACTATTGTATTTTTTAGAAAAATATATTATAATGTGGTGTATAAAGCAATGAGAAAGAAGTAGTAATAAGTGATTTATTTAAAGAGAGATTATGGTGGTGTAAATAATCAATAATAGCTTATGAATTCGTCTTTTGAGTCTTATAGAGAAAACTATAAGCGTTAATCGCGTTAAGATTTAGAGTGTATAGTAAATAACTATAAATTAAGGTGGTACCACGGAGTCTTCGTCCTTAAATTTATAGTTATTTTTGTTTTTGGGGTGAAAATATGAAAAGATTTATATTTGATTTAGATGGTACGCTTCTTACTAATGGTTTTAAAAAAGAACATGAGTTTTTTAGAGAACAATTAGGAGAAAATGCAGAAGTATTTATAAGTAATACATTTAGATATTTAGATGATTATGAACATGAACATTACTCTTATGATGTAAGTGATCTAAGTAAATATCTAAGCATGAAGAGTGGTTTTGAAATTAAGGAATCATTAATTACTGGCTGGATAGATATAGGTATTACTGAAATTGATAATATGGAAGAAGGAGTAATGGATACTCTTGAATACTTATATTTAAAGAATAAAGATGTTATTGTTCTTACTAATTGGTTTACAAAAACACAAGTATCAAGACTAAAGAAAAGTAATTTAATAGATTTTATTGATGAAGTTCATTGTGGTGATACTAATTTAAAACCACATAGATCTACATACTTAACCGCTTGTGGTGAACATAGTCCATCAGAATGTATTATTATAGGAGATAATGTAGAAAAAGATTATCTTGAACCTCAAAAATATGGTTTAAATGCACTTTTATATGATAAAGATGATAAACATGATAAGAGTCTTAAAAAGATAAAAAGAATAGATGAAATAAAGAAAATGTTTTAGGAGGATAATATGGAGAATAAGAAAATAGAAGAAGTAAAAGAATTATTAAAAGAAGATCTAAAAGAAATAAATGATCTTAAAGTGCTTAATGATTTAAGAGTTAAATACTTAGGTAAAACAGGTATTATAACTGAGTTAAATAGTGAGATTAAAAATGTAGCTAACGAAGATAAAAAAGAATTTGGTATGAAAGTTAATGAACTTAGAACTATTTTTAATGATTACTATGAAGAAACTAAAAATAAAATAGAAGATAGTATTTTAAATGAAAAACTTAGTAAAGAAAAAATAGATATAAGTTTACCAGCTACTAAAATACCAAGTGGAGCTCCATCAATACTTGAAAAGTTGATTGAAGAAGTTGAAGAAGTATTTATGTCAATGGGATATGATGTTGTAGATGGACCTGAAATTGAAGAGGATAAGTATAACTTTGAAATGTTAAATATTCCTAAAGGTCATCCTGCAAGAGATGCACAAGATACATTCTATATTGAAGGAGAAGAAATCTTACTTCGTAGTCAAACATCCCCAGTTCAAGTAAGAACTATGTTAGAAGGTAAGGGTGAAGCTCCAGTTAGAATTATTTGCCCTGGTAAAACTTATCGTAGAGATGATGATGATGCAACACACTCTCATCAATTTATGCAGATAGAAGGACTTGTAGTAGATAAAAATATTTCTATGAGTGATTTAAAAGGAACTCTTGATGTATTATTTAAAAAGTTATTTGGAGAAGACACTGAAACACGTTTTCATCCAAGTTATTATCAATTTACTGAACCTAGTGTTGAAGTTGATATCTCATGCCATAAATGTCATGGTAAGGGATGCCCTATGTGTAAGAATAGTGGATGGATTACAGTAGTAGGTGCTGGAATTGTTCATCCAAATGTTTTAAGAATGAGTGGTTATGATCCAGATGTTTGGACAGGATTTGCATTTGGCTTTGGAGCAGATCGTCTTGCAATGTTAAAATATGATATTGATAGTTGTCGTGTTTTATATAATACAGATTTAAGAGAAAGCAAAGTATTTGATAGAAAGGAGAAAGAGTAATATGATGAATTTAGAATGGGTAAAAGATTATATTGATATATCTGATCAAGATTTAGTTGAACTTGCTCGTAAAATTACTGAATCAGGTATTAATATTGAAAAAGTAATTAGTAATCATATTGATAACTTAGTTATTGGTGAAGTAGTTGAATGTGAAGATCATCCAGATAGTGATCATTTACATGTATGTTTAGTAGATATTGGTTCTAAAACTACACAAATAGTATGTGGAGCTCCAAATGTAAGAAAAGGTTTAAAAGTAATAGTAGCGCTTCCTGGTGCTGTACTTCCTGGTGACTTTGAAATAAAAGTTAGTAAAATACGTGGAGTAGAATCTAATGGTATGATTTGTGCTTTATATGAATTAGGCTTAGAAGAAAAAACTGATGAAGCTTATGCTCGTGGTATTGAAGAATTGGAAAGTGACGCTAAAGTTGGAAGTGATCCACTTGTATATTTAGGTCTTGGAGAAACTTTATATGAACTAGATATTCATAAACATAGAAATAATGATTGTTACTATCATATAGGTTTTGCTTATGAAATAGGAGCTATTCTAAATAGAAAAGTTACTCTTCCTGAAAATAAATATAATGAATCAAGTGATTCAGTAATAGATAAAGTTAAAGTAAGTGTAGAAACTGAAAAATGTCCATATTATACAGCTAAGTTAGTTACAAATGTTAAAGTAGGAGAAACTCCTTCATTTATTAAAAAACGTCTTAATTCTTTAGGTATGCGTTCAATTAATAATGTAGTTGATATTTCTAACTATGTAATGCTTGAATATGGTCAACCACTTCATTTCTTTGATAAAAATAAACTTGGCAATAATATCTTAGTTAGAGATGCTAAAGCTGGTGAAGAAATTACTACTTTAGATGATGAGGTAAGAACATTATCTAGTAGTGATATAGTTATTACTGATGGAGAAAAACCAGTTGCTATAGCAGGTGTTATGGGTGGTAAAAATACTGAAGTAGATGAAAATACTACTGATATAGTAATTGAAGCTGCAATATTTGATCCAGTAAGTATAAGATATACTGCAAGAAATCATAATTTAAGAAGTGAAGCATCAATTAGATTTGGTAAAGGACTATCTTACGAATATACTGATTTAGCACTTGATAGAGCATGTTTCTTATTAGAAAAATATGCAGGAGCTACTATTTTATCTGATAAAGTTATTTATGATAAAGTAGATAAGACTGATCAAATAGTTAAATTTTATCCTGAAGATGTAAATAAGATGCTTGGTATAACTATTAGTGAAGATGATATGAAAGTTGAACTTGGAAGACTTGACTTTAAATATGAATTAAAAGATGGTATGTTCACTGTTACTATTCCAAAAAGAAGACTTGATATTGATCCTAATGTAAATGATATTGCTGAAGAAATAGGGAGACTTTATGGATATCAAAATTTAGTATCAACTTTACCAGAATTACCTACTAAAAGAGGAGAATATAAAGGTGATGTTAAATATAGAAAAGTAGTTTCTAAAAGACTTCGTAGTTTAGGTTTAAATGAAGCTAAAACTTATACTTTAACTTCTCCTGATATGGCTAAATTATTTAATTATGAAGGAAAAGAACAAGTAGTACTACCTAATCCAATGAGTATTGATAAGAGTGTAGTAAGAACATCACTTATTCCATCACTTTTAAATGTTTATGACTATAATAAAAAACGTAAAGTAAAAGATATACTTCTTTATGAAATAGCTAAAACTTATGATAAAAACTATACTGAAGAAAGTAAAATATGTGGACTTCTTTCTGGTACATATTTATCTAATGGATGGAGTTTAAATACTAAAGTAGATTTCTATATTACTAAAGGAATAGTTGAAAATTTACTTGATTATATGGGATTTAAAAATAGATATAGTTTTGAAGTAAGTACATGTAGTGATCTACATCCTGGTATTTCTGCTGATATCATGTTAGATAGAAAGAAGATTGGTGTTATAGGTAGAGTTCATCCTAAAGTGTTAAAAGATGAAGTATATGTATTTGAATTATCACTTCAAGCACTTATGACAAATATTAAACCAGTTAAATATAAAGAACCACCTAAATATCCAGCTATAGAAAAAGATGTTGCTTTCATTGTAGATAAAGATGTTACAGTAGACATTCTAACTAATGAAATAAGAAGAGCTGGAGGAAGACTTCTTAATGAAATAAGTGTATTTGATGTATATACAGGTGAAAATATTGATGAGAATAAGAAATCTATTGCTTTCTCACTAAAATTCTTAGATTTATCAAGAACACTTACAGATGAAGAAGTAATGGAAGTATTTAACAATATTATAAATAGTGTTACAACTAAATTAAATTGTGAGATAAGGGATAAATAATGATTTTATCGAGTTATCCTACACTAGATTTACATGGATTTGATCGTGAATATGCGATGTATAGAGTAGATGAATTTATTAATGATAGTCTAAAACAAAAAAAGTATACAATAGTTGTTATACATGGTATGGGAGAAGGTATACTTAGAAATAGTCTTTATAATTATTTAAAGAAGAGTAAAAAAGTATTAGATTATCACACAGATCCTGTAAATACTGGCTCAACAATTATTAGATTAATAAAAAAGTAGAACTAAGATTAATTATCTTAGTTTTTCATTGGTATATATTGACTTTTTAAGTGTTTTATGGTATTATAGTGTGCATTCATTAGGGGGAATTTTAATGAGAAAAAGAAACGAGTTTGAAGAATCTGAATATACTTGGAAAAACTTTATAATTAAATTGTTTTTAATTCTAACAATTATTATAGTTTTAATATGGTTAATACCTAAGTTTTTCTTATATAAGAAGTCAAAACAACATGAAGAAATAAAAGAAAAAAGTGAAATAGTTTTTATTGACAGTAGTACAATGAATAAAGTTGAAGAAGCAGGAATAAAACATTTTAATGAAACTAATATTCCAACAAAAGAGAATGAAAAGAAAAAAGTTACATTAAAAGAATTACAAAATGAAAAAATTGTTGGAACTGTAAAAAATGGAAATGTTATTTGCAATGTAAAAAATACTTATGTTGAGATTACTAAAAATGCCAATGATTATGCTTTAAAAACTTTTGTTAAATGTTCTAGTGAAACAAAACAAAGAATTCTATACTTAAATAATTATAGTTATTGCGATGGCAGTTATTTATGCGAATTTAATGAACAAAAAGAAAAAGAAATAAAGGAAAAAGAAGAACAACAAAAAAATCTTCCTGTACCAGATACAGGCGTTAATGATGGAGAAACAAAAGAATTAACTGCTTTTGGTCCATGGAAAAATTATAAAAAAACTTCTTGCGATAAAAAAGAAATTAAATGTGATGTTAATAATACTAATTGTTTAAGAGAAGTAAAAGTAGAAGTGAAAAAAGAAGTTGTAGGAGAAAAACCTAGTACATATTATACTAGTCATACAGCACTAAGAAAAATATCTACGAAAACACAATTAGTATGTTCAGATTATAATTATTTAGTAATTAACAATAATATTTATAGAACTGAAGGTAATTATGAGGAAATTTTCTCAATATCAAAAATTTCTACTGATAGTTGGACATACAGAGGAGAAATTTCTACTAATAATTCACCATACTTTGGTGATTATGAATATTATAAATTTGTTGGTATTGATGATAATTCAAATTATAAATATGATTCATATAAATTTAATTATCCTACATATTTAATTAAATCATTAAATGAGAGCTGTTCAAACAAATCTTATAAGAATGTTAATTATTATGAAATATATAAACAACAAGAAGTTATAAATAAAAATGAAAAAATTTATGAAAATGTATGTTACTCAAGTGAACGTACAAGAGAATATAAATAGAGGTGAAGATAATGAAAGAAGCTAAATATATAAAAAATATGTTTTATAAAACAATTTATAAAACTAGTGAGGATAAATATAAAGATGCTGTTATAGCTTTTACAACAGTTAGATATGATGATAAATCTAGAGAAGAATTAGTAACTTTAAATAAAATAGAAAATGATAAATGTGATGATGTTTGGTTAGAAAATTTATCTAAAAGAATTTCTAATTATGATGATTTTATAAACAATAATAATGAATGGAAAAATTTAGGTATATATAAAGAGGATATTGATAAAGTTAAGTTTTATGAGCCTGAAAGTATTATTTCAGAGGGAATACTTGATACTATAGATGAAATTGAAATTTTTAGCGTTGGTGAAGAAAGTGATAATTTATCTTTTGTAGTATTACATGATAGTGTTTCTGATCCATATTGTATTACTTGTAATTCGGATAATATAGATATTATTCTTAATAAATTAGTAGTTAATTATGACAAACTAGTTGATAAAGGTAAAATAAATGTTTACAATTTACATAATGAAACTGAAGTAAAAGAGAATATTACTAATATTACTTTTATTGCCAGAGAAAATGAAGTTGAAGTAATAGCAGCTAAACAAGCAGAAGTTTATAGTGATTCATTTTATACTAGATTACCTTTAGAAAAAGGTTTAGCTATAATTAAAAATAATAAAAATATTGATGCTAAATATGTGAAAATAGTTGATGGTAAACGTGTTATTATTTCAGAAGAAGAATTTAAAGATATTGTTGATAAAATAAACATTAAGAATGATTGTGAAAGTAAATTAATTATTGAAGAAGCAACAGAAAATCAATTTGAAGATGATCCTCATTTATATTTTTGGGACAAAGAAAAGAAAAAGAAAGACAGAGTAAAAATTTTTGCTGGAGTTTTGGCTTTAGTAGGAATGGGTGCATTTATCTTGTGGCCTAACTCAGATAAGACAAGTGAGAAAACACCTGTTAAAACAAAAACTACATCTGAAAATGATAAAAGTGTAACTACATCATCTGATGTAATTGTTGGTCCTAATACAGAATCAATGGTATATACTACTAGTTCATCTAATAATTCACAAAGTACAGTAAAATCAGATGTAACTACAACAAAAGAAAGTAGTGTAACATTAAGTGAAAGTATAGCAACTACTAAAGAAAATACTACTACTAATAATAATGGTTATACTGTAACAGTTAAACCGGAAACAAAATATACAGGTACTTATAGAACAATAAATAGTAGAGATATGATTCCATCACAAACTGGAACTAATCGTGCTACAACAAAATCAACAACTAAGAGTACAGTTCCATCTGGTACAGTTAATCCAAGAGATATGATTACTGCTCCAAGTAAAGCAGGAGAACAAGTATTTACTAAAGATGGAACAACTACAACTAAAAAAACAAGTACAACTGTAAAAAATCCATATGCTGATTTAATAATTACAAATGATATTAATAGCGATGGTAAAACATTAGTATTAAAAAGATAAAAGGTAAGAAATTCTTACTTTTTATTTTTATTAAAAAATGTTATAATTACTCATAGAGGT
Source organism: uncultured Erysipelotrichaceae bacterium (assembly GCA_902791625.1). GTDB lineage: Bacteria > Bacillota_I > Bacilli_A > RF39 > UBA660 > CAG-417. Next base: position 46,437 of record CADAWN010000006.1, on the reverse strand, counting down.
GGCTTATGTTAATAACTAGTTTAGATAATGATAAAGTAAAAAAATATATTAAATTAAAGGAAAAAAAATATAGAGATAAAACAGGTGAATTTATTGTTGAAGGATCACACTTAGTACTAGAAGCTTATAAACAAGGTCTAGTAGAAGAATTAATTTTAGAAAAAGAAGAAGTTTTTCCTATTTCTATTGATAATATAGTTTACATGCCAATGGATTTAATAAATAAAATTAGTAGTGTAGAAACACCACAGACTGTAATGGCTTTATGTAAGAAAAAAGAAGAAAGTGAAGAGTTAGGTAATCATATATTACTGGTTGATGATGTACAAGATCCAGGTAATTTAGGAACAATAATTAGAAGTGCAGTTGCTTTTAATATAGATACTATTGTTTTAAGTAATAATACAGTTGATTTATATAATCCTAAAACTATAAGATCTACTCAAGGAATGTTTTTTCATATAAATGTAATAAGAAGAGATATAAAAGATGTAATTGAAAGAATTAAAGAAGAATCTATTCCAGTATATGGAACACTTGTTGAACATGGTAGTGATGTAAGAGAATTAAATAATTCAGATAAAGAAAGATTTGCTCTTGTAGTTGGAAATGAAGGTAATGGAGTAAGAAAAGAAATTACTGATATGTGTGATAAAAACTTATATATTAAAATGAATAGTGATGTAGAAAGTTTAAATGTAGGAGTTGCTACTAGTATACTTCTATATGAGTTAGGTAGATAATATGCAGTTAATATATATTGGTAAAATTACTTCAACTCATGGTATTAAGGGTGAACTAAAAATTAAGTCTAATTTTGAATATAAAGATAAAGTGTTTGTAGTTGGTAATAAATTAGTTATTGATAATAAAGACTATATTATTAAATCTTATAGAAGCCATAAAGGTTTTGATATGGTTACTTTAAATGATTATAAAGATATAAATGAAGTATTATTTTTAATTAATAAAAAAGTGTATATTGAAAGAGAAAGTGACTCTATTAGTGATGTTATTCTTGATGAAGATTTACTTAAATTTAATGTAATTATTAATGGAGAAAAAGGTGTTATAAAAGAAATATTCTTTGCAGGATCAAATAATAAAATTATTAGAGTATTAATAAGTGGTAAAGAAATACTTGTACCTTTTAATAAAGAGTTTATTAAAAATATAGATAAAGATAAAAAAGAGGTTAATATAGAATTAATAGATGGGATGATGTTATGAAAATAGATATTTTATCACTATTTCCTGATATGTTTAATGATGTATTTAATGAATCTATAATTAAACGTGCTAAAGAAGAGAAATTAGTAGATATTAAAATTCATAATTTTAGAGATTATTCAAACGATAAACATAATAAAGTTGATGATACTCCATATGGTGGAGGATGTGGTATGGTTTTAACTTGTCAACCAATATTTGATTGTATTGATGATATTAAAACTGATGATGCAAAAGTTATTTTACTAACACCAGATGGAAAAACTTATAATCAAAGTGTTGCTTATGATTTATCAAAAGAAAAACATATTATTCTTATATGTGGGCATTATGAAGGTTTTGATGAGAGAATAAGAAGTATATGTGATTTAGAAATAAGTATTGGGGACTATGTCTTAACAGGTGGAGAAATAGCTGCTATGGCAATAGTTGATTCTATTACAAGACTAATACCAGGTGTTATTGAAGAAGAATCACATCTTAATGATTCATTCAATAACAATAGATTAGATTATCCAACTTATACTAAACCAAGAGTATTTAGAGGTATGGAAGTTCCTGAAGTACTTATTTCAGGTGATCATAAAAAAATAGATGAGTATAGAAAAATAGAAGCAGAAAAAAAGACTATTGAAAAGAGACCAGATTTAATAGAAAAGTAGGTGAAGAGTATGTATAAGATTAATAATAAAAAAAATAATAAAGGTAAGATGATTACTCAAATTAATATAATTAATTTAGATGGTTATGTTATGCATACAAAGAATAAGTATTTTATTATTGAAGGTGAAAAAGTAACTGATATTAAAGTAATAAATAAAACTCTAATTAATAGTGTGGTTACAGAAATAGTAGAAAAGAAATTTAAAAAACTTATTAAAGAATTAACAGAATTATTTATAAGTGATGATGATTCCGAAGGTTCTATGAATGAAGTTTTAAATAGAATAGAAAAGTTTAGACAAGAAATAAAAAATAAATATAGAGCTTATCTTAAAGAAGAAGAATTAAAATTAATGGGTAACAAATTAAAAAAACTTCAAATGGAAGCTAAAAGAAGACAAGAAGAATTAATTAATTATCAACTTGAAAATACTTTAGGTAGAAGTAGATAATTAGAATATATTATATTTTCTAACATATTATTAAATATAATGTTAGGAGATAAAATGAGAATAAAGAATATTTGTATTGGTTACATATTTTATAAGATAATGAGTAATGGTAATTATTACAAAATTAAACGTAAAAAGAAGAAACCATTTGTTTTAAAACTAAAATGATTTATTGGTATTTAAAGTTCTTGTAAAGAACTTTTTATTATGTATTGCAAATATAAATAAATTGTGTTATAATTATAAACGTCAAAAAAAGTGATCCGCTGAATGATTTTGTTTATGATCTCTGGTTATATATTTTAGAGGAGGAATTAGAATGAACGTAATTGACAAAATTAACGAAAAACAATTAAGAAAAGATATTCCTGAATTCCGTGTTGGAGACACTGTTAAAGTTGGTGTTAGAATTATTGAAGGTAAAAGAGAACGTATTCAGGATTATGAAGGTGTAGTAGTAGCTCGCCGTGGAGGAAGTGTTTCTGAAACATTTACAGTACGTAAAATGTCATCAGGTATTGGAGTTGAAAGAACTTTCCCAATCAATTCACCAAAAGTTGCTTATGTTGAAGTAACTAGAAAAGGTAAAGTAAGACGTGCTAAACTTACATTCTTAAAAGGAATGGTTGGTCAATACCGCATCAAAGAAAGAGGACAAAAATAAGGGAAACCTTATTTTTTATTTAAAATTATGAAAAGAATACTTAAGGAAAACTATATTTATATTATAATTATTATTTTAGTAATATTAGTAAAAATATTTATTGTAACTCCAGTTAGAGTTAATGGTACTAGTATGAATCCTACCTTAGAAGAAGGAGATATCATGTTACTTAATAAGTTAGGTAAAAATAGTATTAAGAGATTTGATATTATAGTAATTGATTATAATGATGAAGATATAATTAAAAGAGTAATAGGATTACCTGGGGATAAAATAGAGTATAAGAACAATAAATTATATGTAAATGGAAAAAAAGTAGATGAAAAGTTTACTAAAGTAAAAGATGAAAAATTAAATAGTTATAGCATTGAGGCTCTAGAACATTCAACTGTACCAAAGAATTATTACTTTGTTGTAGGCGATAATAGACCTGTCTCACAAGATAGTAGAATGATAGGATTTATTCATAAGGATGATATTAGAGGAAAAGCGAGTTTTGTAATTTTTCCATTTAGTAGATTTGGAAGTAAGAAATAAGATTGATTATTCAATCTTTTTTTTGTTATAATAAAGTTGGGTGAAGAATATGATAAAATTTGATATTTTAGAAGCTAAAGATGTTTTTGGCGATGATAAACTTAAGATTTTTAATAGATATGGTACGAGATGTGCATTAACTGATTTTGCAATCTTAACAGGCGCCTATGTTTTTCAATTTAATCATACAAAAGAAGGAACAGAGCTAAAAGATAGAACTTGTTGTTGGTGGTTAAAATCATTTTATTTAGGTGATGTGTTTTGCGTTGATGGTAATGGTTATAGAGTAGTTCAAGATGTTTATGTTAATCATTATTGTGTAAGACCAGTTACTAATTTTTCAAGTATAGAAAAGGAAATGAAAAATATAAAAGTTAATCAATTTGGTGTAGAAGTAGGAGAATACGGAATGTTTCCTAATTCAAATATTGATGCAAAGTACTCTTATAAACTAGAAAAACTATATCAAAATGGTGGACTAAATAAGACAGGTAAAATTTATAAAACAGATACAAAAAGCTTTGATGAATATAAACATCATGGTAATAGATTTATCCGCATAGAATTAGAAAAAGATTTATATGTAAAAAAATTAAATGATGGAACAGAAATAAAAAAAGGAAATATTTATTGGATTAATGTAGAACCTATAGAATGGATAATTGATAGAGAAAAAGATATAGTAATTCCTTTAAAGGGATTAGTCGGTGATATAAAATTTGATAATAATCCTCATTATTATGGTAAGTTTGAAGATACTAATATAAGGAAATTTTTAAATGAAGAATTTATAAATGAAATAATACCTGTTAAACTTGAAGAAGAAAAAGTAGCTAAAAATATGACTATGAGTGATATATTTAATTATAATTATAAAAATGCTAAAAATTTATCTAAAAAGGAAAAACAAGATATTTTGTTGGAATTAATTAATTCAGATGACTTAAATTTAGAAAGTGCACGTAGTTTTGCTAAACAAATGGGTGATGAGTATTTAAAAATTCTTGATGCACTTAAACAAAATGAAACTACTAATTTTGTTCTTGAACAAAATAAATTGAAGATTTATAAGAAAAATAATTAGAGTATCAAAGGATAATAAATATGAAAAATTTATCAAATGAAGATTTATTAAATGAATATAGAAAATTTAATGAAAAAAGAAAACTGTTTTTAGAAAAAATAGATTTACATTCATATTATGAAATTTTTTCATTGTGGTTAGATTTCTATATTAACGATGATAGATATAAGATTGATCTTGCTTATAATTTTATGAATAATCCTGATGAGATGTATAGAACACCTATGTCTGTAGAAATGTGTAAAGAGATTGCTCACGATTTTTACCATGATTTAGGTGAAAAGATGGGCGAAAATTTTGATTCAATTATAAATAATAAAGAAAATAAAATTATTAATATAGATAAAAATGTTTTAGGAGAAACAATTAAAAGTACTAGTTTTTCTTCTGTTTCAGATGACTTAGTAGATAGTCATTTGTATGGACTGATAGAAGTAAAAAATTATAACACAATAGAAACTTTATATGGATTAGTTCATGAAAGTATGCATGCGATGACAACCGTTGATAATAAATATACTGAGTCTACTTTTGCAGTAAGAGAAGTGCCAACTTACTTTGTTGAATCATTACTTAGTGATTATTTATTAAAAAATTATAAAAAATATAATTTAGATAAAGAAAATATTGTACATGATGTTAGCTCATGGAAATTAGCACGATACTTTGATTACTTTGATAGAGAAAAAGGAACATATAATACAGAATACTTCTTAGGATTATTACTTGCATCTAAGTTTGATCAATTATCTAATTCTAAAAAGAAACAACAATTAAAACTTTTTATTTATTATTTAAATATTGATAGAATTGATATAGCTTTAAAATGTATAGATTTTAAATTAGGACAAGAAAATAGAAAAGAGAGAAGCCCTTATTTAAAAGCATTAACATCTAATTTTATAGATTTAGTTAAGAATATGCAGAAAGATGATAGCTTTACACCTTCTAAAACTTTTAGATAAATTTATTTTTGCAAGTATGATATACTCATAATAGAGGTGATAATATGAATGAATATGTTAAGAATAGTATAGATGCTAGAAAACAGTCTTTTTATACTGCGTATGATATAACTGATAAAGATATTGAAAGTAAAATAGAGAATTTATTTAAAAAAATATATGAATTTGGTGAATTATGTAGTGATGCGATGGATTTTGAAAACAAGTTTCAAAGCAGTGAATTAAATACTGAATATATAAATATGTTTACAGAAGTGGCTACTAAGTGTAAACCTAAAACTATAGAAAGTGAGCATAATAATGTTAAGTCAACTAGTGAACAAATTGCAGATGAAATAAGTAGTGATGCAAGATATTATATGAATGAAGCTACAATGCCTGCTAGAAGAAAGGCACGAGAGAAAGTTGAAAGTGAAATGAGAAGTGCTCCTGTAATAGGAGATGCGCTTGAGATAAAACAACATATGGATTTCTTTGGAAGATTTAAAAGAAAGAAGGATGATGAGTAGTTATGTATCCATATATTGAAATATTTGATAAAAAAATAAGTTGTTATGGAATAATGAGCACAATAGGAATTTTTGCAGCAGCTGTACTTGCATGTTATCTCATAAAGAAAGAAGAAAAAGACTATTATAATATGATAGTAGTTTTATTAATTTCATCAGTAGGTCTATTACTATTTAGTCATCTTTTATATGGATTAACAAATATAGATATTTTAGTTCGTGTAGTTAGACATTTTGATAAAGTAAAAGGATTTAGTGATTTTGTAAGTATATTTTCTTATATTTTTGGAGGTTCAGTATTTTATGGTGGACTTATAGGCTTTTTATTAACCGCATATATTTGTGTTAAAAAGAAGAAATTAAATAAGAAGAAATATTTTGATATATTTGCTGTTATTATTCCATTATTTCATTTTTTTGGTAGAATAGGTTGCTTTTTAGTTGGATGTTGTTACGGAATAGAGAGTAAGATTGGTTTTACATATCATCGTTCTTTAGTAGAATCTGCTAATCATGTTCATAGGTTTCCTATACAATTAGTTGAGGCTGGCTTTAATTTAATATTATTCTTTGTATTATATAAATTTTATAAGAAAGAAAAATATAAAGGTAAATTAATATATATTTATTTGATGTCATATGCAGTTGCAAGATTTATATTTGAATTCTTTAGAGGTGATGATTATAGAGGATTCTTATTTGGACTTTCTACATCACAAATTATAAGTATTTTAATATTTGTAACAGTTGTTATTATTCATATATTTAAAAGAATAAAGAAGAAAAAAAGATCATAAAATTGAATTGAAGAAAAAGAAAATATTGACTAATTTATATTATTAATATAAAATAAAATTGTAAATATGAGTAGTTAGTTTTCTAGCGTTCAAGAGAGGAGAGATTATAATGGATAAAAATACAGATAATTTTGCACTTGCTGGTCTTATTTTAGGTATTTCTTCATTAGTTATTGAGTGGATCCCTTATCTTAGCTTACTTACTGTACCTGCTGCAATTGTTGGTATCGTTCTTTCTGTTAAGGGTTTAAAATCTAGTACTAAAAGAGGAATGGCTATTGGTGGATTAGTTTGTTCAATCGTTGCACTTGCACTATATGTTCTTGCAATCATGTGTGTTTGTGTTGCAGCTACTACAACAAATTCTTGGCTTAGATATTGGTAAGAAAAAGAACCTAGTTTTTAGGTTTTTTTAAATTAAAAGGAGAATAAAATGAAAAAAATATTTAAAAGTTTATTATTAGTATTTGTTTTCGCATTTGTTCTAGTAGGAGTTACAGGATGTGGAGATAAAGGATTAGTAGGAAGTTGGAAACATGGAAGTTTCGTATATACTTTCAATGAAGATAAAACAGGAGATTATAGTTTCGGTAGTGCTAAAATGAAATTCAAATATGAAGATGATGGTAAAAAAGTAAAAATCACTTATGATGGAAATACTACTGGAAGTACTTATGAATATAAAATTGATGGTAAAAAACTAATTATTAAAGATAGTTTTGGAAAAGACGTAGAATATACTAAAAAATAATGTAAAGCCAGAGTTTATACTGGCTTTTTTTGTAGAAAGGTAATTTATGAAATATAAGTATTTATTATTAGGTGTAGTTATTTTATTATCTACAACTGGTTGCTTTTGGACTGTAAAATATAAACCTAAAAAAATAATCAAAGATATTAAAAAATTTCATTTTTCTTACAGTACAGGAAATTATATATATGGATCTGTGAGTTATGAGATTAAAATAGAAGATGAAAAATATATATTAGCTATAAAACCTGATGGTGTTGAAGAAGAAAAAGCAACTAAAATAGATATAGATGATGTTACAATTGAAAATGTTCTTAATATTTTAAATAAGTATAACGTAAAAGGTTGGAATGGTTTTAATAAAAGTGATATGGATGTTTTAGATGGTAATTCTTTTAGTATGAGTATTACGGAGAAAGATGATACTAATACTTCTGCTCATGGTTATATGATGTGGCCTGATAATTATCATAAAGTAAAAGAAGAACTTGATAAATTATTTAAAAATATTTTAGAAGAAAATAAAGAAAATTAATAACTCAACTTCTAGTTCGTGTAAAAAAATAGTTAAATAATATACACTTTATTCATGAAAGGAGAAAAATTAAATGAATCAAGAAAAGATAGGAAAATTTATTAGTGAAAAAAGAAAAGAAAAAAAACTTACACAAAGTGAACTTGCAGAAAAGTTAGGTATAACAGATAGAGCTATATCAAAATGGGAGAACGGGATATGTTTACCTGATGCTGGTACTATGCCTGAACTTTGTGAAATCCTAGATATTACTATTAATGATTTATTTAGTGGTGAAAAAGTGGATATGAAAGAAAATGAAAAGAAATTAGAAGAAAACTTACTTGAAATTACTAAAATGAAAGAAGAAAAAGATAAACAGCTACTTAATTTAGAAATTATTATAGGTATAATATTGATAATTTTTTTCTTAGGCGTTATTACTATTGCTTTATCTATTAATATGCCGGAATGGTTAAGATTAACTATAATTATACCTGATATAATCATATTTTTAATTTCATGTTTCTTTTTAAGTAGTATAGAACAAAAAGCAGGTTACTATGAATGTGGGGAATGTCATCATAAATATGTACCAACTTATAAAAGTGTTTTATGTGCTCAACATATGGGAAGAACAAGAAAAATGAAATGTCCAAAATGTGGTAAAAAATCATGGCAAAAGAAAGTTCTAAGATAGGAGTAAATAATGAGTGATTATGTGTTAGAAATAAAAAAATTAAAGAAGTATTACGGAAAAGCAAGAGGAGTAGAAGATGTTTCACTTAATATTAAAAAAGGTGAAATATATGGTTTTATTGGACCAAATGGAGCAGGTAAATCAACAACTATTAGAACTATAATGGGACTAATTAATAAAACAAGTGGTACTATTTATGTTAATGGAAAAGAATTAGATAATAATGATATAGAAGCTAAAAAAATAATAGGTTATTTACCTAGTGAAATCAATTTATACGATGATATGACAGTTAAAGATATACTTGATTATCATGAGAGTTTTTATAATAAAAATATTAATAAAAGAAGGAAAGAACTAGTTAAACTTTTAAAGCTTGATGAGAAAAAGAAAATAGAAGATTTATCACTTGGTAATCAGAAAAAAGTAGGTATTGTACTTGCTCTTATGCATGAGCCTGAAATTCTTATTTTAGATGAAGCAACAAGTGGACTTGATCCAATAATGCAAAATATATTTTATGGGCTTATTTTAGAAGAAAAGAAAAAAGGAACAACTATTCTATATTCTTCCCATATTTTAAGCGAAGTATCTAAAATATGTGATAGTATAGGCTTTATTAAAGAAGGTAAAATAATTAAAGAAGATACTGTAGAAAATATAAAAAAAGATAGTTTTACATATTTAACTATTGAATCAAATGATATAGAAAAAATAAAAAATGAACTAGAATTAAAAACTATATATGAACATAAAAACGAAGTTAAATTTATTAATGATATTAGTCCTGATCAATTACTTAAAAAATTATCTAAATATAAAATAGATAGATTATTAATAGAAGAAGTTACTTTAGAAGACTTATTCATTAATTATTATAAATAGGAGTAATTATGATAAAGAGAGAATTAAAAGTTAATTTAAAAAGTTTTATAATTTGGACTAGTATATTAGTTGGTATGTTTTTGGTTGTTTTCTTGGTTTATCCATATATTGTTACAGAAGATAGTTTGAATAGTTTAGATAGTATGATGAAAGTATTTCCAAAAGAATTACTAAAAGCATTTAATATGGATATAACTTCAATAAATACAGTTTATGGTTGGTTAAAATCAGAAGGATTTATGTTTGTACTTATTATAGTTGGAATATATTCATCTATGTTAGGATCATCTATTGTTTTAAAAGAAGAAAGTGATAAAACAATAGAGTATTTAAGTAGTTTACCTGTAAAAAGAAGAAATATTATGACAAAAAAAGTATTGGTTTCAATATTCTATATTACATTAATGGTAGTAGTTATAGGTATATTTAATTATATTGGTCTTACTATAAGCGGAGATTTTAATAGAGGACAATACTTATTACTTAGTATTACACCTTTACTTATTGGTTTACCACTATTTGCAATTAATTTATTTATATCAACATTTAGACATAAAACTAAAAAAGTAATTGGTATAAGTTTAGGTATGGTATTTCTATTTTATTTCTTACAAATTATATCTGATTTAGGTGAGAAAACTAAATTTTTAAGATATTTTACAGTTTATACTTTAGCAGATACTAGAAATATAGTTTCTAAAAGTTCTATGAATCCAGTAATGATAATAATTAGTATAACTATTACAATAGTATTTATTGGATGCTCATTTATTCGTTATGAAAAAAAAGAATTAATTTAATAAAAAATTGTTCTTTTTTTATTGCTTTAGAAAAATTATAATGATAAAATAAAATCAATTTATTTAGGAGGAATAATGAATGGATTTATTAGAAAGTAGAGATATTGATTGTAATTATATATATGATGAATATATCAATAATAGTAAAATATATGAAGGACTTAAAGGAGCTTTTAAACTTGACTTAAGTACTTCCTTAGCATTAATTAAACTTTTAGAATATATACCAATTGATTTAGATGATATTAGTCAAAACGATAGTAAAGAAGACTTAATTGCAGCTAAAAGGGATGTTTTGGTAGCAGATGCAATAAAACGTAGATTAAGTGGTAAAGAATATGATGAAGATTTATATGATTATGCTACTAAGATTGATATAAAAAAACTTATATCTTATAAATTTAGAAGTCCTTATTTTTTAGAAAAGTATAATAATTTTTTAAGTTTATCTGATTATGAACAAGATGTAGTTATTTCTATGGATGAGAGTAAAAATGCTTTTACTTTAAATACTGAAGATTTAGCTCTTTTCTACTTGTATAAGGATAAAAAAAGTAAAAAATATAATAATATAAGTAGTAAAAAAATATAAAATATGCTATATTATTACTTGGTAAGATAAGGAGTGATATTATGAAATGTTCAAAATGTGGTTTTGAATTAAGTGAAGATGCAAAATTTTGTACAGAATGTGGTACTAAAGTTGAAGATAAAAAAGATTCTATTTTTTGTGAAAATTGTGGTAGTAAAATGAATAAAGATAGTCTTTTTTGTTCAGAATGTGGAACTAAAGTTGGAAGTGCTACTGTAGAAGTAAAAAAAGAAATAAAGAAAAATGTTCCTAAATGTCCAAATTGTGATGTTGAATTAGAAGATGATAGCATGTTTTGCCCTGAGTGTGGTACAAAAATAGAAAAGGGCTCTAAAAAAACTACTAAGAAAAAAGAAGAGGTAGTAGAAAAAGAAGAAACAACTGAAAAGACAGAAAAAGTAGATAGTAAAAAGACAAAGAAAACAGATAATAATCATACTGCAACTCTAACAGTAACAAGAAAAAAAACTATCAAAGGATGTGCTATTACTTTTCATGTTTTAGTAGATGGAGTAAAAGTTGGAGATTTAAAGAATGGTACAAGTATATCTTGTGAAGTAGAAGAGGGAATTCATAAAGTTACAATTTCTACAGTTGATAAAGATACAGATCAACCAATTGAAGTTACTAAAGATAGAAATTCAATTGAAATTATTACTATCGCTAAAATGGGTTTGATTGCAGCTAAAGCTGATATTGTTGATGTTGTTTTTAAATAATATATTGACAAAGTAAAACATTTGTAGGATACTATATGTATATATAATAAGTAGATTAAAAAGGAGGACAATTTATGAATGGTGTAGGAGAAAAATTTTTACCTGTAGGAACAGTTGTATTATTAAAAGGAGCAGAAAAAAGATTAGCAATCACAGGCTTTTGTGCTATAGATGCTTCTGATGCAGAAGATAATCAAACTTATGATTATGTAGGTGTTATTTTCCCTGAAGGATCTTTATCAAGTGATGAAAATATATTATTTAATCATGATCAAATAGATAAAGTATTTCATTTAGGATTAGTAGATGATGAACAAAAAGAATTCAATAATAATTTAATTAAATTAATTAATGAAGGGGCTTTAGAACAAGAAAAAACTAGTGAACAAGTTGAAAATCAAGAAGTAGTTAATAGTTCTGAAGAAAGCAGTAATCAAGCTTTTCCGTTTTATAATTAATAAAAAAGAACTAGCATAGTTCTTTTTTTTATAGATGATTATGATAAAGAAGAGGAGTTAATATGAAAAAACTATTGTTGAGTAAGAAAATATATTATATATTATTGCCTTTTATATTATTTATAAATTTCGAAATGCGTTTTGCTAGTTTGCATAGATACATACCTGCATTTTTGTTATCATTAATAATGTTCTATGCATTTTTTGGTGTTTTGCTTTCTATTCTAAAAAAGTATAAACGAGCAATTATTGTTCTTTCAATTATATGCTATATTATTATAGTTGCTACTTATCTTAAAGTGGCTTTTACTGGTGAACCATTCTATTTTTCAGATTTGTTCTATTATAATGATATTGGTGAAATACTTAGTATTGTAAAAGATACATTTTTTATTAAATTATTGAAAGTACTTCCTTTTTTATTGATACATCTTGCGGTAATAATAACAGTAATAATTATAAGTCATAAACTTGATACTGAAATTAATAATAAAAAACAAAGAATAGTAACTTTTTTTTCTAGTCTTTTAATATTATTATTCCTATTTGTACCAAATAAATATACAAATAAATTTATGTTAAATGTTTTTTATGAAGCTGACAAAAGAAAAGATTATTCTATTTCAGCAGATACTATTTATTATTATAAACGATATGGTAATCTTGCTGGTATGCATCATGTTTTATTGGAAAGTAGAGTTTTTAAACCAGATAATTACAGTGATGAAAAAATTAGCAAAGAATTAAAAAAAGTAGAAAGAGAAGATAATAAAGATCTTGGTAAACCAAACATAATAGTTGTTTTTTCTGAATCATTTTGGGATGTAGATCAGTTAGATGATATAAAATTTGATAAACCTATTACAAAAAATTTTAATGAATTAAAAGAAAAAGGCTTATTTTTTAATATGATTAGTCCTTCTTATGGTGGTATTTCTGCTAATGTAGAATATGAGTTTTTAACTGGTAGTTCCTTAAGTAATTATGGTAATTCACTTATCCCATATATGTCACTATATAATAATTCAAATTATTATGATACATCAAGTATTATAAAAGAACTAAAAAATAATAAATATAATACAAAACTAGTTTCTTTTGCTTCTCCTAATTTATTTAATTGTAAAAACTTTTATAAATACACTAAAATAGATGATGTTAAATTTATTGAAAATGTTGATCAAAAATATATTAAAGGAAATTATGTATCTGATGAATATGTAACTGATAAGATAATTAATGAATTTAAAATAAAAAAGAAAAATAAAAAAGAATTCTATATGATTCTAACTATGCAAGCTCATATGCCATATACTATTGATAAATATAATAGTTATGATATAGATGTAGTTGAAAGTAAATATTCTAAAGAATTAACTGATAGTCTAAAATCTTATGCACAAGGTATTTATGATGCTGATAAGCAATTAGGCAGATTATATGAATATATTAAAAATTATGATGAACCAACTATAATCATTTTCTATGGTGATCATTTACCATATATTGAGGGATTAGAAAATACTAAATATTTTAACACTAAAGATAAAAAGAAAGATACCTTTAGAAAATATAATACGCAAAGTTTGGTATTAGCTAATTATGATATTAGTAGTCTAAAGAAAGAAAATGAAACTATTAAGTATTTAAGCCCTGATATGTTGAGCACTTATGTATTAAATAGAATGGATATTAAATTATCTGATTATTATGTATGGCTTGATAATACTAAAAATACTATAGGAGCATCTAATAAATATGTTACAGTAGATCAAAAAGGTAAAATTTATTATACAAATAATTTAAAAGGTAAGATGAGACAAGTTTCAGATACTAGACAAATGCTACAATATAAATATTTTATAAGATAAATATATAATAGTTTCTATTATATATTTTTTTTGCTTGTATTCCTACCAAATTAGTAGTAAAATAACTATGTGGTGAGATAATATGAAAATAACTACAAAAGGAAGATATGCAATTGCGATTATGTTAGAACTTGCAAATAATTATAATAATGATACATTTCTTTCACTTAAAGATATTTCAGAAAAAGAAGGAATATCGTTAAAGTACTTAGAAAAGATTATGATTGATTTAAAAAAAGAAGTATTCTTTATAACTTCACGTGGTCAAGATGGAGGATATAAACTAGCTCATGAACCAAAGTATTATAAACTTGGAGATATATTAAATGCAGTAGAAAAAGAAATCGCACCATCATCTTGTGTTAAAGAAGAAAATTCTTGCCCAAAACAAGGAATATGTAAAACTTATCCCATTTGGAAAGATTTAAATGATGAAATTACTAATTACTTAAATAGTAAAACACTTGATGATTATATAGAAAGGAATGATTAATATGAATTTATTAAAAATAGATGATATTCATACAATTGCTGCTGATGATAATAATAAAGAGATTCTTAAAGGATTAAATCTTGAAATTAATGAAGGAGAAATACATGTAATAATGGGTCCTAATGGATCTGGTAAATCAACTCTTGCTAATACAATATTTTCATCTCCTAGATATATTAAAACTAGTGGCACTATTACTTTTGATGGAGAAGATATAACAAATTTAGAAACTGATAAAATAGCTAAAAAAGGTATATTTATGTCATTTCAATCACCTGAAGAAATAAAAGGTGTAACTCTAGCTCAATTTTTAAAATCTACTAAACAAAGTATTACAGGTGAAAAAACAAGTATATATGAATTTATTAAAGAAACAGAAAAGAATATGAATGAATTAAATATGAAAAGTGAATATACATCAAGAGAGTTTAATGTAGGCTTTTCAGGTGGAGAAAAGAAAAAGAATGAAATACTTCAAATGTTAATGTTAAAACCACGCCTTGCAATACTTGATGAAACTGATTCAGGACTTGATGTAGATGCAATTAAGACAGTAGTTAAGGGAATTAACTTATATAAAAATGATAAGAATAGTATTTTAATAATAACTCATTCAACTAAGATATTAGAAGGATTAAAAATAGATAAAGTACATGTTTTAGTAGATGGTAAAATAGTTAAGTCAGGTGACTATAATTTAGCTTTAGAAATAGATAAAAATGGTTATAAAAACTATATTAAGTAGGTGAGGATATGGCTAAAACGAATATTGATCTATATATTGATAATGAAACTAGAAATATTTATGATAGTAAAATAGATAATACCTCACTTGATAAAAAATATGGTTTAACAGAAGAAATAATAAGACAAATTTCTAAAGAAAAGAATGAACCAGAATGGGTTTTAAATATTAGACTTAAAGGTCTTGAGTGGTTTTATAAATTAGATAATCCTAATTGGGGACCAGATATTAGTTATTTAGATATAAATGATATAGCTACTTATGTAAAACCAGTAGAAAAAGAAGCTAGAACTTGGGAAGATGTTCCAGATGATATAAAAAGTGTATTTGATAAACTTGGAATACCAGAGTCTGAAAAGAAAGCACTTGCAGGAAGTGGTGCTCAGTTTGATTCAGAAACTGTATATCACAATCTTACTGATACATTAAAAGAAAAAGGAGTAATATATACTAGTTTTGATGAAGCAATTAAGAATTATCCTGAACTTGTAAAAGAGTATTTTACAAAAGCTGTACCTGTATTTGATCACAAATACATTGCTCTTCATTATGCACTTTTTTCAGGTGGATCTTTTGTATATATTCCTAAAAATACAGAACTTGATAGACCTCTTCAAAGCTATTTTAGACTAAATGCACCTGGTGCTGGACAATTTGAACATACTTTAATAATAGTAGAAGAAGGAGCATCTCTACAGTTTATTGAAGGATGTTCTGCACCCGGATATAATGAGTTGAATCTACATGCAGGATGTGTTGAATTATTTGTTAAGAAAAATGGTTTTTTAAGATTTTCTACTATTGAAAACTGGTCTAAAAATATGCTTAATTTAAATACAAAGAAGTGTTATGTAGAAGAAAATGGTAAGATAGAATGGATTATGGGTTCATTCGGCTCAAAAGTATCTATGTTATATCCATTAAGTGTTTTAAATGGATATGGAGCTAAATGTGAGTTTACTAATATATCTTTCGCAGGATCTGGTCAAAACTTAGATACTGGTTTAAAGATAATACATAATGCACCAAATACTACATCAATAGTTAATTCTAAATCTATTTCTAAAGATGGAGGAATATGTACTTTTAGAAGTAATGCATTAGTTAAGAAAAATGCTAAAAAGAGTAAAATATCTCTTTCGTGTGAATCACTAATGCTTGATAGTATTTCAAGAAGTGATACTATTCCAGTTGATACAATAGAATGTAGTGATGTAGAATTTGTTCATGAGGCAACAGTTGGTAAAATAAGTGATGAAGCAATATATTATTTACAAACTAGAGGTATGAGTGAAGAAGATGCTAAGAAACTAATTGTACAAGGATTTGCTGAACCAATTGCTAAGAGTTTCCCTGTAGAATATGCAGTTGAAATGAATAGATTAATTGAACTAGAATTAGAAGGAAGTATAGGGTAGGTGATAATATGAAATATAAATTAAATGAATTACCTATTAAGACAACTAATAATTTTAAGATAAATGATTTAGAAATAGAACTTAATTTAGAAGAATTAAATACTGATAAATTATATAGTGTTGATGGTATTAAAGTAAAACAAGAAATAAAAGAAGAAAATATTACATCAAGAATTGGTCTTACATTTAAAAAGTATTTAGAAGTAATAATTAATGTGGAAAAAGTAATTAAAGAACCAGTAAGAATTAATTATAGTTTTTGTAATAATGAAACACTAATTAGTAAGATTACTATTAATTATGACAAAAATACTAGTTGTGATTTTATAGTAAATTATGATTCAATAGATAATAAAGATCACTTTAACTATTTAGTTGAAGTAGTTAATATGAAAGAAAACTCATCTGGATCAATTACATATATAAATAATTTAAATACTAATAGTACGAACATTATGTCTTTTGAAGGAAAGGTACTAGAGAATAGTAATTTAAAACATAATTTAATAGATTTAAATGGAAAGATTAGAATATATAATTCTTATCTTGAAAGTATTGGATATCAATCTAAAAATTTATTTAATAATATTTATATTGGTAAAAAAGATAGTATTATAGATATGAATTATTATTTCAAGATTGCTGGTAAAAATTCGTATAATAATCTTAAAGTAGAAGGAATGTTAGATGATAACTCTAAAAAGAACTTTAGAGGAACACTTGATTTTATAGAAGACTCCAAAAATTCTATTGGTTTAGAATATGAGAATACTTTACTTCTTTCAGATGAAGCAGTAAGTCGTTCTTTACCTATGATGTTATGTCATGAAGAAGAAGTTACTGGAAATCATGCAGAATCTACTGGTAAAATTAATGAAGATAAACTATTTTATTTAATGAGTAGAGGAATAAGTGAAGAAGAAGCTAGAAAACTAATTATAAAATCTAATTTTACAAATATTATTAATGAAATAGACGATGATGATACTAAGGAAGAAGTAACTAAATTAATAGATAAAATAATATAAAAAAGAGGGTGTATTAAATGAATAAAAGGAAAACAGTAATTATAGTTTTAATAGTACTTTTTATTATTACACTCAGATTATATTTTCTTTATAGCGAAAATAATAAACTAGATAGTTTATATGATAACCCTATAAAAGTTAATCAGATATATAATAACTATACTTATGATGAGTATAGTGAACATGTCACAATTTTAACATATGATAGTGATCAAGAAGTAGTAGAAATACCAGAAAAAATAAATGGTAAAAAAGTTTTAGCTATAGATGATTCTGCTTTTTATGGTAAACAAAAACTTAAAAAAGTAATTGTTTCTAAGTATGTAATTAGAATAGGTCATCAGTCATTTATAGGTTGCGATAATCTAGAAGAAGTTATTTTACCAGATAATTTATCTGATATAGGTGGTTATGCTTTTAGAGTATGTCCTAAATTGAAAAAAATAATAGTTAAAAAAGGTAGTAAAACTGAAAAATCATTAAAGGTTACACCATTTACTAAATATATAAAGTACAAGGAATAATTTTTTTAAATATTATATATTGTTGTGTTATAATGATTTTAGAGGAGACGTATATGAAAAAAGTATCAATTGTAGTTCCTTGTTATAATGAGGAAGAATCAATAATGTTGTTTTATAAAACTATTAAAAAAACAGTAATTAAAATGAAAAAGAAGTGTTCTTTTGAATTTATATTTGTAAATGATGGATCTAAGGATAAAACTATTAAAGTAATTAGAGAATTAGCTAAGAAAGATAATAGTGTAAGATATATATCGTTTTCTAGAAATTTTGGTAAAGAAGCTGCAATGTATGCAGGATTTGAAGCAGCTAGTGGTGATTATGTAACAACAATGGATGTTGATTTACAAGATCCACCTGAGTTACTTCCTGAAATGTTTGATACAGTAGATAGTGGAGAATATGATTGCTGTGCGGCAAAAAGTACAAATAGAAAAGGATATTCATTTTTTAGAAAAACATTTACTAAATGGTTTTATGCACTTATTGGAAAATTATCAAAGACAGAAATGGTGCCAGGAGCAAGAGATTATAGACTTATGAATAGAAAAATGTTAAATGCTATCATTTCTATGAAAGAATATAATCGTTATTCTAAAGGGTTATTTGGTTTTGTTGGTTTTGATACTAAATGGATAGAATATAATATAGTTGAAAGACAAAAAGGTGAATCAAAATATAGTATGAGAAAACTATTTGCTTATGCTATAGAAGGAATTATTGATTTTTCTACTAAACCTTTAATAATTAGTGCTTTCTTTGGTTTATTATTTTGTTTAATAGCTTTTATAATGATTATAGTAGTTATTGTTAAAACTCTAATTTGGGGTGATCCTGTTGGTGGTTGGCCAAGTCTTGCTTGTATAATATTCTTTATTGGAGGAATACAATTATTCTGTATAGGTATAATGGGACAATATTTAGCTAAGACTTATTCCGAAACTAAGAATAGACCTATATATATAGTTAAAGAAACAGAAGAAGATTTAAAGAAATAAATCTTTTTTTATTTTTAATTAATATGTTATAATTATAGAAGGTGATAGAATGAAAAAAATATTAAAGCATAGTGCTATATTCTTGTTATTATTTTTGTGTTTAATGGTCACGGGAACAACATTATTATTTATTGCAAAAATAAGTATTACTAGATTTCATTTACTTATATTTTTAATACTAAGCGGAGTAATCTATTATTTTATTAGTAAAAAAGAACTTGAGAAGAAATCTTTCTTTAAAATGTTATCTCTTTCTTTAATTGTAATAGTATTAAGTACAGTTATTTCTACTTTTATGTTTGATAGAAGTAGCGATGGTAATACTTATCACAAAGATGCAATAGGAGTTTTAAAAGAAGGTTTTAATCCTGTATATGAAGAAAGTGACAAATTTATTCTTAAAAGAGATAATAGTAAACAATTAACTAATTATGCAGTATGGACTGATCACTATGCAAAAGCTAATTGGATAATGGCTGCTAATTTCTATAGTTTAACTGGTAATATAGAATCAGGTAAAGCTATGAATTTAATAAGCTTATATATAGTGTTTGTTTTATTACTTGTTAATTTAACTAAAGTATTAAGTAAGAAAAAGAGTTTAATTCTAAGCTTATTAATTGTATTTAATCCTATAGTTTCATCACAAATATTTACATATTATAATGATCAATTAGTATGCTTATATTTATTCTTAAGTATTTTAATGCTCATTAAGATTGATTTTGATTTTAAAAATAAAGAAAATTGGTTTATATATATATTAACATTTATATTACTTGCTAATACTAAGTTTAACGGTATGGGATATTTATTAGTATTTAGTTTCTTCTTTGTATGTAAGTATTTATATAGTGCTTATAAAAAGAAAGAGTTTCTTTCTTTATTTAAAAAACTATGTATAATCTTTATTCCTTTATTTATATTCAGTTTTGGTGTAGTAGGTAGCCATACTTATTTAAAAAATACTATAGATCATAAGAATCCTTTCTTTCCATTATATGATAAAAATGGAGAAGATATAATTACAGAACAAGAGCCTAAATCATTCCTAAAAATGAATAATGTTTCTAAGTGGTTTTATGGTACTTTTTCAAAAGCAAATAACTTAAGGGAAAATGATAATACTACATTAAAAATACCATTTACTGTTTATAAGAGTGAATTAAAACCAGCAATGAGTAATGATTTGAGAATTAGTGGATGGGGAATACTTTTTAGTGGATTATTTATTTTAAGTATCATTGTTTTAATAACCAAATATAAGAATTATAAAAAAGAAACATATATACTTTATTCATTAGGTATTACATGTTTATTGGTAGTAGTTATGAGTGAATCATGGTGGGCTAGATATAATCCTTATTTCTATTTATTTGTTATTTTTGGTATGTATATTATGCTTAAGTATAATAAAAATAGAATAATTAATGCATTATTTGGATTATTAATAGCTATTAACTCTTTAATACCACTTTTAGGTAATACATATTATACATTTACTAATAGTATAAAAATAAGAAAAGATTTTAAGAAATTAGAAAACAAAAAAATAATTATAATTGATAAAAAATATAATGGTATATATTATAACTTAAAAGACTATAATATTAAATTCTCATTTGGTGATCAAGCAGATAAAGAAATGTATTATCACTACATTAATTATAAGAATAGTAAATAATATAAAGCAGGTTTTTTCCTGCTTTATTATGTCTAAGTTATTTATTTCTTGTTAATTTCAAACTTTTAGGATTTTTAGTTGTATATTCAATATCTAAATTTAGTTTATTTACTAGTTTTATATATATTTTACTATAATAATCATAATTATCTGATAATAATTCTTTAGATGCGATGATATAATTATCTTTAGTAAGACTATAGAAAAATATAGTATTATCTAATTTATCTTCAAGTAATATTACATATATTATATTAGATGAATTTTTTATTAAGTATTTTCTAAATTTTAATTCAGAATCAAAAATAATAGTATTCATACAATATATTATGTATTTAGTTAGGAGGTGTTTCATGAAATTTGTTATAAATGAATATAATTTATCAAATCCAAAAATTAAACATAAAATTGATATTATATGTATATCAGATATACATAGTAATGTCAAAAAATTAAAGATGATAAAAAACTTTATAAATATAAATAAAATAAAAATACTTTTAATACCTGGAGATTTAGTTGATACAGTATATGATAAAAGAAATGATGAAATATTAAAAGTAATGGAAGATATTTCTAAAAATACAACTATTTATATTTCAAAAGGTAATCATGATATGATAAAGAATAGAAAACAAAAAGATGGTAATATTACTCTAGAAAATAAATTTTATAAGAAATTATCCTCATTAAAAAATGTTAAAGTATTTAATCATGAAGTAGATTCAGTATCACTTACAGACAATATTAGTATTAATTCATTTACTTTACCTTTTGAGTGGTATTTATATAAAGAAAAAATTAGTAACTTTGAAAAGTATTATAATAATAATTTAAAAACAGATAAAAATAAGTTTAATATATTACTTACACATACACCAGTACCACTTATTAAAAATAATATGATAAGACAGGATTTAGATTTATTAAGAGATATGAACTTAATACTATGTGGTCATATGCATGCAGGATTAAAACCAATTTGTTTTAGAAATAATACACATAGAGGCTTTATAGGCCCTTGTCTTGCTATTTTTCCTAAAACTGCTTATGGTTTTTATAATAATAATACTGCATCTCTATTAATATCAGGTGGTGTTACTAAGATTAGTCATTTAAGTTTAGGTAAAAAGGTAACTCAATTTTTTGACAATATGTTTGCAAGTGAGATAGAGTTAATTCATTTAAATCCATACAAAAAACATAGTTTTGAACTATCTAAAAGAATTATAAAAAAAGAGCGACTATAGTAGTTGCTCTTTTATTTTATATTTAATTTTTCTATAACATATTCATATAATTCTTTTGGCATATGAGAAAGGCCACTAATATTTTCTTTTTTATTTATGTAATTACAAAAACCCTTTTCAGAACTACTTA
Source organism: uncultured Erysipelotrichaceae bacterium (assembly GCA_902791625.1). Classification (GTDB taxonomy): domain Bacteria; phylum Bacillota_I; class Bacilli_A; order RF39; family UBA660; genus CAG-417. The sequence goes on along the minus strand of CADAWN010000006.1, from coordinate 23,976 downwards.
TATTTACTTGCGTATCTTCATCATATATGATTTCGATTTCATTTATTATTAAAATTGCTATTTTTTCTTCTTCTGTTAATACTCTTATTTGTTCTTTTAATTTATTTAATTTTTTAATTTCTGTTTCATTTTCTATTTTTAATTCTTTTACTATTTTATTTTTTCCTGCTTCGTATTGAATAATAGTAATATAGTTACTATTTGTTTTTTCTTTTTTTTGTTTTTTTGAATCTTTATTACCAAATATTAAAAATATATCTATTATTATTAATAAAATTGATAATGAGATAAAAAATATAGCTTTTTTCACAAAATCACCTCTACATATATTATAACATATGCTATAATTTTGGTAGGTGATAACTTATGAAAATTCAAATGATTGATTTAAATGATTTTTATGATAAAAAGCATTCCTATGCGAATAATCAAGGAATAGGAGCAGTGAGTATTATTACACCTAATCAATTAGTTACAAGATTAAATAGTGAAGGATTTGATTGTTATAGTAATTATAATGTACAAGGTTTAGGAAGTCATGAAGAAAGTAAAATTGCTATTATTAGAGATATATTTAATTTACCAGATGTACTTGATAATGGAATAGGATATTATGATCCTGATTTTGTTGAACTTACAGATGATTATAAAAAACTACTAAAAGAAGTAGTTACAATTAATTATACAAATTGTCCTGGTAGTATGAATGCAGCTATATATTTACCAGAAAATAATAGGGGTATAACTAGTGATGAACTTAATGCTATAAAATATATTGGTAAGAAAATAAGTGAAGCAGCAAGTAATTTAGGAATTAATATAGCTGTTGGACTTGTAGATGGAGATAATGTTTTAGAAGAGATTAATTCAGTAGAGAATATTTTAGTTCCGCATTTAGAAAAATATGTTGTTAATGATAGTAGATTATTATATGAAGATATAAATATTATAGGTGGACAAGAATTAGAATTAAGTCACAAAACAATCTAATATTTTAAGGAGTAAATGATATGAGTAGTGCAAGAGTATACAATTATATAGATGAACAAGTATTAGATGAGATAATTGATGTATTAAATAATGATGGTTTAATTATTTTTCCTACAGATACTGTATATGGAATTGCTTGTAACTCATTTAGTGATAAAGCTATAAAAAAATTATATGAAGCTAAAAATAGAAGCTTTGATAAACCTATTGGTGTATTAACTGATTCAATATCTAAGATTAAGTTAGTAGTTGATGAAATAAATAGTTATGAGAAGAAACTAATAGATAAATACTTTCCTGGAGAGTTAACCATTGTTTTTAATAAAAAAGATATTGTTTCTGATATTCTTACCTCTAATAAGAAAACAATTGGTGTTAGAATTCCAAATAATGAGACAGCTCTTAAAATATTAAAAGCTTATCCTTATCCCTTAGCTACTACTAGTGTTAATTTATCAGGTTGTAAAGAAGGAACAAAAGTAGAAGATTTTATTAATGAATTTAAAAATAAGGTATATATTATAATTGATGGTGGAAAATCAAAAGACATTCCATCTACAATAATTAGAGTTGAAAATAATAAAATAAATATTATTAGAAATGGAACTTTAAAGATTAAAGAATTATTATAGGGTGAAAATATGAAAGATAAGTACTATAAAAAATTAGATTTAATACGCGTGATAGCTTGTATTTCAATCCTTTTTTATCATATAGGTATACTTAAAGGTGGTTATCTTGCTGTTTGTACTTTTTTTGTATTAACTGGTTACTTTTCTGTTGTATCTTTTTATAAAAAGAAAGAATTTTCTTTTAAAGAATATTACATAAATAAATTTAAAAAAATATACTTTCCACTTCTTATAGTAGTGTTTTTAACTATAACAGTTACTTCATTAATAAAAAGTATTAATTTTACTAACTATAAACCAGAAGTAACATCAATCCTTTTTGGATATAATAATTATTGGCAATTAAATGCTAATTTAGATTACTTTGTAAGACATATTTCATCACCATTTATGCATTTATGGTTTATCGCAATTATTTTACAGTTTGAATTAGTTATTCCTTTTATACTTAAGGGACTAGATAAAATAAGTAAAAAGATAAGTAAGTTTTTACCATGTTTCTTATTACTTTTATTCTCTCTAATTAGTTATATATTATTCTGTGTAATGGTAAGTAAAGGTAATTTAATGAATGCTTATTATGGTACTATTACAAGATTATTTTCTATTACCCTTGGTTTATTAGTAGGATTTATTCATGTGCATTATAAACCACTAATTATTAAGAATTATTTATTTAAGAATGTCTTATTTATGATATATTTATTAACTATGATTATATTATTTATTACTATAGATTTTAAATCAAATTTCTTTAGTATAAGTATGCTACTTGTAACTCTTATAACTGTAAGACTAATAGATTATGGTAAGAGTATTAATAATACTAATAGTACTCTTAATATAATTATTTCATTATTTTCTAAAATAAGTTATGAAATATATTTAGTACAATATCCAGTAATATTTATTTTTCAAAATATAAAACTTACTAATTATATCAAAATACCACTAATTATAGTTATAACTATTTTAATTTCTATAATACTTAAATTAGCTCTTAATATAAAAGTAAAAAATAAAATTAAAACTATTAGATTATTTTTATTAATACTTATTCTTATTGGAACATCATTTGGTTTCTATAAATATATAACTATGAAAGACTATACTAAAGAGATGAAAAAACTAGAAATTGATTTAAATAAGAATAGTGAACTTATTAAGAAAAGACAAAAAGATTATCTAAATAATCTAAAAAAAGAAGAAGATGAATGGAATAATATTCTTAATGATTTAAATAGTAGTGAAGAAGAGTTAAAAGAAAAAGTTAGGAATTTACATATTGTAGGTGTAGGAGATTCAGTTATGGAACTTGCTATAAAAGATTTATATAATGAGTTTCCTAAAGGTTATTTTGATGCCAAAGTAAATCGTACAACTTATCAAACTAATGATGTTTTAAAAGATTTAATTAATAGAAAGATTTTAGGAGATGTAGTGGTACTTAATATTGGTACTAATGGTGAGTTTTATCAGAAATATACAGATGAAATTATGAAGACATTAGGAGATAGAAAAGTATTTTGGCTTAATGCGACTAATGCTGATTATGATGACTTTAATGATAAACTAAATAACTTTGCAAGTAAATATGAAAATGTTTATATAATTGATTGGGTAAGTGTAGTTAAAAAACATCCTGAATATGTAATATCTGATCGTGTTCATCCAACTATTAAAGGTTGTAAAGTATATGCAGAAGTCATTTTTGAATCCATATATGAAAACTATTTAAATGAATTTAAGAAAAAGAAAGAAGAAAAAATAAAAGAACATGAAAATAAAGAAAAAGAAAAAATTACATTTATCGGTAATGATCTATTACTAGGAATGTATAAGAACTTAGAAAATGATTACAAAGATGCATCTTTTATAATAGATAAGAACTTAGATTATAAATCATTAAAGAAAAAGTTAAAAGAGAATAAACTAAATCATAAACTAGTTTTTGTATTTGATAGTAAAACTCATATTACTAAAGATGATTATAATGAATTATCAAAATTATATAAAGATAATGAAATATATATAGTAATAACTAGTAACACATTAAATATTGATAATAAAGATATTAAAGAGATTAACTTTTTTAATCAATTAAAGAATAATAAAAAATATATAACTAGTGATGGTATACATTTAACTGATCAAGGAAATAAAAAATTAAAAGAAACGATAGATATACATTTAAAATAAAAGTGCTACATTATGAAAGTAGTTTACAAGAAGATGAATTTTAAATAAAGATTTTTTTCAAATGAAAGAATGCAAAAATATTCTTTCTTTATAAATATATATAAGTTATAATAATTATCTAGATAGTGGGGATATTTATGGATATGGTTGAATATATTAAAGATTTAAGTGAAAAAGAAATAGAAGAATTCTTTAAGGAAAGAATAGAATTTATAGAAGAAAAAAATGATAACCAAGAAAAATATACTATTGGATACAATCTTGATTATAATCCTTCAGCATTTAATTTACTTAACTTTGAAGAAAATATACCAAAAGTAGAATTAATATCAGGATTTAATGGGTATATCCCTTTAGGAACAAAAATTATATATGGAATGGTATATAATGCGGATGCTAAAGTAACAAGTAATTATGGACATTACTATTATATAGATGATAATTCTTATATTTTAGAGTTTATTAAAAGTATTAAAGATAAAGATATAAATAATATATATGAGTTATTTGATTTAATATTTGAATTTATATATGATTATTTTGGATATATAGAAACAATAAGTAGAGAAGATATGATGAAGTTAATATTTAAAAATGAGACAGCTTTTTATAAGCCAGTTGAAGAACATAAATATAGTATGTTTAAAGAAAAAGGTAATGCTCAATGTAGTGAAATAGGAATAATGGCACAGAATATACTATCTTTTTTAGGAATATATTCAAAACTAATAATTGGTGCACATAAAATGGATTTAGATGATGTTGAAGGACATGCCTATAATATGGTTCAGTATGAAGAAGATGAAGAGCTGAAATCAATAATTTTAGATTTTTCATCAAGTGTATTTGTAATAAATTCTAAACATAAAGTAATTGGGTATGCGCCATTTATACATTATTTAGATATAAGTATAGATGATGCTTATAAAAACATTCTATCTGGCGAAAGTATTACTGCACAAAACTACGCCTACATAATAGATAAAGGAATGTATTGGGTTATGAATCAAGATAGCTATAGAGAATATAGTATTACTCCAAAAGTAAAAAATAAAAAAATTAATTAAATGAGTTTAATATGGTAATAAAGAAACATATAACTATTAGAGGTGAAAGATATGTATGATAAAATATATATTATTGGACCTGTAGGAAGTGGTAAAACTACTTTTGCAACTAAATTATCAAAAAAGTATGGTATTAAATATTATGAACTTGATAAAGTGTCATGGGATGATGATAATGGAAATGTAAAACGATCAGATAAAGAAGTACAAAGAATATTTAAATAAAGAATGGATAATAGAAGATGTGGGAAGAGATAAATTTAAAGAGGGTAGAAGTGAAGCTGATATAATTTATTATATAAAGTTTTCACGAATAAAATCTTATTATAGAGTAACAAAAAGATGGATTAGACAAAAAAAAGGTGTAGAAAGATATAATGCTAAACCTAATTTTAAGCAATGGTTATATTATATTTCTACAGTTAATTCATATTATAAAAAAGAAAAATCTAGATTAAAAAGTTTAGAAGAATATAAAGATAAGTTAGTGTTTGTGAAAAATAAAGATATTAAAAACATTTTAAAATAATTGTGTTATAATTAAGATGATATTGAGGTGATGACATGAGTAAAGACTTTAAACTATTTAAAGTAACAGGAAAATTAAGAAAAGAGATTCTAGATAATCCAGAAAAGTATTCAGATTGTTCACCAAGAGTTAGAATGGGTTTATTTTATACAGATGAAGAAAAAGAAAAATATATTGAAGAAAGTTTAGAGAGGCCTTTACCAGGTGATAAAATAAAATGTAAAAAATTAATAAAAAATAGAAATAATTAAAGTAGGAGAACTCCTGCTTTTTATGTTATAATTATTTATATAAAAGTATTAGAAGTTAGGTGATAGAGTGGACTTTCAAAAATTAGATTCAATTATTTCAGATTATATAAGAAAAAATAAGTTTTATATTGATACACTACCAATGGTTACTGATTATAGCAAGAAAGTTTTATCTGAGGAGTTTTTTGATGTTAATAACGAATGGTCTAGAAAAATGGATATTAATGAATCAATTGATATTGTTTATAGATTTTTACAATCGATTGATACTAGTATGGCTAATCAATTTATGAACATAATGAATTCTAAAGATACTAATAATAATCCATATGTTAATATATTGCCTAGAAGTGAATATCCTGATGGTAAAGATGAAGTAAGTGAAGGTAAAGTTTTTATATATTATGATAACAGTCCAAATGATGCTTTTGTTATATTACATGAAATGTTACATAAGATGAATGAAGCATATTTTACTAATCAATTTAACTTTCCTGATGAAACATCTACAAGAGATTATATGGGTGAGACTGTTTCTATATTAGGTGAAATGATGCTTGGTAAATATATGGTTGAAAATAGAATAATAACAGAAAATGATTTTAACATGAGAAAAAATTTTCGTATAAATGAAGCTAAAGAAGATGCAAGAGATGTAATAATTGAAAATGAATTAATAAATTTAAAACTACAAGGAAAAGATATATCATATAATAACTTATCAGATCTATTTAATAAATATAATGAATGTTTTGATGAATATTCAGTTTTAAAAGATGAAGCAAATGACTTAAGAAGAATTAATAAAATATTAAATAATGATGATTTAAGTCTTAGAAAGTCTCAAAGATATGTAATTGCTCAAGTAGTAAGTAATGATATGTTAAAAAGAGATACTTTAAAACAAGATTTTCTACAATTATACAATGAAGTAGGAAATGTTAATAGTGATCTTAGAAATGTATATAATACTATTATTTCTAAATCTGAATCTTCAAAAAGTAAAATGATGGGTGAATAATATGAAATTAAGTACTAATATTATTAATTTAAGAAAAAGTTATAATTTAAGTGAAGAAGATCTTGCTAAAAAATTATCAGTAAATAAGAAAGATATAATTAATTGGGAAAATGATAAGAGTGAACCATCTATTAAAGAGTTAAAATTATTATCTAAAGAATTTAATATCAGTATAGATGAATTAGTAGATAATAATGAGTACGTAAGTGAAGATAGAAAAGTATTTCATGTTGGTTACGAATACAAAAGTAAGAAAACTATTAAAGGGAAACCATTTATTCATATAAATATAGGTAGAGGTAAAAAAGCAAGAGGTTTTATTGCAATTGGTAATGATGCTAAAGGTGTTGTTGCTATAGGTGGTAAGGCGAAAGGAATATTTTCTTTAGGAGGACTAAGTTTAGGTCTTATTTCTATTGGTGGAATTAGTTTGGGTTTATTTTCTATCGCAGGTATTAGTTTAGCTTTACTTATGAGTATTGGAGGTATATCAATTGCACCATTTGCAATAGGAGGAATAGCTATTGGAATACTAACTCTTGGTGGTGTATCAATCGGTTATTATTCAGTAGGAGGATATTCAATAGGTAAATATATATCTATTGGAGGTTATGCAAATGGACATATTGCAGTAGGAAAACATGTTAATGGTACAATTATTTTAGTAAAGCCAACATCAAGTGAATTAAGAAATGTAATTTTAGATAATTATCCAAATACTTGGAGATTTGTATTAGACTTTATTTGTGGTTTTTTAAGATAGAGGTGATATTTATGAATGATTGTTTAGGATATGATTGCGATGGTAATGAAATCTATGAATATAGAATTCTACGTGCTGTTTGGTCAAATGATATACCTATTGAAGAACTAAATGGTGCAGATCCAAGATTTTATTGTGCTATAGTAGGTGAAGATGGAAAAGCCTATGCAATTAGTGTATATGATTGGTATAATAAAGATTTAATTAGAAAAAGAGAAAACATAATAGAAGAAGAAATACCAGTTATAGTAAAACCAATTGAAGAAATGAAAAATTATGAAGTTGCTATGTCTGATGGTGGAAATGAAAAGTTTTATTATTCATTTGATCGAGATGAATTAAAAGAACAATTGAATAATTATTTAAAGAAAAATAATAAACAATTAAAACTAATAAAAAAGATCTAAAAGAGGTGAATATATTGAAAAAAAGAAAAACTAGAAAAAAATTATCAATGGGAATTCTATTATTAATAATATTATTATTCTCAGTTCTATTTATATGTTTTGGTATATGTAATGGTTTTTTAATAAATGCAATGATTAATGAATCTATTAAGACTGTAATAATTAGTTTTTTATTTACTTTAATAGCTTATATTATATATATTTTAGTATTTATTGTATTATTACGTGATAAAGATATAGAAAATGTTAAACCAGTAAAATGGTATATTGATAAAATATTACTTTCAACATTAGTTACTTTTATTGTTACTGCAATAACTGTTATTACATTGCAACCTAGTGATGGTATTATTAATTATATTGTTGGTTTCTGTATGTTTCCTACAATAGGAATTATAACTACACCTAATATAGTAAAATATGTTAAAAATGATACACAAAGATGGAAAAATATTTTTTATAAAAACGGTAATCTAGAAAACATTAAAGATTCAAAAAATTATTATAGAGTGGAAACACCAGTAGCATTTGAAAAAAAGATATTATCATCAGTATATAAACATCAAATATTAAATATATTAGTAGTAATAGCTATTATGTCTATTGTAGTTTTTGCATGTTATCACTATATGACTACAGATCATAGTTATACAAATAATGTAGCAGCTAATCTTATAAGAACACGTGCTAATAGATCATTTGGTTTTATTTTATTTCTTTCAATTTTCTTTTTAGCATTTGCTATACCTATAGTTGCATTCTATATTTCTAATGCTTTAAAAAAGATAAGAGTAGTTCGTAAGCATGAATATATCGCATATCATGTAATTATATCATCAGTTACTAGTGGTAAAATATCTATATATCATAAAAATAAATATTTTAGATATAATTATTGTACATGTGTAGGAATAAAAGAAAAAGATATACATAATACTCCAGCAACATTAATATTTATACCAGATGATGTATTATTATTTCCAGATAATGAAGAGTATAAAATTGATAAATATAAAAAGTAAAGTAAAATAATTTATGTGAAAGTAGGCAATATTATTATAGATATTAAATATAAAAAAATATATGAAGAGTTTATAAAAAAATATCAAAAAATTATGTTATAATAATTTATAAAGTGAGAGAGGAGTTTAGACATGAAAAAGAGAGTATTAAATTTTTTATTAATAGGAATTTTAATCATAGTAGTGACAGGATGTGGTAGTAAAACTACAAATAATAATTCTAATCAAAAAAATAAAACTAAATCATCAAAAGTATATGTTATGACATGTTCAAATAAACAAGAGGCTGATAATGAATATGAACCTAATACCTACGATGTTGAAGAATATACTTATGATGATAACGATGTTCTAAAAACAATAACTATAAAAAATGAGTATGAGTATTCAACAAAAGAACTTGCCGATAAATATAGAAGTTCAGAAGAAAAAAGTGCAGAAAGACAAAATACATATTCAGGTGTTAAAGTAGAAATAAATAAGATATCAGATACAAAATTTGTTGTTAATCACGAATATGATATCAAAACAGTTGACAAGAATTCTGTATTTGCTAATTCATCTAAATATATTGATGATAACAATAAATTTTCTGTTGATGAATATAAATCATATTTTCAGTCGTTTCACAAAAATAGAAATGGAAAATGTTTAATAATGGAAAAATAGTGTTCAGAATGTTTTTGTTATTGTGAACTGACGAGTAGGAGAAATCCTGCTTTTTTGATATAATAACTAAAGGAGTTGATCCAAATGAATGAAAATAAAACTAATATTAACTGGTTGATTACAGAATAGTAACCAGTATTATAATGAGGTGATCAAATGCGTGAAAAAACAGGTTTAGAGTTTTGGGAATGTATGTCTGAAGATGAATTATTTAATATTGTAAATAATTATCCTACTTTTTATATAAAAGATGATACTACATTATCTGATATTGAAAATCTAAATGAAGGTAATTATATTATAAACAGATTTCCATCTATTAATTTATTAAAGCAATTTCCAAAATTTATGAATAATTGCGGTGAAATAATGATTTTAATGATAAACGATAAATTGGTTATGAACATTTCCAAAAATGAATATAGCTACTATGCTGGTGAATTGATACCAATTTTAAAAAAGGGTGATAGTATTTTATTAAATGTACATTCTCACCCTATCGAAGATGTAAAAATTAACGTAGGTGTTCCATCAATGAATGATTTAAAAAATGGAAATTCATTCAATAAACTGGTTTATATTATTCATGATAAAGGTGTTTTGGAATATGATATTTCTTCAATTAATCATATTGATAAAGAAATTATAGATATATCATTTTGGAAATATATTTGTAGCAATCCTGAATACAAAAAAATGAATATATATGATCAAGAAAATTTGTATTGTGATTATATCGGTTTAAAAAGACGACAATTAACTTTTGAAGAATTTTATAGTATATATAATAGAATAAAAGAAGAAAAATTTATTCATACATCTGAAATTAGAAAAATTTAAAGTTTAAAGGAGTTGACTCAAATGATTGAAAATAAAACAAATATAAACTGGTTGATTACAATTAATTTAAACCCCTTTGAAAAGTATTGTAAAATAAGGCAAAACTCAAAATAGCATCTTACATGTTTTATATAAAAATATGTTAAAATTGGTAAAAATTAGTAAAAAATCACTATTTTTAAGCGAAAATAGTATAGGAATCAATAAGGTGATTACAGAAGTTAAACCCCCTAGAAATTTGAGGTGAATTCATGACATTAAAGTATATCAAAAATGAAGAATATAAGAATAAAATAGAAAAGTTGTATTTAGAATCTTTTCCAGAAGAAGAAAGATTTCCTTTTTGGATATTAGAAGAATGTTCTAAAGAAGATAATTCTGATTTGTTAGCAATATTAGATAATGATAAATTTATTGGAATGTGTTATCTTGTTAATTGTAATAATGCATATTATCTTATGTATTTAGCAGTTGTACCAGAACTTAGAAATCAAAATTATGGTTCTAAAATACTTACTGATTTAAAAGAAAAATATAAAGCATTATTTTTATCAGTTGATGAACCAATTGATGATATAAGTATTAGACGAAAAAACTTTTATTTAAGGAATGGATTTTATGATACAAATAAGTATTATGAAGATACTGGTGTTAATTATGAAGTATTATGCACAAATTCTGAATATGAAATAACAAATGATAATATGAAAATGAGATATACTAATATGACAAATAATTCTGAATTATCTAATGTAATAGCAAATACATTTAATGCAGATTTTGTTAATTTAAAAGATAAGAATAAACACTTAAAATAAAGGAGTTGAGTGGGATGAATGAAAATAAAACTAATATAAACTGGTTGATTACGATTTATTTAACCCCTTTAAGAAATCCTTTATTTACAAGGCTTTGCGAGAATCAAGATCTTGCATGTTTCATATGAAAATATGTTAAAATAGGTAAAAATTAGTAAAAAATGATTATTTTTAATACAAAAAGTGATAGGAATTAATAAGGTGATTACACCTTTTAACCCCTTAGAAAAAATGAGGTGATATTATGTCTGGAACAAAAGGAAATGATAATGTTGTTGAGGTGATTTTATCTGGAGCACCATCACTTTCCTTAAAAAATAGTACTTTTAAAGAAAATGAGATAATTGATTTTAGAGTTTCATTATCAGTTGGTGATTTAACAAATATTGATAATTATATTGTTGAACTTCCTAAAAATATTTACCATGAAAAAATAATTTGCAATTTAAATAACGAAATTTCAAAATTAATTACTTTTGCAGACAATAATTATAAAATCAGAATATGGTCTAGTCATATTGCACCTGATAGTTATTTGCTTTTATTATTTGTTTGCAGTTGTTTAAAAAATAAAATTGATAATATTACTGTATTGTATTCAGATGAATACAAAAAAGAGTGTTATTCACCTGGAACTATGACAAGTGGCGAGTTCGAAAAACTTTCTACTATTGAACATATATTATCTAAAAAAGAAATTTGTGAATTATCTGATATATGGAATATGGTTAAGAAAGAAAATTCTAATTTAAGAATAGTACAAAATGGAATTGTAAAATCAGTAAATTATGATTATTTTGATAATGAAATTATTGATTTGATAGTTAAATTAAAATCTATAAGGATTATTGATTTAACTTATGAATTAAGCAAAAAATATTATATAAGTGATAGTATATTTGTGTTTTTAATTTCAAGATTAATTGATTTAGGAAGAATAGAAGTAGTAGAGAGTAATGAAGTATTTATTAAAAGTGTTGTAAAAGGAGTTGATCCAAATGAATGAAGAAAAAGGGTTTAATAAAACCGTAATCAATTGGTTGATTTCAATTTAGTTAAGAACACTACTAAAGTATTATAAAATAAGAAAAAACGTGAAAATACATCTTGCATATTCTTAATAAAAATAACTAAAAATATCCATTTATTTAAGGAGAAATTGTAAGGTGATTACAGAAGTTAAGAACATATATGTAATATATGTGTTATAATAAACTGAACAGGAGGTTTGTTTAGTGGATTTGTTTAGTAATAGATATGTAGTTAATTTTAGAAATGGAAAGAAAAAAAGAAAGACTGCTCTAGAAATATTAAAACTTGTAGAAAAAGATTGCAAGAGTGATTATAATTGGTTTGCTTCATCTGATGAACTTGTAAAACTTTGCAAATTACCAAATTTTCCTCAAGATGTTGCAACTTTTATTGAGGCTGCAATTTTAAATTGCTATGCTAATATTGAATATAGTGTTCTTGAAGATCCTGATTCAAGGGAAAATGTGGCTTTTTGCTATAATTCCCTTATTGATAGTGAAGAATATAATGATTTGAGAAAAAAATATATAAATTCAGTTTTAAATAGTGTTATAGTATATGGTTTAGAATATGAACCACGTATTTTTCCTTTTGGTGAAACGTATAATAATATGTGTTATGAATGGAAAAAATCAGTAATGAATGATTTTGTATCTAATAAAAGAAAAATCATTGATTTAAGTGAATTATATAAAATTTTTAACAGTGAATTTGAAGGTATGATTGACAAAGCTGAAGAAAAACATTTATTTGATAATGATGAAAAGAAATTTTTTGAGACTACTTCAAAAGTTTTGAAGAATTTTTATTCTAATCCTAATCAAATACATTTATAGAACTATAAGTATACATTATTGTATACTTTTTTCTTTATATTGAATGATAGTAATTGCCATATGACCATGTAATTATTTTGAAAAAATTGATTACGTAATATTTAAGAACATATAAATAAACAAATTTAGACAGATTAGTACAAAATCTGCCTTTTTTATGCTATAATTTTAATGATTTTAAAAAGGAGTTGATCCAAATGAATGAAAATAAAACTAATATAAATTGGTTGAT
>CADAWN010000006.1:0-10637 GCA_902791625.1 uncultured Erysipelotrichaceae bacterium | reverse complement strand
AAAAATGACTATTTTTAATGCAAAAAGTGATAGGAATTATTGAGGTGATTACGCCACCTAATAATAAAAAAAGTACTATGATTACGGTAAAGTAGTTCGTGGTAATGGAGGTGTTAAAATGAGTGTAATTTCATCAGCTAGTGGTGCTTCATGTTGGCGAGGATTAGATTATTATAAAAAAAATAAAATAATAAATTTGAAAAAAATAAATGATTATGAATATACAAGTACAGCAATTGGTACTAATAATTATAACGTTTATTTAGATGTATCTCATCCTAGAAGGTCTACTTGTAATTGTCCTCTTGCCAATGGAAAAAGAATAATTTGCAAGCATATAGTAGCAACATTCTTTACTGCATTTCCAGAAGAAGCAAAAAACTTTGAGGAAGAACAAGAAAGATTGCAAGAAGAATATGATGATTATCAAGAAAAGTTATATAATAAAACACAAAAATATATTAGGCTAATGACTAAAAAAGAATTAATCGATGAATTATCATATATTTTAGATTATGCACCTGATTGGGTATATAATGATTTTGTAAGAAGAAATGATATAGGAGAAGAATATTATGAATAGTAAAAGTTATATAGAACATGAAAAGAAAATAATGGATATGGAATATGATATTATTACAGAGTATATTAAATTAAGAAAAAATTCAAATATTTCACAAGAAGAATTAGCAAAAGAAACGCATGTTATAAGAACAACAATAGCAAGAATTGAGAGAAATATGAATTCACCACAATTAAAAACAATGTTAGAATTATTAGAACCGTTAGGATATACATTAGATATTGTGCCTCTAAAAAATAAATAAAAGTATGTTGACAAACTGTATCATAAATGATACAGTTTTATTGTGAGGTGATGATAAATGGAAAATGTAAGAAAAGTAGAATTTCATAAGGAGGCGAAAGATATAAAGGAATTAAAAGAGTTAATAAACAACGAAATTATTTCTGGGTATGAATGTAAGATAAATTTTGATAATTCTCGCTTTTTAATTAAAATAGGTGATGAATTAGTAATATCAATAGAGTTATTTAAAGAAGATAAAAATATGAGTTATAATTTTATCTTTAATGTAGAATTTATAAGTAATAATTTAGTATCATATGATGAAATTAATATGATTAATTCTATTTTAGAAATTTTAAATGATAATAAAGAACTTATAACTTCTAAATTTAAAGAATATAGTATTGAAGAATATGATGTGGAAAGACAAAAAGAAGACAAAATTGCTAAACAAATTGGAATTGCTTTTGATAAGGCATTAACAAGAGCATATAATAGAAATATTAAACAAGAAGAGAAAGCAAGAGATGAGATAAAAGAATTAGCTCATACTATAGTTAATATTACAGCTAATGAAATAATTATTTTAGAGGAAGAAATTAATAAAATAATTGAAAATAAAAGTAAGAATGAAAGAGTTATAGATTATATTTTTAATAGGATGTTATCATTAACGTTCGTTCCTAAAGATAAAATTGAAGGACTATATTATAAATTACTTAATTATACTAGAAAATTAAATGTAAATCTTGCAGGTAAATATGAGAAAGAATTTATTGAATATTATAATATCGATAACTATGTGTTTGCAGAAGAAGTCTAGATAAAAATCACTTGTGAGATGGGGATAATAATTTATGAATAAAAATATAAAAAATAGTGTTATAGAATACTTGATTTTCTTTGCACGAAATAAACTCAATTTTTAAAATATAAGAATAATCAATGATGAAATTTATTTAACTAAAGATGCAATTATATGGTTATACTTATTTCTTATGTAATAAAGACATCTAAAACTATGCAATTAAGAAATTGTATAAATAAAAAAATAATTTTATAAATATGTTGTAAGATTGTATCATTTGCGATACAATCTTTTTAGGTGATAGAAAATGAGAAAAGAAAATAATACTAAAAGATATAAAACAATAAAAAGTCTAGAAGGTGTTGACGAATTAGCGCAAATTATATTTAGATTAACTTTAAGCGAATATACAGCGTTAGATAATGAAATTGATAAAATAATTGATGAAAAAATCAAGTATAAGGGAATTATAATTTATATGTTTGAGAGATTATTATCATTACAGTTTACTCCTAAAGAAAGAATGAAAGAGTTATACAAGAACTAGCCGATAAATATGAAGAATTGTTAGATATTATTTGAACATAAATAAATTATGAGATTTTATAATAGCAATATAGTATTAATTGAAAAAATGGTGATTAATTATGGATGAAAATATAAGAAGCAGTATTTCAGAATTTTTAATTTTTTTATTTCAAAATAAAATTGATTTTCAAAACATAAAAATAATAAATAATGAAATATATTTATCTAAAAAAGTAATTTGTAGTTTGCTAAATATACATAATGATATAGATTTAATAATTGAACAAATTTTGGAAGAGTATCATCTGAGTTTTGATATAACAAGAATATCTATTGAAGATATAAGCTTTTATAGTATAGATATGATAATACTTATTTGCTATACTATTAAAAAAAATAAAACTATGCAATTTAGACATTGGTCAAATAAAATAATAGAAAATTGTATAAAAAAAGGATATGCAATAGATGATGAAAGAATGATGAATGAAAAAATTTTTAATAAAAATTTTTTTAATAACTTAAAATTTGAATTTGACTTAATAAAGAAATCAAAACGAGATTTTTATCAAAAAATAACTGATATGTATGCTACCAGTTTTGATTATGATGGGTTTTCTGATTTTACAAGATGTTTATATATCGATGTAATAAATCAAAGAAATGATGACGATAAAGATAAAAAGGATAGAATGGTTGATAAACTTTTAGAATATGCTTATAAAAAAATTAATAATCAAATTCCAATGACAACGAATGATTGGAATAACATAATTAGAAATTATGCATTATTTTATAATAAAAGTATTAAAAAAAATGTTTATTTAAGTTAATGAGGTGATAATATGGGAAATAAAATAATACAAGTTCAAGATATTAATATAAATATTACAAGTGTAGATGAAAAAGATTACATTTGTATTTCGGATATAGCAAAAGCAAAAAGTAGTAATTCAAGAGCAGCTGATGTTATAAGAAACTGGTTACGTAATAGAAGTACATTAGATTTTTTGACTACATGGGAACAAATTTACAATCCAAATTTTAAAGTGTTCGAATCTGAACACTTTAGAAAAGAAGTTGGCTTAGTAACATTTACCCCTAGTGTTACTGAATGGTGTGAAAAAACAAATGCTATTGGAATGTATTCAAAAATGGGTAAGTATGGTGGAACATATGCACATAAAGATATAGCTTTTGAATTCGCATCTGCAATAAGCCCTGTATTCAAATTGTATTTAATTAAAGAATTTGAAAGATTAAAAGAAATAGAAAATCAAAATAGAGAATGGGATGTAAAAAGAATTCTAACTAAAAACAATTATTTAATACACACTGATGCTATTAAAAATTATATATTACCTGATAGTGATTTCTATAAAAATAGAGAATGGTTAAAATATGCTGAAGAAGCGGACATCCTTAATGTAATTTTGTTTCATACAACTGCAAAGCAATGGAGAGAATTAAATCCAGAATTAGCTAAAAATTCAAATGTAAGAGATTATGCATCAATAAATGAATTAACAGTTTTATCTAATTTAGAATCGCATAATGCAGAATTAATAAAAGAAGGAAAAATGATATATCTAAATATCAATTAGATATACTTAATAATGTAGAAAAAATTAAATTATTAAATGAAAACTCTGATATAAATAAGTAGGAGAAATCCTACTTTTTATGTTATAATAAATTACAGATTTAAAGGAGTTGATCTAAATGAATGAAAATAAAACTAATATAAACTGGTTGATTACAATTAATTTAAACCCCTTTGAAAAGTATTGTAAAATAAGGAAAAAATCAAAATAGCATCTTACATGTTTTGTATAAAAATATGTTTAAATAGGCAATAATTAGTAAAAAGCAACTATTTTTAGTGAAAAATAGTATAGGAATTAGCAAGGTGGTTACAGAGGTTAAACCCCCATAAAAAATGAGGTGAAAATATGAGTGATTTATCTAAAATAATTTTAGGAACAGGTAATTATTATGATGTTAAATCAGGTAATACTGTATCCGTTACTGGTGATGGTGGTAATGCATGGGGATATTTCGGACCAGCATATAAAAAATTAGCTCCTAAACTAGTTACTTATACACCTTATGCTGAAAAATTAGAAGTATTAGAAGAATTAAAAAAAGATGTCTCTAAATTAAAAGAATATATAGAATTTAGAAAACAAATAGAAGATGAATATATAAAAAGTTATTATGACATAAGACTAAAAGATTTAGATGTTAAAGAGTTACTTTATATATTAAATGAGAAATTTGGTAATGATATAATATTATTATGTCATGAACCAATAGATGAATTTTGTCATAGAAGATTGATTGCAGATTATATAGAACTTGAAACAGGTATATATATACCAGAAGTAAGTGTAGATGAACAAGGTAATGTTAAAAAACTTGTTCCAATAAGATATAAAAATAGATTAAAAGAATTAATGAAATAAAGGAGGTAATACTCATGAATGAAAATAAAACTAATATAAACTGGTATCCTGGCCATATGGCTAAGACTAAAAGACAAATAGGTGAACAATTAAATTTAATAGATGTTGTATATGAAGTTATTGATTCTCGTATGCCTAGATCATCTAAAATTAATGATATAGATGACTTAATTAAAAATAAAAAGAGAATATTAATAATGACTAAGAGTGATTTATGTGATAGTAATAAAACTAATAAGTTTGTTAAATATTATGAATCTCTTGGATATAAAGTTTTACAATTTGATTTACAAAGTTGTAAAAATTTAGAACCATTAATTAATTTAACTGAATCTATTATGGAAGAAGAATTCTCTAAAATGACTAGTAAAGGCCTTTCTAGGCGTCCAATTAGGGTGTTAGTAGTTGGTGTACCAAATGTAGGAAAAAGTACTCTTATAAATAGATTAGTTGGGCAAAATAAAGCAGGTGTCGGTAGTAAAGCTGGTTTTACTAAACAACTTTCTTGGATTAGAGTAAATAAAAACATCGAACTACTTGATTCTCCTGGTATTTTATGGCCTAAATTTGAAGATCAAAAAGAAGCACATATACTTGCTAGTCTTTCATCAATTAAAGATGAGGTAGTAGATAGTTTTCAATTAAGTAGTTTTATTATAAGAACTATGTATGAACTATACCCTAAACAATTAGAAGAAAGATATGGTATTACTAGTATTAGTGAAGATTTAATAGAAGAATATGATTTAATAGCAAAACGTAGAGGTGCCTTAAAAAAAGGTGGATTAACTGATTATGATAAAGTTAGTAATATAGTAATACAAGACTTACAAAATGGTAGACTTGGTAAAGTTACATTTGATGATATAAGTAATCTATAATTAGATTGCTTTTTTTATTGTTTTATGATATAATAGCGATATTTGATGGGGGATTAATAATGAAAGAAAAAAAGGAAAAAACAAAAGAGGAAAAACAAGATGATAGAAGAGAAATTCTATGGGTTAGTTCAATTATAGGTGTTGTTATGCTTTTTAATGCTGTTAACATCTGTGGTGAAAGAAAACGTGCAAGATTAGCTAAAGAAGGAAAAAGTACTGTTAAAACTATGAATACTGCAATATCAAATAATGATAATATAGATGATAAAGAGAAAAAGTATTTAGAAGATATAAAATCATTTTTATCTGATTATGAAAAATATATTGATAGAAAAATAGCTTTTGAGAGATTAGAAAAATTTGACATTATATATAAAGAAAGTAAAGAACATGGTCCGATTATTACAAAAGGATCATACTCAGGTAAAGATGATGAGATTATATATTATATAACTGATAATGATAATGAAGAAGAAAGAAAAAGAGTAATTAGTCATGAACTTTTACATCTTGTATCTACTCACGATAATTATTATCCAAAAGTTTTAAATGAAGGAATTACATCTGTTATATGTTATGAATATAATCTAAATGAAGATAGTTATTTTAAGAATAGATTAATTACATATATGTTATGTGAAATAGTATCTAGTGAAACAGTAGTAGAAAGTTATTTAAAAGGAGATTTTTCTATCATTGAAAAGAAATTGTATGAGATTATTCCTGATAATAAAATAATAGAAAACTTTAAAGAAAATTTGAATACTTATTATGAATATAATAATTTAACAAATGAGTGTTTAGGTAAAGAATTAGATGAATATAAGGATGCTATATATAAAGGATATTCAGATATAAGAGATGAATCTTTAAATAAAATTGCTAATATATTATGTGGTTATTATATTAAAAAGGAAGATAAACTAGTAGGAGACTCTAAAGTAGTAGAAGAAATGTTTAAATCAGGTGATACTAATAATGATTATGATCTTAAGATGAGTATATATAATACAGAATTAAGAAAAGATAATTATTCTAGATTTTATAATTTTAATAAAAAGATTGCAATATATAGTATTACAAATACTTTTGAAGAAAAAACTGCTTACTTTAATAAAAGAAATGAAAAAGAAGTATCTTTTTATGAAGATGGAGAATGGGCTTTTGTAATAGATAAAGACACTAATTCTTTAGTAAGTAAAACAGATGAATATAATAAAGAAGATAAGAAACTAGTAAAAGAATATAAATAAAAGTTAGAGGGGGACTAACTTATGAAACATATTTTTGTAGAGACGGAAGAAAACAGAAAAAGATATATAAAGCAAGAGCATAGATTTATTGGAGTAGCCATAGCTACTATTTATGGATTTTATGTATTATCAACCAATATAGGTTATATTTTAAGAAAACTAGACACGAGAGATAGTGTAGCTGATATGAAGACTTCAATATCAAGTAATAGTAATATTAACGAAGAAGAAAAAGAGTATTTAAATGGAATAGATGTATTCTTAAATGATTATGAAAAATACATAGATATACCATTTGCATGTGAAAAATTAGAAAACTTTGATATTCTTTATAAAGATTGTGAAGATAAAGGTTCTGTTATTACAAAAGGAATTTGGTCTAAATCAAAAGGTAAAATTACATATTATATAACTGATGATGAAAGTGAAGAATTAAGAAAAAAAACAATTAATCATGAACTTTTACATCTTATATCATCTCATGATGGATATTATCCAGGTATTTTAAATGAAGGTATCACTTCAGTTATATGTTATGAGTATGACTTAAGTACAGATTATTGTTATGATAAATATAGACTAATTACATATATGTTATGTGAAATAGTATCTAGTGATACAGTTATAGAAAGTTATTTAAAAAGTGATTTTTCACTTATAGAAAAGAAATTATATGAAATAATTCCCGATAAGAGTTTAACCAGAAAGCTAGTTGATAGTTTTGAAAATTGTACAAAATATAATAATTGTATAATGAATGTGTTAGGTATAGAACTTGGAGAAAAAGAACAACAAGAATTTAAAGAGAATGAAGAAAAACTATGTAAAAGTATAGATGAAATAAGTAATATTTTGTGTAAGTATTACATTACTAAAACAGGTAAATTAATTGGTGATTCTAAAGTAGTAAACGCTATATATAATTTACATGAGGGCTATGATGAGTATGATCTTAAAATGAGTATATATAATAGCGAATTAAATAAGAATAATTTGTATAGTTCAGATAAATTTGATGGTAATACGGGCAAACTAACATCAACTAAAGAAAAAGAAGACAGATTTGATGCAACTACAGATTATTTTAATAAACGTAATAAGGATAAAGTACATTTCTTTAGTGAGTACTATAATGAAAAGTGGGGATTTAAATTTAATCCAGAAAATGGTATTTTAGAAAGTTATCTAGTAGGAATAAAAAAATCAAAAGACTGGAAAGAATTGGCTGATATGGCAAAATGGAATATGGAATGGGTTGAAAGAAAGAACGAGGAAAGAGAAAAGAAAGATAAAATATACGAGAAAAAACTATAAAATAATTAATGAGTAGTAAGTGCTACTCATTTTTAAATGACATTTTTTATAAAAGTATGTTATGATAATTTTGGGTGTTATTATGGACGATAATTATAAATACGAAAGAGAACTTAGAAAAAAAGGTATTACTTTAATAGCAGGAGTAGATGAAGTAGGACGTGGACCTTTAGTTGGACCTGTAGTCGCTGCTTGTGTTATTCTGCCACTTGACTTTTCTTTAGATGGGCTTACCGATTCTAAAAAACTAAGTGAAAAGAAAAGAGATTTCTTTTTTGAAGAAATTAAAAAACAAGCTATAGCTATTGGAATTGGTATTAAAGATGAAAATGTAATTGATGAAGTTAATATATATGAAGCTACTAAACTTGCTATGATTGATGCGATAAATAATTGTAAAGTAAAACCAGAACATGTATTAATAGATGCTATGCCACTTGATTTAGATATACCAACTACATCTATTATTAAAGGTGACTTAAAAAGTATAACTATTTCAGCTGCTAGTGTCATAGCTAAAGTAACAAGAGATAGAATGATGTATGAATTAGATGAAAAATTTCCAATGTATGAGTTTAAAAAGAATAAAGGATATCCAACTAAAGCACATATGGAAGCAATTAAAAAATATGGTATTATAAAGGAACATAGAAAAACTTTTGGACCAGTTAGAGATTATATACTAGAAAATGGAGGTAAATAATATGTATGATGTTGCAATAATAGGAGCAGGACCTAGTGGTTTATTTGCAGCTTATGAATTAATTAGCAATAATAAAAATCTTAAAATAGCTATCTTAGACGAAGGTAAAAAAGCAGATAAAAGATTTTGTCCAATGAATGAAAAGAAAATTAAGTGTCAGAATTGTAAACCATGTAATATATTATCTGGTTATGGAGGAGCAGGAACATTTTCTGATGGAAAACTAAATTTTATACCTAAATTAGGTAAAAGTGACTTATACAAATATATGTCTATTAGTGAAGCAGAAAAGTTAATAGATTATACAGAAGAAGTATTTACTAAGTTTAAAATGGATAGTGATGTTTATCCTACGAATATGGATGAAGCATTAGCTATTAAAGAGAAAATTGCTAAAGCCATTTAGGTAGTGATAAATTACCTAAATATATAGAAGATTTTACAACTTATTTAGAGAAACATAATGTAGAGTGTTTTTCTAATACTCATGTTAAAACTATAGGAAAAGATAAAGACTTATATAAAGTTATTTATTCTAAAGGTAAAACAGAAGATAGTATTACTAGTAAATATGTAATAGTAGCTCCTGGTAGAACTGGTGCTAAATGGGTACAAGAACTTGCAGAAGAGTTAGATATACCATATACATCACAAAGTATTGAAATAGGAGTTAGAATTGAGACAAGAAAAGAAATACTTGAACAACTTACTAATGTTATATATGATCCAACTATCTTTATTGAAACTAAAACATATGATGATCAAATAAGAACATTCTGTACTAATCCTGGAGGATTTGTTGCTAAAGAAAATTATTATGGTTATATATGTGTTAATGGTCATGCTTTAAAAGATGTTAAGAGTAATAATTCAAACTTTGCATTTATTTCACGTGTTAATTTAACTGAACCAGTTACTAATACTCGTGAATATGGTGAAGCTATAGCTAAAATTGCTAATACTTTAGGAGGGGGAAAACCAATACTTCAAACTCTTAAAGATTTAAAAAGAGGTAGACGTTCTACTGATAAAAGAATAAATAAAGGTTTTGTTGAACCAACTTTAAAAGATTATGTAGCAGGAGATCTTGCTTTAGTACTTCCTCATAGAATAATTACTAATATACTTGAAGGTTTAGAAGTACTTGATAAAATTATACCTGGAATAAATAATGGTGAAACACTACTTTATGGCCCTGAAATAAAATTCTTTAGTAATGAAATAGAAACAGATAATAATATGAAGATTAAAGATGAGAATATCTATTTTACAGGTGATGGAGCAGGTAAAGCAGGTAATATTGTAACAGCAGCAGCAACAGGTATAGTTGCTTCACGAAATATTTTAGAAAATTATAAATAAAAATAGGAATTTTAAATGTCAAATTATTATAATATTAATATGAAAAGATTTGACAAATTAAAATTCTTTTTGTATAAATTAATACGTAAGGAGTGGTTTTATGCCAAAAAAAAAGCCCTAGTAAAAGTAAAACTATTGAAAAATACTTAGGTAATGAATATAAAGTAGTTTCGTCTAAAGGACATATTAGAGATCTTTCTACTAAAGGTAAGTATGGACTTGGTGTTGACATTGAAAATGGATTTAAGCCAGACTATATTCCAGTTAAAGGAAAAGCTAATCTAATTAAAGAACTTAAAAAAGATGTAAAAGAGTCTGATTTTGTATATCTTGCTACCGACCCTGACCGTGAAGGAGAAGCTATAAGTTGGCATTTAAAGGACGCTCTAGGTATAAAAGATAATAATTATAAACGTGTTTTATTTCATGAAATTACTCATGATAAAGTAATAGATGCAATTAATAATCCTACTGTAATAGATGAAAAAATGGTTAAGAGTCAAGAAACTAGAAGA
>CADAWN010000005.1 GCA_902791625.1 uncultured Erysipelotrichaceae bacterium | reverse complement strand
GAGGGTTCAAATCCCTCCTGCTCCGCCATATGTTATTAACCATTGTTTACAATGGTTTTTATTTTATAAAAGAGGAGGAATAGTATGAAAAAAATGTTAATAACTAAATTTGAAAATGTTTTAGTAGATTCTGATCAAACTATTCCTATCTCAACTGTTATAAGTGTAGATGATTTAAGAAGAAAAGATTATGTTTTCTCAGTTATATCTGATATGGAAATATCATTTGTAACTTTCTATACACATGACTTTAATTTTATAGATTATATTATTTGTATGGATGGAAGTTATGTATATGATAATGAAGAAAGAAAAGTATTATATGATAGTCCATTACATGTAGATTTAATTAAAAAAATTCTAAAAGAATATTCTGATAACAAAGTAACTATATATACAGATACTACTCATCATATGTATAGAGGTGCTAAAAAAATAGATTTTGATATTTTAAAACATATTAAATTTTACAAAATAGAAGTAGCTTTTAAAAATAAAAAAGAATGTTTAGAACATGTAAAAGAGATTAAAACAAAGTACATTGTTAATACTTCAATGAGATATGAAAATAAAGAATATATTTGTTCAATAGTAAATCCTGGAGTATCTAAATATGAAGCATTAAAAATGATAAATAAAAAAGAAAAAATAAAACTAGCTGATGTTACATCAATATCTAATAATTATGATGATTTAGAAATTATTAAAAAAGTAGGAACTTCCGTATTTAGTCAAGGTGGAGTAGAAGAAATAAAAGATAAATGTGATAAAGAAACTTCATCAAGTGATTATTTAGGTGTTGAAAAAGTAATTAGAGAAATATTGCGAGGTTAATATGAAAATAGTTGTTAAAAAAGAAGGAAAATTATTAGATTATTTAGTAAACAATTTAGATATGTCTCGTAAAACAATAAAACAATATTTACAAAAAGGATCTATTTATGTAGATGGTGTAAGAACTACTAAATTTGATTATCCATTATCAA
Organism: uncultured Erysipelotrichaceae bacterium; assembly: GCA_902791625.1. GTDB lineage: Bacteria > Bacillota_I > Bacilli_A > RF39 > UBA660 > CAG-417. The sequence goes on along the minus strand of CADAWN010000005.1, from coordinate 46,212 downwards.
TAAATTCTATAATTAAAATAAATGAAAATAGTAAAAATAGAAGTGAGTTACCATTTGAAGTTTTATATGAAGATAAAGATATAATTGTTGTTGATAAACCAAGTGGTATTTTATCTATCGCAACTGAAAAAGAAAAAGAAGAAACTGTATATCATATTTTAAGAGAATATTTAAAAAAGAAAAATAAGAATTCTAAAGTATTTGTTGTACATAGATTAGACAAAGATACAAGTGGAATATTATTATTTGCTAAAAGTGAGTATGTTAAAAATACTTTTCAAAAAGATTGGAATGAACTTGTTAAAAAACGTGAATATATTGCTATTGTTCATGGTAGATTAGATAAGAAGAAAGATAGACTAGTTAATTATTTAAAAGAAACTTCTACTAATTTAGTTTATATTTCTAAAAATAAAGAAGGAAAACTTGCTATTACTAATTATGAAGTGTTAAAAGAAAATAATAATTATTCTAAATTACTTATTAATATTGAAACAGGAAGAAAAAATCAAATAAGAGTTCAACTTAAAAATATTAATCATCCAATACTAGGTGATAAAAAGTATGGTGATGATAAAGAAAAAAGATTATTCTTACATGCTTCTAAATTAGAATTATTTAATCCAATAACAAGAAAGAATATGTTTTTTACAAGTAAAGTACCTAGTATATTTAATAGTAAAGTAAAGTAGGTGATAAAGTGATAGAAGAATTAGAAAGATCTATCATAACTAAATTTAGAAAGACTATTTGGAGACCTTTTTCTAAAGCAGTAAGAGATTACAAATTAATAGAAGAAGGCGACAAGATAGCTGTATGTATAAGTGGGGGAAAAGATTCATTTTTACTTGCTAAACTAATGCAAGAAATAAAAAGACATGGTACTAAAAAGTTTGATTTAGTATTCATTGTTATGAATCCAGGTTATGAAGATAAAAATATAAAACTAATAAAAGAAAATGCTAAAAAATTAGGTATACCAATAGAGGTATATGATTCTGATATTTTTCAAGTATCAACTAAACTAAATAGTGAACATCCTTGTTATATGTGTGCACGTATGAGAAGAGGTTTTTTATATAATAAAGCACAAGAGTTAGGATGTAATAAAATAGCTCTAGGACATCACTTTGATGATGTTATTGAGACAATATTACTTAGTATTTTATATGGTGGAGAATATAAATCAATGCCACCTAAACTAAAAAGTACTAACTTTAAAGATATGGAGTTAATTAGACCAATGTATCTAATTAGAGAAGAAGATATTATTAAGTTTAGAGATTATCACAATTTACAGTTTTTAAACTGTGCTTGCAACTTTGTAAAAACTAAACAAGATAGTTCTAAAAGACTTGAGATAAAGCTTCTAATCAGAAAATTAAAAGAATCTAATCCAAATATTGAATATAATATCTTTAAAAGTAGTGAAAATGTAAATGTTAATACTGTTATAGGTATTAAAAAAGATAATAATAAGTATAATTTTAATGATTTATATGAAAAAGATGTATAAAAAAGTATTAAGTCTCCTTAATTAATTTGAGGAGATTTTTTTATGGCAAAAAATAAAGTTGAAATTACAGGAATTAATACTAAAGATATAATAGTTTTAACTAATGAAGAAATGGTAGAGTTGTTTAAAAAACTAAAATTAGGTGATGAATATGCAAGAGACTTAATTATTGAAGGTAATTTAAAATTAGTACTTTCTATTTTAAAAAAGTATATTAATCGTTCAGATAATATGGATGATTTATTTCAAATAGGATGTATTGGTTTAATAAAAGCAATTGATAATTTTGATTTAAGTTATGAAGTTAAGTTTTCTACTTATGCAGTTCCTATGATTGAAGGAGAAATAAAAAGATATTTAAGAGATAATACATCTCTTCGTATTAGTAGATCATTAAAAGATATTGCGTATAAAAGTCTAAAATTTCAAGAAGAATGTTTAAAAACTACTGGTAAAGTACCTAGTTATGAAGAAATAGCTAAATACTTAGATGTATCAAGTTATGATGTAGTACTCGCACTTGAGTCTTTAAAAGATCCTGTTAGTATGTATGAAGCAATTTATTCAGATGGAGGAGATACAATATATATATGTGATCAAATAGAAGATAAAAAGACTAATAGTAAAGACATGGAATTAAGACTTTCTGTTGATGAAGCAATAAATGAATTAAGTGAAAGAGAACAGTTTATTTTAGATGAAAGGTTTGTAATAGGTAAAACTCAAACAGAAGTAGCTAATGAACTTATGATTAGTCAAGCACAAGTATCAAGACTTGAACAAGGAGCAATAAAAAGACTTAAAAAAGTATTGCGTTAGTAATAGAATAGTACTTTTTTTAATATAATTATTTAGGTGATAAAATGAGACTATCAGAATTACAAAATAAAAATTTAGTAAATACTAGTGATGGTAAAAATATAGGTAATATAGTAGATGTTAATATTGATTATAAAAGTGGTAATATTAATTCTTTTATAATAGAATCTAAAACTAATATGTTTAAGTTTTTAAATAAAGATAGAGATATGGAAGTAAGATGGGAAGAAATAGAAAAAATAGGAGAAGATGTAATACTAGTAAATATTAAATGATAAAAAGATTATTATTTTTTCTTGTTACATTATTCTTGAGTTTTATAATCTCTTTTTCATTTGCAATAAAATTTAAAAACGATAATAAAAAAAAATTAAAAAAATATTCTATTTCTGAAACTAAACACTTTATTTCTAATTTAGTAAAAGAAATAGTTGATAGTGAGAATATTTATACTAATAACATCTTTAAAATAAGTAGAAATAGTAATAATGAAATAGAAATAATTGATTTTGATACAGTTGAAGTTAATAAAGTGCTTGAAAGGATTACTAAGAAAATAGAGGAGAGTTTAAAGAATTTAGAAGATGCTAAGATTAATGATATTAAATATTATTCTAAATTTAATGGTTATAATTTTATAAAACTAAAGAAGGGTGTTTTATTTGAGTTAAGAGATGATTTTTATGATAATAGTTTAATTGGAACAGATACAAAAGTACCAATAAAATTATCTTTTATAGGTAATGTATATACTTATATATCAACAAATATCAAGAACTATGGATATAATAGTGCATATCTAGAAGTTAATATTAATGTAGAAATAAATGAGAGTATTAAACTTCCTATGATGGAATTTAAATATAAAATAAAAAATAGTTATCCTATCACACTAAAAATAATACAAGGTACAATTCCAAATTATTATGGTGATAAATATAGTAGTAATTCAAATTCTTATTCTTTACCAATAAAGAAATAATTGATATAATTAATATGGTGATAATATGAAAAAAATAAAGATAAATGGCAAAGAATATGAAGTTGTTGAAGATATTGGTGATTGTATTAATACTAGCGAAATAGAGTATTTATATACTGATTATTTTGAAAATTATGATTATATATGTGGTGATTATTCCTATGATAAATTAAGACTTAAGGGTTTTAATGATAAAACAAATAAGAGTTTTAATAAAGTTAATGATATAGCTACATACAAAAAATATATAGAAGATTTGTGCAGTTATAAAGCTAAACATTTTTTATTAAAAAAAGTAAATAAATAGTTGAAATTATTACATTTTGTGATAAAATTGATATATAAGGTAATAAAGGGAGGACTAATATGAAAGATAAACAAATAATGTCAATTGTTAATGAAAATGGTGAAACTGAAGAAGTAGAAGTTGTATTAGCATTTGAATTTAAAGATAATAAGAAAGAATATGTAGTTTATACAAAAAATGAAAAAGATGAAAATGGAAATGTGACAGTTTATGTTTCTAATGTAGAACGTTCAGATGGTGAAGCAAGATTAATGGGCGTTGAAAGTGAAGAAGAATGGTCACGTATAAAAGATGTATTAAGAGAATTATCTAAACCAGAATCAAATTAAAAGCAGGAGGTTTGTTATGGAAAATATAAATGTAACAAGTATTGAAAGTGGAATTTTATATGGTACTCCTAAGAAGGTTAAAATTAGTAAATGGGAGCAGTTAGTTAAAAATTCTGAAGAAATTAATAGAAAAAAAGAGGAAAATCAATTTGATACTAAGATTAAGCCTGAATGGGAATTAATTGGTATAAGTGATTCTATTGTTAAAGCTACTAATGCTGCAAAACCAATTAGAATTGTTAGTGAAGGTAAGAATAGAGCAGAAGAAAAATGGAGTGGTTTTCGTAAAAAAGATCTTTATGATGAACTTCAGGATAGTTATAATTATGAACTAGGAGATGAAAATATATCATCTCAATTAGAAGACTATTATCCAAATCAATCCTTCTTATATGCAGCAGATGAAGTATTTGGTAATAATAGTGATATAAAAGATGAGAAAAAAGAAGATTACTTTGCTGCTGATGAAAATAAAGAAGCAAAAGATAATGATTACTCTCAATTAGAAGAAGTAATAAAGAAAGCTCTTGATGAAACTGCTGAAAAAGAGGTTCCTCAATCATATGATAATAAAGATAGTGAAATGGATTTAGCAGAATTAGAAGCTATGGTAAGTGCAGCTCTTAATACTTCTCATATTGATGATTATGCTGAAAATAAAGATAGCTACTATAGTGCTAGTGATAATAGTGAACTTGCACAATTAATGCAAAGAATTGCTGATTTATCTGCAGAAGAAGAAAGTATCGATAAAACTAATAATCAATTAGATAATGATATTAATGGATTAAAAGGAATTGTAAATGGCATAAAAAGTGAAAAAGAAAGAATGTTAAAAGTTTCAATAGCTAATGCTAATAAAATAGCAGCTTTAAAAGAGGCTAGAATTAAGAGTAAATATCAAACTCAAGAAGCAAAAAAAGCTCAAAAGAAAGAGTTAAAAGAAACTTGGTTTGCTGAAGATGCAGAGGATTCAAAGATTAAAAAACATGAAGAAGATATTAGAAAAATGCTTGAAGAATTAGAAAATCAGTCAGATAAATATAACGATAATCAATTTGGTATGATGAAATAGACCTCAATGGTCTATTTTTTGTTTTAATTTTTTTTGTTCAACATAAAATATTTAGAGGGATAATATGAAAAAGATGATTGAATATTATTATAATTTTAAAAATATTGAATTAAATACGATTGGTAATGAACATTACTTTAATTATAATAATAAAAAATATGTATTTTTTTATTGTAGGAGAAGCCCACATGAATTAGATCTATTAAATAAAATATTAATTAAAGACAAAAAATATAATAAAATAATACATAATATATTTAATCATCCAATCACTACTGTTGGTGGAAAACAATACGTTTTAGTTCAAATTCTAAATGATTATGGTACTGAAAAAATTAATCTTAATGATATATTGGTTTCATATAATATATGCAATATTAATAAATATATGGTGCTTTTAAGAGTAGATTGGTATAGTTTATGGACAAAAAAAGTTGATTATATTTTATATCAAAAAGAACATATCAGAGGGAAATATAAAATTATCGAACAGTATTTAGATTATTATTTAGGAATGGCAGAAAACTCTATAAGTTATTTTAAAAAAACTATGGATACTTTTAAGAATTATAATTCTACATATACATTATCACATAGAAGAATAAAATCATCTTTAAGAAGTGTTTTTTATAATCTTGATGATTTAATTATAGATTATCCTGTTAGAACCTTAAGTGAATATTTAAAACATAAATTTTTTTCAAATAAAGTTACACTAAAAGATTTAAATTTTATTTTTTCAAAAGTAAAATATGATGAATTTATGTATAGATTATTATATGCTAGAATGGTTTTTCCGTCATATTTTTTTGATGAATATGAAAAAGTAGTGAATGATAATTTATCCGAAGAACAATTGATTAATATGATAAATAGAATAAATGAATATGAGATTTTTCTAAAAAATATATTTTATACAATTAATAAAAAAACTAGGATACCACAAGTAGAGTGGTTGTCCTAGTCAACTTTTCTAACTTCCTTAATTTCTGGAATTTCATTCATTAATATTTGTTCAACACCATCTTTTAACGTGTAATCTATTAATCCACAATTTACACAAGCACCTGAAAATCTTACATACACAATGTTGTCTTCATATTTAACAAAATCAATCCCTCCACCTTCGCTCATAAGAAATGGTTTGATTTTATCTAATTCAAATTTTATTTTTTCAATTATTTCGTCTTTATTCATTTTCTTCACCAAACATATTATAACTTTAATTGTATTCATAGTAAAGGTTTAAATTACAACTAATTCATGATATAATACTAATCAGAGGCGATATTATGAAAAAATATAAAGTAGGAGATGTAATTCTTGGAGTTGTAACTGGAATTGAGAATTATGGTATTTTTATTGATTTAGAAGATAGCTATACAGGATTAATTCATATTTCTGAAGTGAGTGAGAAATTTGTTTCAAACTTGAAAGATTATGTTGAAATTGGTGAAAAAATTAATGTTATTGTTATTGATGTAGATGAAAAAAATAAAAAATTAAAATTAAGTATAAAGAATACTGATTATCGAATAGAAAAGAAAAATACAAGGATAAAGGAAACAAAACATGGATTTGATACATTAAAAAGTAATTTACCACATTGGATAGATGAGAAAATAGACGAAATCAAAAATAAATAAAAAAGAAAAAAAGTACAATAAACTATATTGACAAAACATTGATAAACTGATATATTTTGTATTGTCAATGTGTTTATGGGCGATTAGCTCAGTTGGTTAGAGCACCTGCCTTACAAGCAGGGGGTCACAGGTTCGAGTCCTATATCGCCCACCATAAATGCCGAAATAGCTCAATTGGTAGAGCAACTGATTTGTAATCAGTAGGTTACGGGTTCAAGTCCTGTTTTCGGCACCATTTTTTTTGGAGAGGTAGCGAAGAGGCTAAACGCGACAGACTGTAAATCTGTTCCTTCGGGTTCGATGGTTCGAATCCATCCCTCTCCACCACTGTTGCCTCGTAGCCAAGTGGTAAGGCATCAGACTTTGACTCTGACATGCGCTAGTTCGAATCTAGCCGAGGCAGCCATATTTTTTTATTATTTGATCCGTTAGCTCAGTCGGTAGAGCATTTGACTTTTAATCAAAGGGTCTGGAGTTCGAATCTCCAACGGGTCACCATGTGCCTGAGTGGCGGAATTGGTAGACGCACAGGACTTAAAATCCTGCGAGAATCAACCCTCGTGCCGGTTCAAGTCCGGCCTTAGGCACCAACGTGGAGGAATACCCAAGTCTGGTTGAAGGGACCGGTCTTGAAAACCGGGAGGTCATGCAAGTGGCGCAGGGGTTCGAATCCCTTTTCCTCCGCCATTAATTTTATTTTTTTTATCGCGGGGTGGAGCAGTTTGGTAGCTCGTTGGGCTCATAACCCAAAGGTCGAAGGTTCAAATCCTTCCCCCGCAACCATTGGTCTCGTGGTGCAGCTGGTTAACACGTCTGCCTGTCACGCAGAAGATCGCGGGTTCGAGCCCCGTCGAGACCGCCATATGGCTTCATAGAGCAAGGGACTGAAAATCCCTGTGTCGCTGGTTCGATTCCCGCTGGAGCCACCAGGTTAACAGTAACTCGTTTTTCGAGAATATATAAATGACTTTCTAAGTCATTTTTTTTTAAAAATAATTAGGTGGTGTAAAAATGAAAAAAACTATTCACTGTAAAAATTGTAATAATAAATTTGAATACACTATTAATAATATGGATGAATTAAAGAGTATAACATGTCCGAAATGTAGAAATAAAATAACTAATGAAAAAGAAGAAATAAAACATGAAAATACTAGTAAAAATTTTGAAGATAAGTTAGGAAATTTTTTAGGAGCTGTTTTTACATTTTCAAGATGGTTTTATATAATTGCATCAGTACTTGGTATAACTCTATATTGCTTTAAATTATACAAAATTTCATTTGTTGTAAGTATCATATGTTTAGTATTTTTTGTAATTGAAAAAATACTACATATTTCTGTATTTAGACTTGCTATTGTTCTTATTCCAGTTTTATTAATAATATTTAAAGCAAAATATGATTTACCTTACATTAGAGATATTGCTCTTTCTGTAAATATAACATTTTTAATAGAATCAATACTTAGATTTATTAAAATGTTGATATTTTCAAAAATTATAAAATGGGCTAGTAAATACTAGTTTTACTTGACTATTTTAATATATTGTGTTAATATTTATTTGTCTTTTAGGGGCAAGTAAATGCGCTCGTAGCTCAGTTGGATAGAGTGTTTGGCTACGAACCAAAAGGTCAGGGGTTCGAATCCCTTCGGGCGCACCATTTTGAATTAACGAATCACATGATTCGTTTTTTTGTTTTATTTATTGTAAAATATTTACATAATTTTAAAAAAGTGTTATAATAATTAGCAATTTTAGGGGTGATCTCATGAATAGAGATTTTATGGAAGAAGTTAAACATGATTTTTCTTTTTTAAATATTAGTGATGATACTTTTGATAAAATATTTAATCGATGTATTGATCCTAGAAAAACTAATGAAGAAAATAAGAAAAGAGTATATAAAATTCTTTATAAGATGGTAAACGAAAATATAGTTGAAACTGGTAGTTTTATAGATATAGAAAACTATATAGAAGAGAACTTTGATTTAAGTACTTTAAATAAATGTATAGAATCACTAAATAAATTATCTATCTTTCTTACTAGTTGTAATATAGAGGCAAATGGTGATAATTGTAATAAAATTTTAAAAAGTTCAGAACAATTTGAGAAATGTCTTAAAAGTATTTCTCTTTCTAAAGAATTAACTAAAGAACAAAAATATGAATTATTAAATGAAAAAGCAGCGGATATTTTAGATATTTATGATACTAATAACAATAGTTTAATTGAGGTGTATTCTGATATAGAAGATGTATCAGAGGAAGAATTAAATAATGAAGAATTACTTAATAATCCTGCTTTAACTAGTGATGCTCTTAGATCATATTTAAATGAAATAGGTAGAATTCCTCTTTTAACTCCAGAAGAGGAATATAGATTAACTAAATTATATCGTGAAACTCATGATAAAAAAGTTAAAAATAAAATAATTGAGTCTAACTTACGTTTAGTTGTGTCTGTTGCTAAAAAATTATATTCTCAATCTTCTTCTTTAACACTTCTTGATTTAATTTCTGCGGGTAATGATGGTCTTTTTAGAGCACTAGAAGATTATGATCCTGATCAAGCAAGGTTTACAACATATGCTAAACCATGGATATATCAAAGAATAAGAAGAGAAATACATGATAATAGTAATACTATAAGAGTACCTGTACATGTTCAAGAAAAAATGTCAAAATATAATAAAAATAAAAAAGAATTAGAAGGAAAATTAGGCAGAGAACCAAGTGTTGAAGAAATAAAGAAACAAACAGGACTTAGTTATGGAAAAATAAATGAATATGAGAATAATATAAGTAAAACAATAAGTTTACATACTAAAATATTAACAAGTGATAGGGATAGTTCGGAATTAGGAGATTTTATTGCTGATTCTCAAGATGTTATACCTGAAGAAATAATTATTAATAGTGATAAAGGTAATTTAGATGTATTGTTTGAAGGATTATCAGATGTTGAGAAAATGATAATGTTACTTAGAACAGGAATTTATGATCAAGAAGAACATACACTAGATGAAATAGCGGTTATTCTTTATAGAATTGGTTTAAAAGATAAAAAATTAACAAGAGAAAGAGTAAGACAACTAGAACTTAAAGCTATGAGAAAAATTAAAAGAAATAAAGAAAATTATGATCATAATTTTAATAATCTTAATGTTCCTAAAACAAAAGAAGTAGTAAAACCACAAGTTGCTACATTAAAAGATGCTATAATCTTGTTAAGAACTACTGATAAAGATATTCTTTATAATGCTTATAGTTCTTTATCTGATAGAGATAAAATTGTCATTAATGAGTGTTTTGGAATGGATATTGTAAAAGCTGAACTTAAGAAACCTTCAAATAATATGATAGAAATATTACTAGAAAATATTTATCCAAGACTTTTATATGAAATAAATAGAAGGGTAAAATCAAAAAGATTAAGAGAAACAGTGTTACCTCGAAATATTTATAAAATAGATGATATACATGAAAAAGATGATGTAGAAAAACAAATAGATATTCTACAACCTTTTGAAAGACTAATACTAAATAAGTTTTATGATATTTATACAGGTGAATTACGTAATGTAACTAATATAACTATGTATGAAAAAGAACAAATTGCATTAATTATAGAAAAAGTAAAAAAAGGTTTATTTGAGATAAAGAAATCATTTGCAAGAGTAGATAATATAGGTAAAAAAAATACTGTTACTCGAAATAATTTATATGAATACTTCTGTATAGAAAAAGAAGAAGATAAAATACCAATACTTGCAATTATTGAATCTTTAGATGATGAAGAAATAGTATTTTTAAAGAAATGGTATGGGGAAGATTATAATGAAAATCCTAAAGATAAAGTTGATTTCAAAGATATGGATAGATATGAAAGAACTAGAATATTTAATAAAATAAAGGTTCGTCTAGAAAAATATAGAAGACTAATACAACAAGGAAAAAGTGTTGATATATATTGCTTTATCAAAGGTAAATATGTAGATAGAAGATCTAAAGATAATATATATACTTATTTTGAAAATGATGGATATGTAGATGCTGAAATAACACAAGCTATTTCAGAACTTAATGATAATGATAAAGTTTTATTAAGAGAATACTATGGTTCTGATTTAAGGCATCCTATAATTAATGGTTATCTACCTGAAGAATTAAAGAAAAAAGTATTAATAACGATTTTAAAAAAAATACAAAATAAGTTAGATAGGAATAGAAGTAATAAAATATTGAGAAAAACTTTTATTGATGATTAAAAAGGTAGTAAAACTATCTTTTTATTTATGATATAATGATTTGTGAGGTGATACTATGGAAATTAGTAGTAAATGGCTTGATTATGAAATAATAGATGCATCTAATGGTGAAAAATTAGAAAGATGGGGTAATGTTTATTTACTTAGACCAGATCCACAAATAGTATGGAATAATGGTAATTTAATTGAAAAATATAAAGATAAAATTCATGCTGTTTATTATAGAAGTAATAAAGGTGGAGGTCATTGGGAAAACTTAAAAAAATTTAATTCAGTATGGCAAGTTAAATATGATGATTTAGTTTTTAATATAAAACAGATGGGATTTAAACATACAGGTCTTTTTCCTGAACAAGCATATAATTGGGATTTTATGATAGATAAGATTAAGAACAGTAATAGAAAGATAAAAGTATTAAATCTTTTTGCTTATACAGGTGGAGCTAGTTGTGCATGTTTAAGCGCAGGAGCAGAAGTAGTGCATGTAGACTCTTCTAGAGGAATGATTGATTGGTGTAAAGAAAATGTAAAGTCATGTGATATGAGTGATAGGCCAATTAGATTCTTAGTAGATGACGTTGTAAAGTTTGTAAAAAGAGAAATAAGGCGTGGTAATAAATATGATGCAATTGTAATGGATCCACCAAGTTATGGTAGAGGAGCAAATGGTGAGGTTTGGGATATAGAAAAAGATTTAAGTGAATTAGTAGAATTATGTTGTGAAATATTAAGTGATAATCCATTATTCTTTTTGATTAATTCTTATACAACTGGACTTTCTTCTACTGTTCTTTCAAACTTATTAACACTTACTGTTGATAAAAAATGTAAAGGTAAAATAAGTTGTGGAGAAATAGGATTACCTATAAAAGAAAATAATTTAGTATTACCATGTGGTATATATGGAAGATGGGAAAGTAATGAATAAGTTAAATGTTTTATATGAAGATAATCATTTGATAGTAGTTGTAAAACCTTGTAATGTTCCTAGTCAACAGGATAGCAGTAATGATTTAGATTTATTAACTATGGTAAAAGAATATGTAAAAGAAAAGTATCATAAACCAGGTAATGTTTACATAGGATTGGTACATAGATTAGATAGACCAGTAAGTGGAATTATGGTTTTTGCAAGAACCAGTAAAGCTGCTAGTAGATTATCTGAAGAGATTAGAAAGAATGAGTTTAGTAAAAAGTATTTAGCGGTAATAAATGGAATTATGGAAAAAGATAAAGATACTTTAGTTGACTATTTAAAAAGAGAAAATAATGGTAATACAGTTGTTACTAATAGTAGTGATGGTAAAGAAAGTATACTTAACTATAATGTAATAGAAAGAAATTATGAGAAAAATGAGACGTTAGTTGAAATAGAATTAAAAACAGGAAGACATCATCAGATTAGAGTTCAATTTGCTAGTCGTAATCATCCATTATGTGGTGATCAGCGATACGGAAAAATGGACAAAACACAAATTGCATTATGTGCTTATCACTTAGAATTCAATCATCCTATTACAAGAGAAAAAATAGTTTTTGATATTAGAAAACCTAGTGGAGAATACTGGAATGATTTTAAAATGTAAAAAAATGTCAAAAAAAATATTTTGTTGCAAATAAAGTTATTTTTTGTTATTATATATTTAGAATAAAATTAGAGGGAGAATGATTATGAAATTTGATTTAAGTTGGTTTACTACAATTCCTGGTATTCTTATAACATGTGGAGTTGTTTTATTAATTTTAGCTTTAGTAATATTTATAGTTACATCAAAGAAGAATAAAAAAGTAGATGAGAATAAAGAAGAAAAGAAAGATGCTGTTGAAGCTACTGCAACTGCAACTACTGCAGCACCTATAGAAATAGATAGCACACCATTACAAGATATTGGTGAAAGTGATATGGCAGTTCCAATAGAAGTTCCTGCTGAACCAGTAGCAGTTACTGATCCAATAGTAGGAGCAGCAGAAATTCCTGTTATGGATGTTACTCCAACACCTGTTGCTGAGCCAACTCCAACATCTGTTGTTGAACCAACTCCAACACCTGTTGTTGAACCAACTCCAACACCTGTTGTTGAGCCAACTCCAGCACCTGTTGTTGAACCAGCTCCAGCACCTGTTGTTGAACCAACTCCAGCACCTGTTGTTGAACCAGCTACAACACCTGTTGCAGAAGAAAAACCAGCAATATATGGTGGGGTAAGTCAAATTATTCCAAATATAGATTTAAGTAAAAAAGAAGAACATCAAATATATGGTGGAGCTGATCCATTAGAAAATACACAAACATTAACTGTTACACCTAGTGTTACAGAACCTGTAGCTAAGGTTGAAGAAGCACCAGTTACTATACCAAGTGTTACTCCAGTTAGTGAAGAACCTCAGCCAACAGTAAGTGTTATACCAGCTGTTCCTGAAACAAAATCAAATGATATTGATTCATTAATGCCATAAAAGCACGTTAGTGCTTTTTTCTTTTGAGTATTTGTGTTATAATTCTTGTTAAGAATGGGAAGTGTTTTTTATGCGAAAGTTTTTAGATGATGTAGTACCTTTTTTTACAGATAAAAAAATATATATGTCTTTAATTGTTATACTTGTTGGTATAGCTGTATATCGAATAATTAAGGCAAGTTTTAATAAAATAGGTAATAAAAATCGTGGGACTGAATTAATAAATAAAAAGAGAAAAACTTATTTTAGGTTATTTAGTAACATTACTAAGTATGTAATATTATTAATAGTAGTAGTTGTTGTGTTAAAAATATATGGTGTTAATGTAACATCAATTATTGCTGGACTCGGTCTTGCTTCAGTTATTGCAGGTCTTGCTTTACAAGATGCTTTAAAAGATATTATTATGGGATTTAATATAATAGTTGATGGATATTTTACAGTAGGAGATATATTAAAAATTGATAATATAGAAGGTAAAGTTATTGAATTAGGACTTAAAACTACTAAGTTAAAGGATATAGCTAATGGCAATACATATACAGTTGCTAATAGAAATATAAGTTCTGCACTTGTAATATCAAATGAATTATATTTAGATGTTCCGCTTTCATATGAACTTGATTTGAAAACTGCTGAGAAAGTGCTTAATAAGATATGTGAAAAAATTGCAAAATTAGAAAGTGTTGAGGAATGTAAATATATTGGATTACAAGAATTTAAAGATTCATCAATAACATATAAGATAAAAATATTATTAACTAAACCGAATGTAAAATTACAAACAAGAAGAGATGCGAATGGAATTATTAAAACAGAGTTGGATGATAATAATATTTCAATACCTTATCCACAATTAGATGTTCATACAAAAAAGTAGATTTTAAATCTACTTTTAATTTGCTTCTATTATAAGTTTAATTGCTGTTCTTTCTTCACCTTCAATAGTTATATCCTGAAAGGCAGGTATACATACTAAATTCTTACCGCTAGGTGCTAAAAAACCTCTTGCAATAGCAATAGCTTTTATTGCTTGATTAAGTGCTCCTGCACCAACTGCTTGTATTTCTACATTACCTTTCTCACGAAAAACATTCGCAAGTGCACCAGCAACACTACTGGGATTAGATTTTGATGAAACTTTAAGTGTTTCCATTATTGTAATCATTCCTTTCTTCTAAATAATATGCATTAAAATAAAAAAAATACTATGTTGTAATAATTAAAGAAATTAGATATAATAATAGAAGAGGTGTAGAGGATGAAATCAGTTAAGAGAAATAGTATTATCATATTAATACTAACTATTGGGATGTTAGTTTTTATGATGAGAAAAGATTATAAAAATATAGCTTATTGGTTAGTAAATAGTAATAAGTTATTTATTTTAATTGCAATTGTAGTATTTTCTCTATCATTATTTATTGATTCATATTCTTTTCACTTATTAGTAAAACAATATACAAATAAGTATAACTTTAAAAAAACATTACAATTAAATATAATGACTAAGTTTTTTAATGGTATAACACCACTTTCATCTGGTGGACAACCTCTTCAAATATATGAATTACATAAAAATGGTGTTAGAGTAAATGATGCGACTAATATAATAATGCAATTCTTTATAGTATTCCAAATAGGACTTGTATCTATTTCTTCAGTAATGATAGTTTTAAATAATTTTCTACATATATTTGAGAAAAATCCATTATTAAAGAAATTAACAATAATTGGTTATTGTCTTAATGTATTAGGTTTATTATTATTTATATTTGTTAGTTTTAATAAAAGGTTTAATATTAAAATTTGTAAAATTATTATCAGATTTTTACACAAAATAAAAATAGTTAAAAATAAAGATGCCCAAATAGAGAAATGGACAATAAGATGTACAGAGTTTTACGAAAGTGCATTAAAATTTAGGAAGAATCCTAGTGTTTTGATTAAGAGTTCACTATTACAAGTGGCTCAACTAATACTTTTATATTTAGTGCCATTATTCATAGCTTACTCAATAAAGGATTCATCAAAGATTAATTTATTTAATAGTATTGCAGCATCATCATATATCTTCTTAATTGGATGTTATGTACCTATACCTGGTGGAACAGGTGGTATGGAATTTGGATTTATGGGAATGTTTAAAAATATTCTTAGAAAATCATCAGTTACAGCTGCTACTATTTTATGGAGATTCGTTACATATTATTTACCAGTTATTGTTGGTGGAATAATATTTAATGTAACAAGAAGAACAAAACACAAACAACTTGAAAAAGCATAATAATTCGATGTATAATCATATTAATCAAACATATTATATATGGGGGAATTATATATATGACAAATCTTGAATTAGAAGAGCTTGTTAAAGCTCTAAATATTTATTCTTTAAAAGAACAAAATACATATCAAGCAGGGGATATTACGTACACATTTAAAAAAGATAAAGTAATTGCTTTTGGAAAAATACCTGTAAGTGTTATTCAAGAACTTTCGATGTTGCCTAGAAGTAAAAATAATTTTTTAGAGTTATTATTATCTTTGGATAAAAGAGATGGCAAGTATTTTAAAAAAGTAGAACTTTCAACAATAGAAGAATTTGTATTATTTTATGAATATATGGAAGATTATACTTTAAATAAAAGAGGATTAGAGTCAAATAGTAAAGAAATGTGTGATGATGTAATAGCTGAAATATTAGGTAATATTTGTGAACAAGTTAATTTACAGCTACCTAATGAAGAATGGATTAGAAAAAAACATTGTTTGGATGTTGTCGCATATCAAGAATATGTAAAAAAATTAAACAAAAGACCATTTTTTAAAACAGAAAAGAATATGGCTGAATATGATTACAATTTAAATATTAGAAAAAATATAGATAACTTTGATTTATGTGTTAATCCTTATATAAGTAATTCTACTAATTTAAAAAGTATGGGAATTATGAGAGAAAATTTAGATATAAGCGTTGATAATCTAAATTTAGGATCTGAGGGTGCACTTCTTAAAGTTGTTGATAGTAAGACAGGTAATTATATAAAATATGAAAGAACAAATACTAGTTTTTCTTATGAAGTAGGATATAATTTTAGAGGTGAAGATAATATTTTTAAACACTATTTTGAATTAAATGCTACTAAGTGTGATAAAACAGGTTTAGGTGAAAGAATAGTAATAACACAGAAGAATAAGAAAAGTAATACTGAAAAGACAACTATATTCAATATAAGTACAAATAATATAATGGATGAGAGATATAATATAAGACCAATTACTATACAAGAAAAAGGTAAAATATATGATGAAATATTAATCGCAACTGCTAATGCAGAAGAAATAAGTAGTCAAATGTTTAAAGATAAAAAATATTTAAAAAAATAATTACTTGAAATAATCTAATATTAATAGTACAATTAATTTAAAGTTTGTGATTAGGGATAATAATAAGAACTTTTAATCATAGAGAAGCTTTGGTTGGTGGAAAAAGCTATTAAAAACTTATTTGTCTACCCTATAGATGGATTTATATCCCGGGTAATACCGTTATGTAATTAAGTGAAATAAAGGATGGTACCGTGCATATGCACTCCTTGTACTATTCTTTTTTTTGTATTTTAGGGAGGTTTAAATGAATACACTTAATAAATATTTTACAGAAAGTGAAATAAAACAATTACAAGATCACAAAGATACATATAATAAAGCATTATATGTAACAAATAAGGTATTTAAAGATACATATGATAAAGGTGGGAATCCTTATATGGAACATTTATATAGTGTCTCGGATAGCTTTGAAGATGATAATTTAAAAGTAGTTGGACTTCTTCATGATATTATTGAAGATAAAGAATTCACTAAAGATGATTTGTTGTTTTTAGGATTTACTAAAGAGCAAGTTGAAGCAGTTTCGATAGTTACTAAAAAAGAGGATGAATCATATAGTGATTTTATAGATAGAATAATAGATAGTAATAATGATACAGCTATTCAAGTTAAGTTTTTAGATATGATTAATAATATGAATCTATCTAGAATGAAAAATAATAGTGTTGAAGAAAAAGAATATATTAAAAATAAATATAAAAATGAATATAAAAAATTAGTAAAAAGGATGGAGAGAATACAATGATAGATATTAAATTAATAAGAGAAGATAAAGAATTAGTAAAGGAAAATATTAAGAAGAAGTTTCAAGATGAAAAATTACCTTTAGTAGATGAAGTATATGAACTTGATAAAAAAGTACGTGAAGTACAAGTAAAAGCTGATTCTTTAAAAGCAGATAAGAATAAACAAAGTGGAGAAATTGGTAAATTAATGCAACAAGGAAAGAAGGATGAAGCTGAAGAAATTAAGAAAAAAGTAGCTAGTATGGGTGATGAGATTACATCACTAGAACAAGAACAAGAAGAGTTATCTAAAAAAATAAAAGATATAATGATGGTTATACCTAATATTATGGATAAATCTGTTCCAATTGGTGAAGATGATAGTAAGAATGTTGAAATAGAAAAATATGGAGATCCAGTTGTACCAGATTATGAAATACCATATCATGCTGATATTATTGAAAACTTAAAAGGAATGGATAAAGATGCTGCTGGTAGAACTAGCGGACAAGGTTTTTACTATTTACTAGGTGATATTGCAAGACTTCATGAAGCTATGCTTGCTTATGCAAGAGACTTTATGATTGATAAGGGATTTACTTATGCAATTCCACCATTTATGATTAGAAGTGATGTTGTAACTGGTGTTATGTCTTTTCCAGAAATGGAAGCTATGATGTATAAGATTGAAGGAGAAGATTTATATTTAATTGGAACTAGTGAACATTCTATGATTGGTAGATTTAAAGGACAAATTATTAAAGAAGATGAATTGCCTATTGCTATGACAAGTTATTCACCATGCTTTAGAAAAGAAGGTGGTTCTCATGGACTTGAAGAAAGAGGACTTTATCGTGTTCACCAATTTGAAAAACAAGAAATGATTGTTTTATGTAAACCAGAAGAGAGAATGGATTGGTATAACAAGATGTGGAGTTATACAGTTGAGTTCTTTAGAAGTTTAGATGTACCTGTAAGAACACTTGAATGTTGTAGTGGTGATCTTGCTGATTTAAAAGTTAAATCTTGTGATGTAGAAGCTTGGAGTCCAAGACAAAAGAAATACTTTGAAGTTGGAAGTTGTTCTACTTTAGGAGATGCTCAAGCAAGACGTTTAGGTATTCGTACTAAAGGAGAAAAAGGTACTTATTATGTAGATACACTTAATAATACAGTAGTAGCTACTCCTCGTGGATTAATTGCAGTAATAGAAAATAATTATCAAGAAGATGGAAGTATTAAAGTACCAAAAGCTCTACAACCATATATGGGAGGATTAGAAGTAATTAAAAAGAAATAGAGTTATCATCCTGATAATTCTTTTTTTCTTGTAAAATAAAGAGTTTTATGTTATAATAGCACTCATATAAAGAGGTGTTAATATGGCTAAAACAACTAAAACAAAAAAAACTGTCACAAGAAAAAGAACAGTTAAAAAGAAAGTAGAAAAAGATCCAGATTTTTTTAAGTTTGAAGATGATTATGAAAATAGTGATTATGTAGATAAATATCAAGCAAATTGGAATAATGAAAATGAGCAAATTAACGTTGAAAAAACAACAAAAACTACTTACAAAATTGAAGACAATGGTAATGATATTTATATAGAAGAAGAAAAAGATAATAAAGATTTATTACGTAAATTAAATAGAATAGCTCGTATTGTATTAAAAGTAGTAATAGTTATTTCTATTTTAATAGTTATAGATTTATTTCTTATAACTAGATTTGAGTTTGGTCCACTTTTTGCTATTAGAACAAAAACACATAATGATGGTGGAACAAAAGAGTATTATGGTTTAGGCTATAAGGTTATTAGATATAATGTTACAAATGGAAGAAGTGGTTTAGTAGTAGGGGGTTATAGTTTAAAATATAATCCAACTGCTAAAAAAATTAATTTAAGTAAAACTAAGTTAACAGAAGATGACAATGGTGATTATGTAGAAATAACAGGAAAAGTTAAAAAGATTGATAAAAAGAATAAAAGATTAGTATTACAAAATGGAAAAGTTAAAGTTTATTGTGATATGAGAGAAGAGTTTGAAGCATATAATAAAATTAGTGTTAACAAGATGGTAAATATTACTGGAAGAATATATGTTGAATCTAATAATAAATTATATCTTGAAAAAGGGGTTGTAAAATAATACAACACCTTTTTATTTTTCTTTAAAAAAGTAGGTAAAAGTGGTATAATTAATTAGTTAGGAGGAATAAAACATGACAGATAAATTAACAAAAGAAGAAGTGTTACATGTTGCTCGTCTTGCAAGAATTAAAGTAAGTGAAGATGAGATTGAAAAATATCAAGTAGAGTTAAAACAAATACTTAATGAAGTTGAAAAAATTAATGATATTAAAGGTTATGATGATGATATGTTAATCGCACCTTGGAGTGATGAGACAAAGGCAAGAAAAGATGAAGAAAAAGAAATGTTAGATGCTAAGGAAGTACTTAAAAATGTACCAAGAAATAGTGGTAATTATATAGAAGTACCTGTAGTTATAGGAGAATAATATGAATTATAATGAAATGAGTATTGAAGAACTACATAGTTTATTAGTATCAGAAAAAATTAAACCTTTAGATTTAGTTAATTATGTATTTGATGAAATTGAAAAAAATAAAGATTTAAATTGTTTTATAACTCTAAATAAAGAAGAAGCAATTAAAACTGCCAAAGAATTAGAAGGAAAAGTAGAAAAAGATAACTTACTTTGGGGTCTTCCTATAGCAGTTAAAGATAATATTGTAACTAAAGATTTAAGAACAACATGTGCATCACGTATGTTAGATAATTTTATTCCTATATATAATTCTACAGTTGTAGAAAAATTAAAAGATAAAAAAATGATTATTATTGGTAAAACTAATATGGATGAGTTTGCAATGGGTTCAACTAGTAGAACTAGTTATTATGGAGCACCAACTAATCCATGGGATAAAACAAAAATAGCTGGTGGATCAAGTGGTGGATCAGCTAGTTGTGTAAGTGGAAGACTTACTCGTTTTGCTTTAGGAAGTGATACAGGAGGAAGTATACGTCAACCTGCAAGTTATTGTGGAATAGTAGGTATGAAACCAACATATGGTAGAGTATCACGTTATGGACTTATTGCTTTCGCATCAAGCTTAGATCAAATTGGTCCAATGACTACTAATGTTTATGATAATGCTGTACTTTTAAATGCAATAGTTGGAAAAGATGAAAAAGATTTAACATCTTCAAGTAAAGAAAAAGAAGACTTTACAAGATTTATTGGTGAAGACATAAAAGGTATAAGAATAGCTTTACCTAATTATTTTATGAGTGATGTAGTATCAAGTGAGATAAAAGAAAAAGTATTAGAAACTAAGAAAATGTTAGAAGAAAAAGGTGCTACTGTTGAGGAAGTAGATATAAAATATATTGAAAATGCAGTAACTTTATATCAAATAATTGCTATGGGTGAAGCAAGTAGTAATCTAGCTCGTTTTGATGGTATAAGATATGGTTATTCATATGAAAATCCAGAAAGTATAGATGATTTATACTTAGAAACTAGAAAAAATGGATTTGGTAAAGAAGTAAAAAGAAGAATAATGGTTGGTTCTTATTTACTTAGTGGTGAGAATGCTAAAACATATTATAATAAAGCTTTATCTATTAGAGATGATATGAGAAAAGAGTTTTTAAAAGTATTTGAAAAATATGATTTAGTAATTGGTCCAACTACAACAACTACTGCTTATAATCTTGATAGTGAACTTGATAATCCATTAAAAGGATTCTTAGATGATGTTTTAGTTATTCCTGTTAATATGGCTGGACTTCCTGCTATAAATGTTCCTATTGGTTTTGATAAAGAACATATGCCAATTGGTATGCATATAATAGGTAAACATTTTGATGAAGCAACTATTTACAAATTAGCTAGTTTCATTGAAAAAGAATTAAAACTAGATTTAAATCCGAAAGGAGAAAAATAAGATGAGTAATTATATTCCTACAATTGGTATTGAAGTACACGTAGAATTAAAGACTAATACTAAAATATTTTCTAATTCTAAAAATGGTTATGGAATGGGAGCTAATACTTTAACTAATGTTATTGATTTAGGATATCCTGGTACTTTACCAACTATAAATGAAGCAGTAATTAATAAAGCTATTAAGGCCGCTAAAGTACTTAATTGTAAAATAAGAAAAACTATGCATTTTGATAGAAAAAATTATTTTTATCCAGATAATCCAAAGAATTATCAAATTACTCAGTTTAATACTCCTATTGGATATGATGGTTATGTACCTATAATTGTTGATGGTAAAGAAAAAAGAATTGAAATAGAAGAGATGCATATAGAAGAAGATACATGTAAGAGTATGCATAGAGGTAGTGTTACATTACTTGACTTTAATCGAGCAGGCGTACCTTTAATTGAAATAGTTACTAAACCATGTATATCTTCAGCTGAAGAAGCAAAGCTTTATATTGAAAAATTAAGAGAAACACTTCTTTATGCAGATATAAGTGACTGTAAAATAGAAGAAGGAAGTATGAGATGTGACGCTAATGTATCTATTAGAAAAAGTGAATCTGATCCATTTGGTACTAAAGCTGAAATTAAGAATATAGGTTCAATAAGTAATGTTAAATTAAGTATTGAAAAAGAAATTGAACGTCAAGAAAAACTATATGATAATGGAGAAACATTTCTTCCACAAACAAGAAGATTTGATTCAAAACTTAATGATACAGTTTTAATGCGTGTTAAAGAAACTGGTAATGATTATAGATACTTTCCTGAGCCAGATATTCCATATATTAATTTAACTGATGAACATATAGATGAAGTAGTAAGTGAAATACCTATGATGCCTGATGAAAGAAGAAAAATTTATATATCTAGAGGAGTATCTGAAATAAATACAGATAAAATGATTAATCATAGAGAAATGAGTGATTTCTTAAATGGTTTTATAGATACAGATCTAGATTTTAAAACAGCAGTTAATCTATTACTTGGTGATATAGCTTCATATTTAAATAAAAATAATAAAGAGTTAAAAGATACTAAACTTGATGAAGATAAGTTTTATCAACTTGTTACTAAAGTTAATAATAATGAATTAACTAGTAAGAATGTAAAAGATATAATAGATGATATCTTAGATAGAGACATTAGTTGTAATGAAATTATAAAAGAAAAAGGAATTTCAAATATTACTGATGATAGTGAAGTACTAAATATTATTAATAAAGTAATAAGTGAAAATAATGATAGCGTAGAAGATTATAAGAGTGGTCATGATAGAGCTATTAAATTCCTTATGGGACAAGTGATGAAGGCATCACAAGGTAAAGTTAATCCTGGACTTGCTATGAAGTTGTTACAGGAAGAATTATCTAAATTAAAATAATGTAGATTGAAATTAATTAAAAACAAGTGTATAATTAATCTAAAATAGGGAGTTGATTAGATGAAAAATATATTAAGAAAGAAAACTAAACTTATACTAGCTTTATCTTTTCTTGTAATAATTGTTTTAGCTTTATGTATAGTTTATGAAACAATATTCTCTAATAATAATGGTAAATATGGTGATAGATTAGATGGTATAGAAAAAGTAAATGTTAAAGCTAAACAGAAAAATGAAATTAAGAAAAATATTGAATCTTTAGAAATGTCTACTTCTGTTAATGTATATTTAACAGGAAAAATAGTAAAAGTAGTTGTTACTGTGAAAGACGATGTTGATTTAAACAAAGCTAAAGAGTCTTATGGTAAACTAATGGAAAAACTTAGTGATGACCAAAAGAAATATTTTGATGTTCAAGTTTTCTTAAAGAAAAAAGGCAAAGATGATAATTTTCCAACTATAGGTTATAAACATCATAATAAGGAAAATGTTAGTTGGACAAAAGGCAGATAGGAGTTTTGTATGAAAAAGAAAATAATAATATTGGTACCAATACTGATTGCTGTAGTTACTTTTGCTATTGTGTATCGTTATTATAATAATGAGGATGCTACGACATCGCTTACAATAGTAGAAAAGAAATGGGTAGAAAGTAATAAAAAAACAGCTGTTGATTTTGAGGTTGTTAATGATTATCCATTATATGGTATAAATGGTTCTGGTGTTTTCTTTGATTTCTTAAAAGATTTTGAAAAAAATGTTGGACTTGAATTTAATAAGATTCCATATTTAAAGGAATCTAAACCTACAACTAATAGTTATAGGATAAGAATATTAGATAATGAGACTGAATTATCTAAAAAAGATTTGTTAATCTTTGTTGATAATTATGTAGCTATTGGAAAAGAATATCAAAGAATTAATAGAATATCTGATATAAAGAATACTATATTTGGTGTTTTTGAATCAGATAGTGATGAATTAAGATATTATTTAAAGAGTGGTAATAATTTATCTTTTAAGACTTATAAGAGTATAGATGAATTATATTCTGCACTAGATAATGGTGAAGTTAATATGATAATTGTTCCAAATATTATGTATTTAGACAAAATAATTGGTAAAAATAATTATTTTATAAATTATTACTTTACAGAAATGAATAAAAAAGTAGTTTTAACTTTAAGTGATTCAAATGAAAAATTAAATAATATAGTAACTAAATACTATAACAAATGGAAAGAAACTAAATTTGTTGAAAAATATAATAATGCTTATCTTGATTATTATATAGAAAAGAATAATTTAAGTGATAAAACAAAAACATCATTAGTTTCTAAAATATATACTTATGGTTATATAGATAATCCACCATATGAAGTAGAAACAAGAAAAGGACTTGCAGGTATAGCAGGTGAATATATTAATCGAATTTCTAGATTAACAGATATAGAATTTAAATATAAAAAATATGATAGCAAAGAAGAATTAAAGAAAGCTATTGATAAAAAAGAAGTAGATATTTATTTTGATTATTATAATTATTCAAATGATAATTATTTATCAACAATTTCTACTTTTATAGAAAACTATGTTGTTTTAGGAAAAGAAGAAGATAAACATATAGTTAATTCTTTTGAAAGCTTGAAAAACAAAGAAGTAGTTATGTTATCAAATGATTCATTATATAATTATTTCTCTATAAATAGTAAATGTAATATTACAAAAGCTAAAGATCTAGATGAAGTAATTGATAAAGCAGATGATAAATTAGTAGTTCTTGATAGAGAAATATATAACTATAATAAAGAAAAATTTGATGATTATAATGTATTATATATAGATGTTATAATGAATGATTACAAGTTTATGGTAAAAAAAGATAATGAATCTTTCTATAACTTGATGAATTATATTATAAATACTAATTCTTATTATAATTATCGTAATAGTGGTATTGAAAGCATGCATGAATCATTATTTAAAGGTGCTACTATGAAGAAAATTTATTTAAATGTATTGTTTATTATTTTCATGCCAATTATTGTAATTTTAATAATTCGTGCATATATAAATAAAAAGAGAAGAATTAAGAAACTAAAAATAGTTGATAAACATAAATATACAGATATACTTACTTCATTAAAAAATAGAAATTATTTAAATGCTAAGATGCCAGAATGGGGAGAATGTAATGTTTATCCACAAGCTGTAGTAATAGTAGATTTAAATAAAGTAAAATATGTAAATGATAATTATGGACATAATGAAGGAGATAATCTAATTGTTAAAGCTGCTGCATTACTTGTTAATACACAACTTGAAAATAGTGAAATAATTAGAACTGATGGTAATGAATTCTTAATATATTTAATCGGTTATAGTGAAAGACAAATAAGTGTTTATTGTAAAAAATTAACTAAAGAAATGAAGAATTTACCACATGAATTTGGTGCAGCTATTGGATATAGTATGATTGATGATTCTATTAAGACAATAGATGATGCAATAAATGAAGCTACACTTGAAATGATTAATTCTAAAGAGGAAAATAAATAAAGGAAAATAAGATGGAAAAAGTAAGGAAGTTCTATAAAAAATTGTTTTATATAGTTAGAAAGCCATATATGCGAGTTTTACCAGGACAACTTGCTTTTTTTACTGTGTTGTCATTAATTCCACTTGTTGCAGCACTTGGAATGATTGCTTCATATTTTTCAATACCTTTATCGTCAATTTCAGAACTTACACATAAGTTTTTACCAACAGATATCATGAATATAACATCTACTAGTATAAGCGGTAGTGGTTTAACATTTAATTTGTTTATTTTCTTTCTTACATCGTTTTTTCTTGCTTCTAATGGTGCACATTCTATTATTATTACTTCAAATGAGATATATGGCATTAAAGGAAGAGGATTTTTTGGAAGAAGATTAAAGGCAGTATTAATAACTTTAATTTTAGTATTATTAATACTATTTATACTTGCAGTACCTGTTTTTGGTAATAACATATTTGATGCTTTAAAATCTGAAATACAAGATGTTAATACAATAGAAGTTTTATCTACTATATTTAAAATAATAAGAATACCAATTACTATGGTATTAATGTTCTTTGTAGTAAAGATTATATATCATATGGCACCAGATAAAAAGATAAGTAGAAGAGGTAATAATTTAGGTCCTTTATTTACTACAATAATGTGGATTATAGGAACAGAAATTTACTCAATATATGTAAGACATTTTGTTAAGTATAATTTATTTTATGGTAGTATTTCTAATATAATAATTTTAATGATCTGGGTATATTTCTTATCATATATATTTGTATTTGGAATGGCTATAAACGCTACTGAAGAAGAGGAAAATAAAATTGTTGAAAATGCAAATTTAGGCACGTAAAATTACATATATTTTATGTGTCTTTTATTTGAAAAAATATATTCAACATGCTATAATAATATAATAGGTGATGTTAATGAATAAATTAAAAAGTTTTTTTAAGAAAACATTTGAAAAAATAAAAAGAATTAAAACAGAACACATGATATCAAATTATGTTAAAAATAATAAAGTGTTTGTTGTATATGTTGGTTTAAATGTACTTAATGCAATGCTTTTAAGAATATTAACTATGCCAAGTTTTGGGAATATTATTTTACCAAAACCTATAATAGCAGATACTGCAGTAGTAGTTATATTCGGATCATTTGTATATTTGTTTAAAAAGAATAAATCAAAAGTTATATATTTAAGCTTTTTAACATTTTTATTTACAGCAATATGTACAATAAATTCAGTTTACTATACATATTATACATCTTTTGCAAGTTTCTCTATGTTATCTTTAACACAGTTTATTGCACCAGTAGGAGATGCAGTTGTTAAAAATATATTACAAATAAAAGATTTTATATATATTATACCATTATTATCATTCTATATATATCTATTTATAAATAGAAAAAAATTAAAGACAAAAGTAGTTATTAAAAAGAGAAGAAGAAAGAAGTTTTTAAAGACTTTACTTGCTGGAGGAATACTAATTGGAGTATTTTGTATAACACTATCTGGAATAGAAGTTAGTCGTTTTATAAAACAATGGAATAAAGAATATGTAGTTCAAAGATTTGGTATTTATGTTTATCAAATAAATGATGGTATAGCAAGTCTAAAACCAAAGATTAGTTCAATGTTTGGTTATGATGATGCAGCTAAGCAATTTAGAGAGTATTTTGATGATAGAAAGAAAAATGAAGATACTACAAAAGAAAATGAATATACTAATATATTTAAAGATAAAAATGTCTTAGTTATTCATGCTGAAAGTTTACAAACAGTAGCTTTAAATACAGAATTTAATGGTAAAGAAGTAGCTCCTAACTTTAAGAAATTAGCTCAAGAAGGAATATATTTTTCAAATTTTTATTCACAAGTTAGTGTAGGTACTAGTAGTGATGCTGAATTAACATTTAATAACTCATTAATGCCTACTAAGAGTGGAACAGCTTTTGTTTCATATTCAGATAGAAAGTATTATGCAACTCCATCAAAGATGAAAGAATTAGGTTACTATACATTCAGTATGCATGGCAATACAGCTGATTACTGGAATAGAAGAGTTATGCATAATAATTTTGGTGTAGATAAATTCTATAGTAAAGTTGATTACAACGTAACAAAGGATAATACTATAGGTCTTGGAATAAGTGATAAAGCTTTCTTTAGTCAATCAGTTGATTACATAGAAAAAATAAGTAAGGAACATGATAAATATTATGGAACATTAATTACACTTACTAATCATACTCCTTTTGCTGAGGTAGATAAATATGGTGAATTTGATGTTAGTTTAAAAGAAACAGATGAAAATGGTGAGATAAAGACTTATCCATATATGGAAGATACAAAATTAGGTAATTATTTTAAATCAGTACATTATGCAGATGAAGCATTCGGAGAATTTATTAATGCACTTGATGAAAAAGGTTTACTTAATAACACTGTAGTAATAATATATGGAGATCATGATGCTAGACTTCCAAAAGATGATTACAATAGATTCTATAATTATGATAAAGAAAATGATGATATTTTAGATGAAGAAGATCCAAATTATGAAGAATTTGATAGTTATAAATACGAATTAAATAGAAAAGTACCATTTATTATTTGGACTAAAGATAAAAAATATGAAACAGAAGTTACTGATGTTATGGGAATGTATGATGCAATGCCAACAATGGGTAACATGTTTGGATTCAAAAATGATTATGCTTTAGGTCATGATATATTTAATATTAAATCTGATAATATTGTAGTTTTCCCTAATGGTAACTGGGTAACTAATAAAGTATATTATAATGGTCAAAAAGGTGAATATATAACACTTAATAATAACGAAGTAATTGATAAAGATTACATAGATAACAAAACTGAATATGCAGAAAAATTACTTGATGTATCAAATGATATGATAGTATTTGATTTAGTAAAAAAGGAAAAAGAAAAACAACAAGTAAATAAATCCAAATAGGAGGAATTATGAAATTAAAGAAAAGTGTAAAAAGAAGAATAATTATATTTTTTGTAATTGTTGTTGCGATTGCGGGAATCTATATATATCTTAATTGTTTTGGTACTAAGAAAAAAACTAAGGCCAAAATAACTAATGAAATTAAAGAATATGGTTATGTTGTTAAAGATACTCAAAATGATAGATATAAAGAAGAATTTAAAAATCTTGAAAAAATATTAAATAGTAAAAAGAAAAATGAAGAAGAATATGTAAAGAGTATAAGTAAATTATTCATTATAGATTTTTATTCTTTAGAAGATAAACTAGCTAAAACAGATATTGGTGGAAAAGATTTTGTTCATGAATTGGAACTTGAAGATTTCTTAGAAAAGGCCCAAGATACTATGTATAAGTATGTTGAAAATAATCTTTATGGTGAAAGAAAACAAAATTTACCTAGTGTTGATAAAGTAACTGTTGAAAAAGTTGGAACAGTGCCTTATACATATAAAGATAAAAAAGATGATAATGCATATGAAGTAAGTGTTACATGGACATATAAAAAGAATACAGGTGAAGGATATCAAACTAAAGCAACTATGTATTTTGTTCATGAAGATAAGAAACTATATTTAGTGGAATTAAAGTAGGGTGATGATATGGAAAATAAGAATATGAAACCTAGAGGTAAAATTTTACTTAGATTACTTAGTTTTATAGCTTTAATAGCTGGTGCTTTTGCAATTTTTAAAGTTTGGAAATTAAGAAGTATGGGTGGACAAATTCCTAAATATATATATTTAGCCATTTTCTTAATAGTTGTATTCTATTTGATAATTGCATTTTGTGTTTGTAAAAAAATAAAAAAGCAAAAGAAATTAGAAAAAAATATTAAGAAGAAAGCTTTATATACGGCTCTTGTTATATATATATTAGCATGTGGCTCAGCTTTCTTTGTTACTCGTTTTGTATATAATTATGCAGGTAGTTTTAATAAGGAATATATTGAGTATTCATCTAGTTTAATAACTTTAAAAGAAAAAAATTGTAAAAATGTAAAAGATGTAAATGATTACACAATAGGTATATTATCTAATAAAGATTCAGAGGATGGTTATATTATTCCTCAAAAAATGATTAAAAAATATAAATTAGAAGACGAAAATGAAATTAAAGAATACGATAGTTATCAAGAGATGATGTCAGAACTTCTTTCAAATAAACTTGATGCAATATTCATACCAACAGATTATGCACCAATATTTAATGGTATAGAGGGGTATGAAAATATCACTGAAAGAACTAAGATTATAGTTAAGAAGAGTCAAAAATTCAAAAAGTCTTCTACTAGTAAAAGAGAAGTTTCTTCTCGTGGTAAAAGTGTAAAAAATCCATTTACAATATTATTACTTGGAGTTGATTCGAATCAAGAAGGGCTTGATAAAAATACTGTTGCTAATGGAGATTCGTTAATTTTAATTACATTTAATCCTAAAACATTAAATGCTACAATGTTAAGTATTCCACGTGATAGTTATGTTCCAATTGCTTGTTGGAGTGGTAAGCCAGAAAATAAGATTACACATGCTGCTGCATATGGTACAGATTGTATGATGTCAACTATAGAAAACTATTTTGATGTTAAAATTGATTATTATGCAAAAATTAATTTCAAAGGAATGGTTCAATTAGTAAATGCTCTTGGAGGAATAGATGTAGATGTTCCTAAAGATTTATGTACTGATGATTCTAATAGAAGTGGTGAAGTTTGTATTAAAGCAGGTCATCAACATCTAGATGGTGAAGGAGCTTTAGTTTTATCACGTAATAGAAAACAACTTGCTAATGGAGATTTAGGCAGAGGAGAAAATCAACAAATAGTTATTAAAGCTATGATTGATAAAATTAAATCAATTAAGAGTGCAAGTCAATTCTTAAAAGTATTAGATACTATATCAAATAACTTTGATTCTAACTTTACAAATGATCAAATATTATCATTCTATAGTATTGCAGAGGATCTTATGAATAATGATTTAGCTACTAATAAAACAGATTTAGTTAATATTCAACAATTATATCTTCTTGGATCTGGACAAATGATTTATGATGAAAGAGCTAGAATGGTATTATGGGATTACATTCCTAATGAATCTAGTAGAAAAGATATTATAAAAGCTATGAAAACTAATTTAGGTTTAGTTGATCATGATGTAGTAAAATCATTTAGTTTTTCTATAGATGAGGAATATGAAAAAACAGTTATAGGTAAAGGTCCTTATAATAGTGGTTCTAATTATAAATTAGTTCCTGATTTTACTGGTAAGACAAAAGAACAAGCTCAAAGTCTTGCTAACCAATATGGAATTAGAGTTACTTTTGATGGTGCAAGTGGAACAGTAGTAAGTCAAAGTGTACCAACAAATAAGAGAACTGATAAATTAAGTGGAGCTATTACTTTAACTCTTTCTAGAAAAACAGAAGAACCTAAGAAAGAAGAAACTAAAAAAGAAGAAAAGAAAGAGGAAAAAACAGAAGAAAAAGAAAAGGAAAAAGAAGAAGATAAAGATAAGGACAAAGATAAAGAAGAAAACCAAACTGGTAATCAGGGAGGAAACACAGAATAAAAAGATTAGCACTAAGTTGCTAGTCTTTTTCTTTATATTTGTGGTAAAATATTTATAAAGAAAGGAGAGATACTATGATTAATTTAAATGTAAAGAGTAATTATTCTCTTCTTTCAAGTTGCTTGACTATAGATAATATTATAGATAACTGTAAAAATAGTAATGATTCTATATGTGTATTATGTGATAATAATATGTATGGAGTTATGGAGTTTTATAAAAAGTGTATAGCTAGTAATATTAAACCTGTAATAGGATTAGAAATTAATTTAGATAATTTTAAAGTATATATTTATTGTAAGAATTATTATGGTTATAAGAATATGATAAAACTTTCTACTATACAAAATGAAAGAATTGTAACAATTGATGATTTAAAAAAATATAATAGTGATTTAATATGTGTAGTTAAATATTCTGACAATACTTATTTTAAAGAATTAGAAAGTATTTATGATAATTTATATTTAGGATATAGTAATAAAATTGAACAAAAAGAGAGTTTTTTAATTACTAAAAATACTGTATATTTTAGAGAATGTTTATATTTAAAATATAATGATAGTAAATATTTAGAATACTTATATTTAATAAGAGATGGTAAAACTACTAGTGATGAAGTAGCTTATGATTTAAAAGAAAAAGAATTAATATGCACTGATATCAAAAATTATACTGATCATGATGGGGTTTTGAATATAGAAAAAATAGTGGGTGAATGTAATTTAGAGTTTCCAAAAAGCAAATTACTTCTTCCAATTTATAAAACTGATGTTGATCCTAGTAAATATTTATTTGAATTATCAAAGACTGGTTTAAAAAGAAGATTAGGTGGAGAAATACCAGTTAAATATAAAGAAAGACTATCTTATGAGTTAAATATTATTAATGATATGGGATTCAGTAATTACTTTTTAGTAGTTTATGATTTTATTAAATATGCGAAAAATAATAATATTTTAGTTGGTCCAGGAAGAGGAAGTGCGGCAGGTAGTTTAGTTGCTTATTCACTTGGAATAACTGAGATTGATCCGCTAGAATATAATTTATTGTTTGAAAGATTCTTAAATCCAGAAAGACGTGGAATGCCAGATATTGATACGGATTTTCCTGATGAGGAAAGAGAACAAGTAATTGAGTATGTTAGAGAAAAATATGGTAGTAAAAATGTTTCAGGTATAGTTACTTTTGGAACTTTAAGTGCTAAACAAGTATTAAGAGATGTAGCTAGAGTAATGAATATTCCAACTTATAAATTGGATTCATTAAATAAGTTAATACCTAATTTTACAAAAGATAAACTTAAAGATATATATTCAAATAATCCTAATTTTAAAGCAATGATAGAAAGTGATATAACACTTAAAAATTTATTTAATATTGCAATTAAATTAGAAGGATTTCCAAGACATATTTCTTCACATGCTGCTGGAATACTTATGTCACAAGTACCACTTGATGAAGTAATTCCTTTGACAATGAATGATTCTATGTATTTATCAGCTTATTCCATGGAATATTTAGAAGATATGGGATTATTAAAGATGGATTTTTTAGGACTTAAGAATTTGAGTATTATTGAACATATTCTTAGAGATATAAAAGAACAAACAGGTGAAGATATTAATTTTAATAAAATACCACTTGATGATAAAGATACTTTAAAAATTTTTGAAGAAGCAGATACAGTAGGTATATTTCAGTTTGAATCAAGTGGAATGAAGAATTTCTTAAAAAGATTAAAACCTAATACATTTGAAGATATTTTTGCAGCTATAGCTTTGTTTAGACCAGGTCCAGCTGTTAATATAGATACTTATATTAGAAGAAAACATGGTTTAGAGAAAGTAGAATATTTAGATAAAACACTAGAGCCAATTTTAAAGAATACATATGGTATATTTATATATCAGGAACAAATAATGCAAGCAGCTAGTCTTTTTGCAGGATATTCATTGGGTGAAGCTGATATATTAAGACGTGCAATGAGTAAGAAAAAAGTTGATTTATTAAAATCAGAAAAAGAAAAGTTTATTAAAAAATCATTAGAAAAAGGTCATACAAAAGAAATATCAGAGAAGATATTTGATTTAATATTAAATTTTGCTGGATATGGATTTAATAGATCACATTCAGTTGCTTATTCTTTAATTGCTTATAAACTTGCTTATTTTAAAGTACATTATAAAGAAATATTTTATAGTAATTTGCTTACTAATGTAATAGGTAGTGAGACTAAAACAAAAGAATATATTATAGAAGCAAAATCTAAAGGATTAGAAGTAGTATTACCTGATATTAATATTAGTGATGAAGTTTATAAAGTATATAATGGGAAAATATATTATCCACTTACTAATATAAAATCTGTTGGATTAGTCGCTGCTCAAAAGATAATTCAAGCTCGTGGTAGTGATGAATTTAGTGATATATATGATACTTTTAGTAGATTAGTAATAAATGGTGTTACTAAATCTACTTTAGAGTCTTTAATATATGGTCAAGCTTTTAGTAAATTTGGATATAATACTAATACTTTAATTTATAATTTGGATGAATTAATAAATTATGGAGAACTAACAAAAGATTTAGATCCATCACTTGTTATGAAACCAGAAATAGAAATAAAAGATGAATTTGGTAAAGAAGTATTACTAAAAAAAGAAAAAGAAATATTTGGATTTTACATTACTTTACATCCAACTATGTTGTATAAAAAAGACAACAATTATATTGAATTAAAAGATATTAAGAGTTATTTTGGTAAAAATATAAAAACAATTGTATTAGTTGAAAAAATAAGAGTTATTAAAACTTCTAAGGGTGAAAATATGAGTTTTATTACTTGTAGTGATCAAGAAAATACTTTGGAATTTGTTTGTTTCCCTAAAGTATATAATATGTACAATGATATTGTACGTGGTGATATAATAGAAGTTGATGGTAAAGTTGAAAAAAGATTAAATGAATATCAAATTATTATTAATAAAATAGAAAAGAAGAACAAGGAGTAGTTATGACAAAAATAAAAAAAATAATTTTAATTAGTTCCTTTGTTATTTTACTAGATCAATTATCTAAAATATTTATAAGAATTTATTTAGATGTAAATTCTGGATTTAAAGTATTAGGTAACTTCTTTAAAATAATGCATGTAGAAAATGAAGGAGCAGCTTGGTCTGTTTTAAATGGTAAATGGATTTTATTAACAGTTTTAGGATTATTATTTCTAGTATTTATATTTAGATGTATTATTAAAGATAGTAGAAATACTAAACTTAATATTATGGGTTATAGTTTTTTAATTGGTGGTATTATTGGAAATATAATAGATAGAATTATTTATCAAAGAGTTACAGATTTCTTATCTTTTAGAATATTTGGATATAGTTTTCCTGTATTTAATATTGCTGATACGTTTATAGTTATTGGAATGGTAATATTTATAATAGATGTATTTTTAGAGGGAAAAGAAGAAGGTCCAATGGATAAAGAATATAAGAAAATAAGGGAAGGAAAATATGGAAAAAGTAATAGTAGAAGAGGAAAACATTAGACTTGATCAGTATCTTAGTAATAATCTTGAAATATCTAGAAGTAAAATACAAAAATTATTAAAGCAAGATAAGATTATGGTTAATGGAAAAATAGAAAAAAGTAGTTATCTTGTTAAAATAGGCGATGAAATAGGAATAGATTCAGAACTTGATTTTACAATTAAAATAGAAGCTAAAAATATTCCTATTGATATAGTTTATGAAGATGATTATTTAATGATTATAAATAAGCAAAGTGGAATGGTTGTTCATCCTGCACCTGGTCATTATACAGATACACTTGTTAATGCACTTTTATATCATTTTAATATTAAAGAAACTACTAATATTAGAGTAGGTATTGTTCATAGATTAGATAAAGATACAAGTGGTTTAATGATGGTTGCTAAAACAGATGAAATGTTAGATAAATTGTCAAATATGATAAAAGATAAAGAAGTTAAAAGACATTATTTAGCACTAGTAGATGGCGTTATTTCTCCAGATTCAGGAACTATTGATGCTCCTATTGGAAGAGATATAAATACAAGAGAAAAAATGATGGTTACAGATGTTAATAGTAAAGAGGCTATAACTCACTTTAAAGTATTAAAAAGATATAAAGAAAATACACTAGTAGAATGTATTCTTGAAACAGGAAGAACTCATCAAATTAGAGTTCATATGGCCTATATTAATCATCCTATTGTAAATGATCCAATTTATAATAAAAAGAAATCAACTGATTTTGGTCAAATGCTTCATTCGAAGAGTATAGAGTTTATTCATCCAGTAACTGGTGAAAAAATGTATTTTGAAGTAGAACCACCAAAAGATTTTTTAGATATTCTTGATAGTATAGAACAATAAAACTTTATTTTATTCTTATTTTAGGTTATAATATAAATGTTCTAAGGAGGAGGTGTAAGACTATGGATCAAGATGTTATCATTGATGAAGCAATGTTAGATAATAAAAATTTATTAGTGATGAAAATAATACATTATTTAATAGTTGAACGTAATTATAATCCTATAGTTTTACAGGGAGCTGAAAATGAGATTTGGCTTGAAAACTTAGATGAAGATTATAAAATAGTTAGAATAGTAACTGGTAAAATAATAAATGATGAACAATTTAAATTTGATATATTTAAAACTAATAGAATTGTAAAAAAAATAAAGAAAAAGACTTTTACTTTTAATATAAAAACATTAAGCATATTTTTAGATTTGGATAAAAGTATTGAAATAGAAGAACCTAAAAATATTAAATGTGTTAATGCTAGAGATGAAAAAGAAATAAAAGATAATAATGTTATTGAGAAAATCTTTCCAGATATGAAAGATAAATTAAAATATACAGAAGAAGGAATGCAGTTATTTCTAAAAATTACTTCTGATATTAGTGAACATAGCGCTAAAGATAGTGAAAAAGTTGAGAAAGTATTTAAACCTAAGTATCCAATAATTACTTATATATTAATATTTTTAAACGTATTTTTTTATGTTTTTCCTATAATATATAATAAGCAAAATTATGTATTATCTCAGTTTTGTATTTTTGGTGATTATGTTAGAAGTGGTGAATATTATAGATTATTAACTGCTACTTTCTTACATGCAAATATAATTCATTTATTGTGTAATATGTATGCTTTATATATTTTTGGTAGTCAATTAGAGAGTTTTGTAGGTAAAGTTAAGTTTATCTTAATATATTTATTTAGTGCTTTAACAGGTTCCCTTATGTCTCTTATTTTCTTAAAAAATGGTGTAAGCATTGGAGCAAGTGGTGCAATATTTGGTTTAGCAGGAGCACTAATATATTTTGGACTTCATTATAGAGTTTATTTAGGTAATGTTGTAAAGACAAATTTAATACCAATTATTATTTTAAATTTATCATTAGGATTTATGATGAATGGTGTTGATAATTGGGCTCATATTGGTGGTTTAATAGGTGGATTACTTATTAATATGGCTTTAGGTGTTAAATATAAAAGTAAAACTTCAGAAAGAGTAAATGGTATAATTATTTCAATAATTTTTGTAGCGTTTTTAATCTTTATGGGATTTATATATTCAAAGTAAGAATTAGTGTTAATTCTTACTTTTTTTACATTATTATTCCTTGATTAATATATAAAAAAATGATATTATAAAGGTGGGTAATATGCTTAGAGGTGATTCTATGAATAATGAAGAAACAAATTTATTTCATATTGATGAGTTAAATGTCCATAAAATTAGGAAAATACTTGATGAAGTCATTGATGCTCTTGAAGAAAGAGGATATGATGCTAGTAATCAAATAGTTGGTTATCTAATTAGCGGAGACTTAGGTTATATTTCTAGTCATAAAGATGCTCGTAAGAAAATACAAGAACTTGATAGAGCAGAAATAATTGAAGTTTTATTAAGGGAGTTTCAAAAACAAAAATAATGAGATATTTAGGACTTGATTTAGGAAGTAGAACTCTTGGATGTGCTATTTCAGATAAAAGTGGTATTTTCGCACACAGTTATAAAATTATTAGACATAATGAAGAATATAAAAGATTACTTAAAGAAGTAAAAGAAATAGTTGAATTAGAAAAAATAGAGGCCATTGTACTTGGTTATCCTAAAAATATGGATAATTCAATTAGTTATAAAGCTGAGTTAAGTATTAAATTTAAAGAAGAATTAGAAAAAACTCTTGATTTACCTGTATTTTTACAAGATGAACGTTTAACTACTAAAGAAGCACAAGACATATTAATATCAAATGATACATCCAGAAAAAAGCGAAAAAAAGTGATTGATAGTATGGCTGCTTGTATCATATTACAAAGTTATTTAGATAAGGAGAATAAAAATGGAAGATAAAAGTTTTACATTAGTTAATGAAGAAGGAAAAGAAACAAAATATGATGTATTATTTACATTTGATAGTGATGATACTAAGAAAAGTTATATAGCTTATACTGATAATACTTATGATGAAGAAGGAAATATTTCAGTATATGCATCAACTTATGATCCTAATAGTGAAGAAATGGTTTTAGGAGAAATAACTACTGATAAAGAGTGGAAAATAATTGAAACTATTTTAAATACAATTCAAAAAGAATTAAGAAAAAAAGCTGAAGAAAACAACAACGAGCAATAAGCTCGTTATTTGTTCGGAGAATAGTATGAAGAAAAAAGTAAAAATAACAATAATTATAATATCTATTATTGCTGTTTTATTGATTGCAGCAAGCATTCTATATATGATTTTATCTATGCCAGTAGATAAGAATTCTAATAAAAAAATAGAAGTAGTAGTAGAACAAGGAATGAGTACTAAACAAATAGCTAAATTATTAGAAAAGAAAAATATTATAAGAAGTAGTAGTTTCTTTTTAATATATTTAAAACTTAATAAATGTGATTCTTTAAAGGCTGGACCATATGATTTTACTAAGAGTATGAATGTAAAACAAGTTAAAGAAAAATTATGTGGTGGTAAAGTAAAAAAAGATAGTATTAAAGTTACATTTAAAGAAGGTAAAAGACTAACAAGTTATATATCTTTAATAAGTGAAAAATTTAATATTAATGAAGAAGAAGTAAAAAATACATTTAATAACAAAGAATATCTAAAAGAGTTAATTAATAAGTATTGGTTTTTAACAGATGAAATATTAAATGAAAATATTTATTATCCACTTGAAGGATATCTTTATCCTGAAACATATGAATTTAATAAAAAATCAAATACCAAAGAAATAATAACAAGATTACTAGATCAAACAGATAAAGTGTTAACTCCTTATAAGAATCAGATAACTACATCTGGAAAGAGTGTACATTATTATCTAACAATGGCATCTATTGCTGAACTTGAAGGATTAAATGAAAAAGATCGTAAGATGATAGTAGGAGTATTTAATAATAGAATAAATAAAGGCATGAATATTGGTAGTGATGTTACTACATATTATGGACTTCAAAAACCAATGACTAGTGATTTGACTGCTCAGGAGTTTGCTCAACCTAATGCATATAATACAAGAGCTAGTAATATGGCAGGAAAACCTCCAGTTGGACCTATTTGTAGTCCATCTAAATCAAGTATAGAAGCAGCTATTAATCCAACTGCTAGTGATTATCTATTCTTTGTTGCTGATAAGAATGGTAAAGTATATTATACAAAAACAAATAGAGAACATGAACAAACAATAAAAGAAATAAAACAAGCAGGTAATTGGATATGGTAGAAGAGAAACTAGTAAAAGAGCTAGAAGAATATGCTAAAAAAGAGAAAGTACCAATTATTCAAAAAGAGAGTCTAAATTATTTAAATAATTACATTGAAGTTAAAAATGTAAAAAGTGTTTTAGAAATAGGAACTGCAATAGGATATTCTGCAATATGTATGGCCCTTAGCAATCCAAATCTAAAAATTACTACAATAGAAAGAGATGAAAAAAGATATTTAGAAGCAGTTAAAAATATTAAAAAATTTAAATTAGAAAATAGAATTAAATTAATATTTAAAGATGCATTAGAGGTAAGCTTAGAAGAAAAGTTTGATTTAATTTTTATAGATGCAGCAAAAGCACAAAATATTAACTTTTTTACACACTTTGAAAAAAACTTAAATAAAAATGGAACAATAATAACAGATAATATTTTCTTTCATGGTTTTACATATATGAATTTAGAAGATATAGAAAGTAGAAACGTAAGAGCAATTGCTAGAAAAATACGAAAATATATTGAGTTTTTAGAACAAAATGAAAATTATGAAACCGAAATAAAAAAAATAGGAGATGGAATCTCTGTTACAAGAAG
The DNA here is from genome assembly GCA_902791625.1 of uncultured Erysipelotrichaceae bacterium. Classification (GTDB taxonomy): domain Bacteria; phylum Bacillota_I; class Bacilli_A; order RF39; family UBA660; genus CAG-417. Next base: position 6,770 of record CADAWN010000005.1, on the reverse strand, counting down.
GAAAGATGGATATGAAGATAGGTAAAATAGAAATAAGTAAAAAATTATTTATAACATTCATAGTAGTTGTTGTCTTAACAATATTAGTTTTTATTTTAAAAAAGGCATATGTTATTGAATATGATGATTATAAAATTGACGATGATCAGGAATTTATTTATACATATCAGTCATATGATGATAGTAAATCAAATATTCCATTTATTAATATAGATACTGAATTTGTACATAATTTAAATGAACAAATTCAAAAACTAGGTGAAAAATATGCAAATTCTAATACTTCTAATAATTCTATTACTTATGAATATAATATTAATAACAATATTATCTCACTTGTTTTAATATATAAAAACCTAGATAAAAATAATAAATTAAAATTTGATTTTACAACTTATGTTTTCGATCTTAACAAAGGTGGTAAAGCATTGACTGATGATGAAATAATAGGTAAATTTAATACAACTAATGATAAAATTAATGAAGAAATATCAGTTCAAATGGTAAAAAAATATGATGAAGAAATTAATAAAAATATTTTACCATCGAATTGTAATTATAAGGATTGTTATTTGAAATTAAGAGGTGTAGAAAAGTATACTGATAATGCACATTATTATATAGAAAATGGATGGTTAGTAGTGTATACAACATATAATACATTTACTGATTATCATGAAGAAAATTATTTTACACGTGATGATTTTAAATTTTATATTACAAATGTTTTAAAAAAATAAAAAAAAGTGTTCCATAAAAAAGAATTAGTAGTATAATATACCACAAAAAGGAGTTACTGTATGTTTAGATTAACTAAGACTAAAATATATATTTTTGCATTTCTAGTTTTAATAGTTGTTACTTTCTATGGTACATGGATAGGTTTAAAGTATATAAATAGTGATGCTGGTGCTTATGCATATGATACTATTTTAAAAAGTGAATTACATACGTATGGTGATTATTCATATTATTTTGGACCTAAAGATGTTAATAGTAAATTAATTAGTTATAATAATGCGATTATACGTAAAAATAATATAACTAATAAATACAAATTAATAATACCTTTAAATGATGAAGAAACAACATTAATGAGAGATAATAGTCTTTTTTATAAAAAGTATTTTTATATAATAGGTAATGATATTATAAGATATGATTTATCTGCAGAAGTACCTTCTAAAACAAGAAAAGTGTATTCAGGATATTTTATAGATAATGCTACAGTGAGTGAAATATACGGAATTAATAAAAAATGGATTTACATAAAAGTAAAATTATTTAAAGAAACTGATAATCATAGATGGTATGTTGATAAGTATTATAAGATTAAATTTAACTTAAGTGAAGTATATGAAATACCACAAAGAATGTTACCAGAAATTAAAAAATAGAAAGTATATCTTTCTATTTTATTTATAAAGGAGTAATTATGGAAATATTAATAAAACCAACTAATAATATTTTAGAATATAAAGAAGCAGATGGATTTGTTTTACCACTTCTTAATTTTTCTGTTGACTATAAAAATTATTACTCACTAGATGATATAAAAAAATTAATTAGTGAGACAAATAAAAAGATATTTGTTGTAATTAATAAAATGATAGAAAATGATGAAATTGAAAATCTAAAAGAAGTTTTACTAGAACTAGATAAACTAAATATTAGTGGAGTTTTCTTTTATGATCTTGCTGTTTTAGAATTAAAAAAAGAATTAAATTTAAATATAGATTTAGTATGGAATAATACTCATATGGTAACTAATTATTATACAAGTAATTATTATTATGATAAGGGATGTAAGTATAGTTATTTATCTAATGAAATTACTATAGATGAAATAATAGAATTTAAAAAGAATGCTAAAGCAAAACTTATATTTATGTTACTTGGTTATCCAGTTGTATCTTTTTCTAAGAGAAAACTATTAACTAATAGTGATTTCGATAAAGAATTAAAGATTAAAGAACCTAAATCATTACAAGAATATAAAGTAATAGAAAGTGAATTTGGTACAACATTTAAATATAATAAAATTAGAAATAATGCATCATGCTTAAAAGAATTAATTGATAATAAATTAGATTATATTTATTTAATAGAAGATGATATTAATCATAATAGTTTTTTAGAAGCTTTAAAACTAACTAAAGAGTATATAGATAATAATAATTTAGATTATGTTGATAAGATGAGGGATATATTTGGGAGCGATACAGGTTTCTTATATCGTAAGACAATATATAAGGTGACAAAATGAAAAGAGTAGAATTATTATCTCCAGCAGGGGATTTAGAGAGATTAAAAGTTACTTTATTATATGGAGCTGATGCTGTATATTTAGGAGGTAAACAATTTGGTTTACGTGCTAATGCTACTAACTTTACATTAGATGAATTAAAAGAAGGATGTAGTTTCGCACATAAACTTAATAAGAAAGTATATTTAACTTTAAATATAGTATTTCATAATGATGATATTAAAGATGTATTTAAATATATTGATGATGTAGTTAATTGTGGAATAGATGCTTTTATAGTTAGTGATATTTCAATATGTGAATATATTAAGAAAAACTATGATAATGTTGAAGTTCATTTATCTACTCAAAGTTCAACTATGAATTATAAAGCAGGAGAGTTTATAAAAAGTATTGGAGTAGATAGAATAGTTTTAGCTCGTGAACTTAATAAAGATGAAATTAAAGAGATAATTGATAAAACTAAAATAGATATAGAAGTATTTATTCATGGTGCTATGTGTACTTGTGTAAGTGGTAGATGTGCACTGTCTAATTATGTTACAAATAGAGATGCTAATCGAGGAGGATGTGCTCAAGTATGTAGATTTTCATTTGATACAGATACAGATAAACAGTTTACACTAGCTACTAAAGATTTAAATATGGCAAGATACGTAACTGAATTAATAGATATGGGAGTAGCTAGTTTAAAAGTAGAAGGAAGAATGAGAAGTCATTATTATCTTGCTACTGTTATAGGTACTTATAGAATGATAATAGATGACTATTATAATAATGAGTTAACTGAAGAAAAATTAGAGTATTATGAAAAAGTATTAAGTAGAGTAGCTAATCGTGAAGTAAGTACTCAGTACTATTTAAGAGATGCAGATGAAACTGATCAATATTTTACTGGAAGACAAGAAATATCTAATCAAGATTATCTTGGACAAGTAATTTCTTATGATAAAGAAAATAAATTATTAGAAATTAGAGAAAGAAATTATTTTGAAAAAGGAGATAAAGTAGATTTATTCACACCATCTAAAAAGTTATTAACATTTACTGTGGATAAACTTTATGATAAAGATAAGAATATATTAGATGTTGCTAGACATCCAGATGAAATATATTATATTGAAGTAGATATACCATTTGAAGTAGAAGAATATTCTATGTTAAGAAAAGAGGTAATATAATGAATGAATTAAATGAAGCTAAAAAGAACTTTTTATTATGTGAAGAATATTTAAGTGAGTTTGCTACAAAAAGTAGTGATGCAGTAAGAATAAAACAAGAAGAAGATGATTATAGATCACCTTTCTTTAGAGATGCAGATAGAATTATTTATTCATTATCATATACTCGTTATATGGATAAAACTCAAGTATATTCTTTTAAAGAAAATGATCATATTAGTAAAAGAATAGTTCATGTTCAGTTAGTTAGTAAAATAGCTCGTGCTATAGGAAGAAGTTTAAGACTTAATTGTGATTTAATTGAAGCTATTGGATTAGGTCATGATATTGGGCATACTCCACTTGGACATACTGGAGAGTCTTTCTTAAATGAAATAAGTAGAAGAGAATTAGATGAATATTTTTGTCATAATGTTCAAAGTATGAGAAATTATCTTGTTATAGAAAATAATGGTCGAGGAAGTAATCTTACTATTCAAACACTTGATGGAATTCTTTGTCATAACGGAGAAGTATTGCTACAAAAATATGAACCTGTAAAAAAGAGTAAAGATGATGTAATAAATCAATATAATAATTGTTATAAAGATAAAAAATATAATAATATTATGCCTATGACATTAGAAGGTTGTGTTGTTAGAATATCTGATATTATCGCGTATATCGGTAGAGACCTAGAGGATGCAATTAATTTAGGATTACTAAATAGAAGTGATATACCAGAAGAAATAACTAAGGTACTTGGAAATACAAATAGAGAAATAGTAAATAGTATAGTTACAGATATTATTAAAAATAGTATTAATAAACCATATATTATGTTAAGTGATGAAGTTTATAATGCAATAGAAGCATTAAAAGATTTTAATTATAAGAACATATATTATAAATCTTTAAATGAGTCTGAACATAAATTATATAAAGAAAAGATGAATGAATTATATCAAAAATATGTAAATGATATTGATAACGAAAACTTTGATAGTGAGATATTCAAAGTATTTTTAAATAATCAAAATGAAGAGTATAATCAGAGTACTAAAACAAAGAGAAAAGTTATTGATTTTATTGCAGGAATGACTGATGATTATTTCATAAAAAATGCTAAAAAATAAGCTTAAAACATTTACAAAAACGTTAAAATGTGGTATAATAAGCACAGTTTCCGTAAAAGAAGGAAAACAAGTGAATAAATCTTGACTTTTTGAATATTATGTAGTAATATTTAGAAAGTTATTAATATAAGAGGTGGATAAAAATGACAAACAAAAATACTGTATATTTAACAGAAGAAGGTCTAGCTGAATTAAAAGCAGAACTTGATAATTTAATTAATGTTCGTAGACCTGAAAATATACAATCTATTAAAGAAGCAAGAAGTTTAGGTGATTTGTCAGAAAATGCAGATTATGATGCTGCTAAGAATGAACAAGCACAAATAGAAGGTAGAATTAAAACTATTGAAAAAATGTTAGAAAATGTTTCAGTTATTACTGATGTACCTAAAGATGTTGTAGGATTAGGTAGTACTGTTTCTATAGAATATGTAGATGACGATGATGAAGAAGAATATAAAATTGTAGGAGTACAAGAAGCAGATCCATTCCAAAGTAGAATTTCTAATGAATCTCCAATTGCTCAAGCTATTATGAATCATAAAGTTGGAGATATAGTAACAGTAGAATCTCCTAATGGAAGTTACGAAATTAAAATTACACAAATCAAGTAGAAATACTTGTTTTTTTTATTGACTAAAACTAGTTACTGATATAGAATTTAATTATAATAGGAGAGTAGTTATGAAGAAAAATAAGAATCAAAAAGTATTTATATTTTTAGTATTGTTACTTGCAATAAGTGTAGGATACGCTCTTATTGCAACAACACTAAAAATAAACGGTTCATCTAGTGTTAAAAGTGCAAGATGGAATGTATATTGGGATAATTTACAAGTAAAAGAAGGAAGTTCACCAATACATGGAAATAGTGCTACTAGAATAGTAGATTACTATAAAACTATAGTTGAATATGATATAGAGTTAAGTGAGCCAGGAGATTTCTATGAATTCTCTGTAGATGCTGTAAATGATGGTAGTTTGGATGCTATGATTGAAACTATAACTGATAGTGGCTTAACTGCAAGACAAAAAGAATATATTAATTATAGTGTAAAATATAAAGATGGAAGTGAAGTAAAAGTAAATGATAAGTTAACAGCACATACAAGAGATACATATGTTGTAAGACTTGAGTATAGAACAGATATAGAACCATCAAAGTTACCAGAAGGAACAGAAACAATAGATTTAACATTTGAGATTAAATATGTTCAAGCAAATAATAATGCAGTAGTAAGACCAAGAAGTTGTAATCAGTATTTATATGCTGAAGGAAATATATCAACATCACAATATAACACAATATGTGGTGATTATATAGATGAAAGTATATACACATTGCTTTACCAACAAGTATAGATGGTAAAACAGTAACTAAAGTTGCAGGAGATGCATTTGATAGTAAAATAACATCAGAAGTATTAGTTATTTCACCAACAATTACAACAATTGAAGATTTATTAAAAGATGATGAAGAAAATCCTTATTATAGTTTTGGTAATAATTCTTTTAAAGGAGTAGCTATTCCAAATAGTGTAACTTATATAGGAGAAGGAGCTTTTTATCATAATACTAATTTGACTTTTGCAAATGTTGGTAAGGGTATTACTATTGTTAAAGCTGGAACTTTTGCTAAGTGTACTTCATTAACTAAAGTTGTTTTAAATGATGATATTACAACAATAGAACCTGGAGCATTTGCAGATGCAGGATTAACAAGTATTGATTTTCCTAAAAAAGTTACAAGAATAGATGGAGGTACATTCAGTAATGTTAAAATGGAAAAATTAGTAATTCCTGATACTATTACAACTTTAAATTCTGGAGCATTTAGCAATGCTGAAATAAAAGAATTTTATACTGGAAATGGTGTGACTGAACTAAATTATGGATTATTTAATACTTCAGAAGTAAGAAAATTTGTAATTGGTGATAGTATAACTGAAATAAAACATGGTTATTTCTCATCTAATACTCCATCACCAAAATTAGAGGAAGTTGTAATAGGTAAAAATGTTACTAGTATAGGATACTCTGCATTTGCTACTGCCAATCTTACTAAAATTACAATTCCAGAAAAAGTAACTCAAATATATCAAGGAGCGCTAATGAAATCTGATACATCTAATCCAAATTTAAATAAGGTAATTAACAAAACAGGAAAGGCATTTAATTGGTATGATATATTAAGTGCACCTGTTACAG
>CADAWN010000004.1 GCA_902791625.1 uncultured Erysipelotrichaceae bacterium | reverse complement strand
AAGAAAAAGAGAAAAAATTACACAAAAAGAGAAAAATAACTTTTCTCTTTTTAATATACTGTTTTTTTATTAGTGTCTACTAAACAGGATTCACATCATAAATACGTTTTTTATTTTAAATATTTTTGTTTATATTTTCTTAATTTTGAAAAGTTATTAAATGTTATATAATCTTTTGTAATATAACTTGCTAATCTAAAGTCATCTACTTTATCTATTTCACGTAAAAATTTTTCATATTTTGAAACAACATTCTTTTTATTTTTACTTGTTAAATAATCATCATAAAATTCTAAAGCAACAAGTGTTGAATAAATGTAATTAAATTGAGATTCTTCATTATTAGTCATCATCCAAATTAATAAATCATGAGTAGTATACATTCCTGTCTTATTATATAAGTCATACTCATTTGCCATATCTTTAAAGTCTCTAACAGAATTAAGTTTATACATTGGATAAGAAAATTCTGCATTAACAATAGAGGCTTTTTCAGTAATACCTAATAGTATTTCTAGAATAGCTTTTTTAGCATCTTCAGGATATATATTTTCTTCAATTAAATACTTACAAAATAATAACTCATAAAAAGTTGATTCAACTTCACCTAAACATTTTGAAATAGTTCCTTTACCAACATTTGAATAGCTAAAAAAATGACCTGCTTCATGAGCTATGTTAATTGGTTTAGAAATGTCTGTATTATCTTCTATAATCGCATATACATCTTCTTTTTTGAATGGTAAAAAAATTAGAGAAGAGGAGTCTTTTGTAAAATGAATGTGTGAAGGATTATTAACAAATAATTTTGTATATGTTGTATAATGATTTCTCCCTAATTTACTCCTAATCATATCTCCAACTAATTCAATAGCTTCCTTATCTGAAAAATTAATCTCATTTTCAAACTCCAAAAACGATTTAGACTTAGATGTATATAAATCAAGATTTTTGCATAGAGTATTTCTTACATATATATGATTTTCATCAAAACTATCACTATAAACATAATCTTTAATATAATTAATTAACTCAATATTAGATTCTTCAGAAAGATTAATTTCTTGTTCATTTTCATCAGTTTCTAATAGATTAATTAATGTATCACACATATCAAGTGTAATTAATATTTCTTTTTCTTCATCACAACAAAAACTACTGTTCTTTAATAATTTTTTAAGAGCAATTTTTCGTTCAATGATTTCTTTTTTATTAAAACCATAGTTTGCCATAATGAATCCCCATAATTATTATAACATAAAAGGAAAATAAAATAACTTTTTCTTGTAGAATAAACTATTTTAAGGTATAATATTCTTTGTTGGAGGGATAGTATGGCAAATACAAAAAAAGAAGCAAAAACTAATATTCATGAAGTAGTAATTAAAATTGAAGGAGCAGAATGGACAAAAGCTTTAGATAGTGCTTTTGCAAAAGAACAAAAGAAAGTAACTGTAGATGGTTTTAGAAAAGGTAAAGTACCAAGAAATGTTTATGAAAAGAAATATGGTAAAGAATCTTTATTTATGCCAGCAGCTGAAGAAGTATTACAATCAGCTTATGAAAAAGCAATGACTGAAAGTGATTTAATACCAGTTGTTCAACCATCTGTAGATATCAAAGATATTACTGAAAATGGAATAGAGTTTTTATTTAAGATTATTACAAAACCAGAAGTAAAAGTAAAAAAATATAAAGGATTAAATGTTAAACCTGAAGAAGTAAAAGTAACAAAAGAAGAAATAGATCATAGAATTGGTCATTTACTTGAAGAATATACTGAACTAGTTACTAAAGAAGGAAAAGTAGTAAATGGTGATGTAGCGGTTATCGATTTTGAAGGATTTAAAGATGGAGTAGCTTTTGATGGTGGAAAAGGTGAAAACTATTCATTAGAAATCGGAAGTAATACTTTTATTCCAGGATTTGAAGATCAAATTGTTGGTATGAAAACAGGAGAAGAAAAAGAAATTTCTGTTTCATTCCCAGAAGATTATGGAGTAGAAGATTTAAAAGGACAACCAGTAATCTTTAAAGTAAAAGTAAATGAAATTAAAGAAAAAGTAACACGTGAATTAGATAAAGAATTCTTTGAAGATTTAGCTATGGAAGGTGTTGATTCAAAAGAAAAATTAGAAAAACAAATAGAATCAGAAATCAAAGCTCAAAAAGAAATGGAAAATGAAAATAAATATATTGATACATTACTTGAAGAAGTAGCTAAAAATGTAGAAGTTGATATTCCACAAGAAATGGTTGATGAAGAAACTGATAGATTATTAAAACGTTTTGAACAACAAATAGCTATGCAAGGACTAAGCCTAGATATTTATTATCAATTCACTCAGTCTTCAGAAAAAGATTTAAGAGAACAAATGGATAAAGAAGCTTATAAGAATGTTTTATATAGATTAATGTTAGAAGAAATCATGAATCTAGAAAAAATTGAAATAAGTATGGAAGAAGCAGAAAAAGAAGCTACTGAATTAGCTAAAAAATATAAAATGAAAAAAGATGAATTCTTAAAACAATTCGGTGGTATTGAAATGATTCAATATGACTTAGAAATGAGAAAAGTAATTGAAACTTTAAAAGAATTAAATAAATAATTAACAGAGCATAGCTCTGTTTTTTTTCTTTTAAAATAAATTATATTGTGTTATATTTAAATAGGTGATGTTATGAAAAAAACAATTATTTTAGTAATACTTTTACTAGCTATTGTAACTGGTTGTGGTGATAATAATAAGAAGTGTAATACTAATGCTTTAAAATTTAAAGAGGAATATGAAAAGTATAATAAGGTATTAAAAATTGATATAAAAGATGATAATCCAATGGTTAAAATGAATAAGAACAACATAATAAAGAAAATAGATAGTAGTAATGGTATATTATTCTTTGGTGATCCTAAAAATAGTGATTCAAGAACTCTTGTAAAAGAATTATTAAAAACAGCTAAAGATTATGACTGTGAAATTATATATTATTATGATATTGATGATTTAAAAGATAATAATGTTTATGAAGAATTAAAAACTAAATTAGGTGAATATTCTTTAAAGAATAATATAGTTATTTTCTATAAAAAAGGAGATATAACTAAATATCAAGAATATGTTAAAGACATAAAAGAACTTGATAAAAACTTAGTTGAAGGTTTTGATTCCATTAGTGGTGGAATGTGTGAAGTTGCTAAACAGTGTTAAAAGTAGTTAATTACTACTTTTTAATTGAAATAAAATAAAAATAATGATATAATACGAAAGAATGTTGTTTGGGGTGAATGTTATGTTAGATGTAATATTAGATACATTAATAGATGCATTAAAACTATTACCATTTTTATTTGTTGCGTTCTTAATTATAGAAGCTATTGAACATAAATTAAGTCACAAAAGTAAAAAAGTAATAACTAAAGCAGGTAAAGTAGGCCCTTTATTTGGTTCACTTTTAGGAGCTATACCACAATGTGGTTTCTCAGTTATGGCTACTAATTTATATGTTACAAGAATAGTAACACTAGGTACTTTAATATCAGTTTATTTATCTACAAGTGATGAAATGTTACCAGTTCTATTAAGTAATAAAACAGAGTTCAGTGTAATATTTAAAATAATAATTACTAAAGTTATTATTGGTATGTTATTTGGTTTCATAATAGATTTCTTCTTAAGAAAAAGAAAACAAACTAATATTGAGAAAAAACACTATGATCTTTGTGAACATGAACATTGTGATTGTTCACATGGTATTTTTAAGTCAGCAGTTAAACATACTTTAATTACACTCATATTTATTTTAGGTACTACATTAGTATTAAATATATGTATGGAATACTTTGGTAATGATATGATGAATAAAGTACTTTTAAAGAATAATATTTTTGGTTCATTCATTACTTCATTAATTGGTCTTATACCTAATTGTGGTAGTAGTGTAGCAATCACTCAGTTATACTTAGATCATGCAATTAGCTATGGAGCTATGATGGGTGGATTACTTACTGCTAGTGGTATCAGTTTACTTGTGTTATTTAAGATTAATAAATCAATAAAGGAAAATGTTAAGATATTATTATTAGTATACTTCCTTGGAGCTATTAGTGGAGTTATACTAGAACTATTAAAAATATAGTCGAATATTGTCGATTGAAATAAGAACTTATAGGTTCTTATTTTTGTTATACTTTAAATATGAAAAGAATAATAAATAAGATACTACCTCTTGTTATAATTATATTTTATATTGTAATTAATAATTATAATTTATATAAAGATAGTGGTAAATACTATATTAAAGATAAAATAATTATTAATAATAATGAAACTAAAATATTAAATATTAGAAATAATAAAAAACAAAAATATATTTATAATTTATATTTTACAAGTAATAAATATAATTTAAATGATTTAGAAGTATTTATTAATGATAAAAAAGTAAATAATGATGTAATAAAGAATAATAATTATATTTTGTTTAAAACTACTATAAATAAAAAGAGTAATAAGAAAATAAAAATAAGAATTAATAGTAATGTTAGGGATAAATATAATATTAAAATAAATAGAATCAAATATAATACAAAACTAATTAACTACATCAAGAAAAAGTCTTCAAGGAAAGCTTATTTTATAGATACTGATAGCGCTAAAGAAACATATAAGTTTAAAAATAAATATATATATGTTGGTAATATACCTAATAATTATATATATTTTAATTGTAAAAATGAAAGTATTAATAGTTGTGACTTATTTAGGATAATAGGAATATATAAAGATGAATATATAAAAATAATTAGTAACAAATATTATAAATATAATGAGTATAATATATATGATAGGAATAAATATTTTATTAAAGATAGTAATTTGATATTAAGTGTTAATGATTATATTGATTCTTATAGAAAGTTTAATAATAAATGTGTAAAAAATATTTATAAATGTAATATAAAAAGTTATTTAACTTCTAGAAAAGAAGAAATAGTAGAAATTAATAATACTAAAAAAACTCTTACTAGTAAGAATAGATTAAAGGGATATAATGAAAATAGTTTATATAGACCTGTAATATTATTAAAAAAAGAATCTATTTTAATAGGAGGAAATGGTAGTTATAATATGCCATATATTATAAAATAAATTAACAATTAAGTATAAAAATAATATATAATATATTTAGGTGGTGAAGTTATGAAAATAGAAAAATTCAAAAAATTAAAAAGTGGTATGTATGAATTACAACTAGATAACTATGATAAATTATTTACTTATGAAGAAATCATATTAGAAGAAGAATTACTTATATCTAAAAAAATAACTCCATCTCAAATGGAAAGAATTATAGAAAAGAATAAGTATTATGATTGTTATTATAGTGCTTTAAAAATAATAAAAAGAGTAAGTAAAACTAGATTAGAATTATTCTTAAAACTAAAAGAAGAATTTGATGAGGATATAGTTAATAAAGTACTTGATAATCTTGAAGAACATAATTATATAAATGATAGAATATATGCTAGTAGTTACTTAAACAATCAAATTAATACAACTTACCATGGACCATCACGAATTAAAAGGGATCTAAATAATAAAGGTATTTCAAATAATATAGTAGAAGATGTTATGATTCAATATACTGATGATATTCAAAGAGATAAATTAAATAAGATCATAAATAAAAAGATAAAGAGTAATCACAATAAAAGTAACATAGTTTTAATTCGTAAACTAAAAACAGAATTACAGATGGATGGTTTTGATTCAGAAATAATTAATTCAATTCTTTCAAATATAAAAATAGAAGATGATAATAGTATAAGAGAAAAAGAATATAATAAGATAAAAAGTAGGTTAGAAAGAAAATACAGTGGTAGAGAATTAGAATATAAAATAAAAGAAAAAATGATTCAAAAAGGATTTTATTAATAAAAAAACTTTCATATTAAATATGAAAGTTTTTTAATTATTGTTATTATTATCTGTATTAATTAAAGAATCCATATATTTATTATAAAGTTTTTCAATAGATGAATCGCTAAATTTTAAACCACTGCTTTCCCTAAAGTCTCTTAGACGTTTATAATAAGCACTTGTAGAAGTATCACTATTTATTTTATCTTCAGCAATAGTATTTCTTATATCTTTTTCTATATCTTCTTTAGATTTTTTATCTTTCTCACTTACTTTTAATATTACTTCATATCCATAAGAAGTTTTAACAGGTTCTTTTGTATAATTACCTTTCTTTAGTGAAGCAAGAGCTTGAACAATACTATCCTCTAAATTATCAGTTGATGTGAAATTACCTATTTTACCACCTTTAGAAGCACTAGCTTTATCATCAGAGTATTTCTTAGCTAAAGTTTCAAACTTTTCACCATTATCTAGTTTTTTAATAATATCTTGAGCTTTTTGTTTAGCTTCATTTTCTTTTTGTTCTTTTACATCTTCATTATCATTTTCAGAACTATCTGGTCTAATAAGAATGTGTTTAACTTCAACTTCTCCAATTATTTTTTTATCATAATATTCTGTAACTTCTTCACTAGTAACTACTTTATTAGCAACATAATCTTTAATAGCTAAATCTCTTTTATATTGTAAAGATAACATATCTCTTAATTCTTTTTCAGAATCTAATCCATATATATCTTTAATAACTGATTTTAATTGATCATCATCTTTAACACTATAACTTAGTTTAATTTGTTTTATTTGATCATCAATATTTTGTGTTTCTTTATCATCTGTTTTAAATTTAGTATCCATTAGTTCATGATCTATTTTATCAATAAGTATTTTAATTGCATACTTATCTTTCATTTCATTATATAAATCATCTGCAGTTACTTTATAATCACTAACTTTAGCAACTACTTTTTCTCCTTTTTTTAGTTCTTTACCACAACCAGTAACAAGTCCTACTGTCATGATTATAGCCATTCCATAAATAAATTTCTTTTTCATTAATAATCCTCCTGTCGATATTAATCATATCATAAATAAGTAAAAAAATTCAAGAATTTAGGTTAGTTTAATCACATATTTCGACTTAATGCCATACAATAATGTGAATACCAATAAAAAAGGAGGAAAAAATATGGGAAACTGTGTTGCTATCATATTAGTACTATTTATCTTACTAATAATTATATTAGGTGCATATATTTAAAGGGGGTGTTTTAAGTGTCTTGTCCAGAAATGAATAATAATTCATGTTCTAATAATCATGGAAGAAATGGTTATGTATTTATAGTAGTTTTATATATCTTACTTGCTATTATATTAGGATGTACAAATAACAATAATAGATATTTTTAATAACATAAAAGCAAATATATATTTATATTTGTTTTTTATTTGAATAAAATATTTTAATTTTTTAATACTATAAAAGGTGATAGAATGTACTATTATATTAATAATTTTTATATATTTGGTTTTATTGGTTATATTTTTGAATTATTACAAAGTTTAATATTTAGACATAAATTTATAAATAATATTTTATTTGAACCAATAAAACCTATATATGGAATAGGTATAGTTATTATAATTATTATAGAAAGAGAAATATTTAATAATTTAAAAATAAGTAAAAAATCAAAATTATTCTTAGTCTTCATAGTTTCTTTTATATTACTTACTTTGTTAGAATATTTAACAGGTATTATTTTAGAAAAAACTATTCATAAATCCTTATGGGATTATAGACGCTTTATACTTAATATTGGTAGATATATTAGTATTGAAGTAAGTACACTTTGGGGATTGATTTCAGTTTTATTTGTTGGACTTATTCAAAAGAAAACAGATAAAGTCACAAAAAAAATACCATTATGGTTTAGTAACATTATGTTAATTATTACTATTACTGATATTTTACTTACTCTAATTATTTAAGATATTATAGATTTCTTCTACATCTTTTTTCTCAGAATATTTATTATCTTTATTATATTTTGGTATTAAATGTATGTGATAATGTTTAACATCTTGACCTAAGAAATTGTTTTGTGTAATTGTTAAACCATCAATATTAAGTTTTTCTTTTAATAATGGATATAACTTTTCTTTTATTATTTCTAGAGCTTCAGTAATAAAATCACCTTTAACATCAAGTACTGTTACAACATGTTCTTTTGGTATTATTAACATATGACCATTAGAGTTAGGATTAATATCCATAAATACATATAAACTATTATTTTCCATAATTTTATATGAAGGTATTTCACCATTAATTATTTTACAAAATAAACAATCTTTCATAAATTCCTCCTAATTTAAATGATTGACCTTAATACTATATTTATTAAGTTCTATTTCATTGTTTTCTATAACTAGTTTACCAATATTAATATTATTTAACAATATTTCTTCATTAAATTCTATAGTAATTGACTTAGTTTCATTATTTAAATCTGTATAATTTAATTTATAATCTTTTGGATTTAGTTTTAAAGATTTAATATAGTCGTGTAATTTTATTATTTCGTTTTGTAGTGATATTTGATCTAAATTAATATTTTTATTATCTATAATTGTATATAAGGCTAAATCATAATCACCTTTAATTAATTTATTTTTGATAGAATCACTACAATTATTTAGTTTAGTATAATAACTAATTTTAAGATTTTTATAATAACTATTATTATTAATACTAGATAATTTATCATTCATATTTTTTTCTAAAACTTTAAACAAAGAATTACCTTCCAAATAATCTTTTTTATATGTGGAAGTAATTTTTTTATTTTTATAACTTATAGTAAAACTTAAATCTTTATTTTTGTTATTAGCTATTTTTTTATAATAAGTATTCTTTTTTTGTTTAAGTTTATTTATTTTTAATTCATCTTTTATATCTTTATATTCTAAACTTATATATTCATCTATTTTCTTATCAATTTTATTTTTCTTATATGAATTACCTTTTTCTTTTATAATTAATAGCCCAAAACATAGTACTACTATGAAAAAGAAAATAACCATTTCAAAATATAATTTGTTTTCAGTTTTCTTCATATAATCACCATATTAATTGTAACAAATATTAATAAAAAAATAAATATTTATATTGTTAAGACAAGTAATATGTGCTATTATGTATATAATAGGTGGTGGCTATAAATGAATGAAACAGATAAAAAATTAGAATTAACTAAAGGAAAAGTAAGTCAGTCAGGATATGATGATGCTTTTTGTACTTTCATAAAACCAGGAGAAGGTAGAAATGATAGTTTGAGCGATAAGGCATTATATATAGCAGAAGATAAAAAAATAACTGATGATATGTATGTTGTTACACCAAGTGTAACTGAATCATTAAATAGAGTTCCTAGAAAAACATTAGGTATAATGAATAGTAATGGTGAATTATTAGTTCCATGTACAAATGTTGATGTAGTTACTATAAATAATAAATATTTAGCAGTAAAAACAAGAGAAGTAAACCCAGAAATTAATAGTTTTGCAAATGAAGGTGCAAGAGATAGAATACTTGATACTAATATTAATGTAAGATTTATTTGTGAGGGACCTGAAGAAATATATGATTTGTATAAGGTACAAGATAAGACATTATTAAAAGTTGATGAACAAATAAGTTATATAGCAGTAGATGGAGATACTGTATATACTAAAAATAATAATATTAATGAAGAAGTACAAGTTTTTGGTAATAAATTAGAAGAACCTGATGTAAAAATGCCTATTGGAGCACTTGCTGATGTTACAGATAAACCACTAGATAGATTAGATGTAGAAAATGTTGAAGAAGTAAAAGATGGAGCTCCTGATTTAGTAAATGAAGAAGAAGTAGAACAAGAAATGCCAAAAAGTGATCACTTTGATATATCTGAGATACAAAATGATTTAAATGAAATTAACAATGATTTTGAAAAGTCATTTGATTTTGATACACCAGTAGTTAATACAGAATTAGAAGTAGAACAAGAAGAGAAAACTGAAATAGAAGAAAAACCAAAAATAGAATTTGAAGAAAAAGAAGAAGTCAAAGAACCAGAAGAAAAATTTAGTTTCGAAAGAGAAAAAGTAGTAAAAGAAGATAAACCTGTTGGTAATCTTAATACTGTAGTAAGTGCAGTTAAAGAAAAAATGAGTAGATTACAAGATGAATTAACAGAAAAAGAAGAAAATCTTGAAGACAAAGAAAAAGAAATTAGTAAAAAAGATAGAGAATTAGATGAGCTAAATAGAAAACTAGAAGAAATGACTAAACAACTAGAAGAAAATAATGAAAGAATGAAATCTATGGAAAAAGAAAAAGAAGAAAATGAATCTAAGATTATAACTATGGAAAATAAACTAGAAGAAAAAGATTCAAAAATTGCTCAATATCAAAAAACTATGGGTGATATTTATTCTGAATTTTCTGAAATGTTAGATAATAGTGATGACAAGAAATATTATAAAGTAGCTTAAGAGTAAGTAATTACTCTTTTTTTTTATTAAAAAAAGTGATAAAATATTATTGCTTAAACATTAGTTAAAAACACATATAAGATTTTATTTTTATCATAAAATAAAATAAGAAAATATAGGAGGTGAAATAATGAATAGAGAAGACTTTCCAATGTTAGAACAAGATACAATTTATTTTGACAGTGCAGCAACTTCATTAAAACCAAAATGTGTAATTGATAAAATGAATGACTATTATACAAAACATACATCTAATATACATAGAGGAGATTATAAAGCAGCTGAGAAGACTAATTATGAATATGATTCTACAAGAGATGTAGTTAGAGATTTTATAAATGCTGAAAATAGTAAAGAAATAGTATTCACTAAAGGTAGTACTGAAGCATTAAACTTAGTTGTTTTTGGATTCTTAAAGAATAAATTAAAAGCAGGAGATGAAGTATTAATTAATAAAGGTGAACATGCAAGTAATGTGCTTCCTTATTTAGTACTTCAAAAACAAATTGGTGTAAAAGTAAAATGTGTACCACTAGATGATAATTATGAAATAACTGTAGATAATGTTAAAAAAATGATTACCGATAAAACTAAAGTAATAGCTATTGCACATATTAGTAATGTAATAGGAGATATAAGACCTATACATGAAATAGGTGAAATATGTAAAGAAAAGGGTATTTACTATATAGTTGATGTATCTCAATCTGTCTCACATGTAGAAGTAGATGTTCAAAAGGAAAATATTGATTTCTTAGCTTTCTCTGGACATAAGATGCTTGGACCAACTGGTATAGGTGTTTTATATGGAAAAGAAAAATTATTAAATGAGACTGAACCATTACTATATGGTGGAGGAATGAATCAGTACTTTGAAGAAGATGGTAGTTATGAACTTAAAAGTATACCTTCAAAATTTGAAGGAGGGACACCACCTATTGCTGAAGTTTTAGGTTTAAAAGAAGCTATTAATTATATTAATAAAGTCGGTGTAAACAATATTCGTAAACATGAGTTGGAATTAAGAAAATACTTAGTAAGTGAATTAGAGAAAATTGATAATGTTATTTTATATAATAAGAATAGTAAAAGTGGAATAGTAGTGTTTAATTTAGATGGTGTATTTAGCCAAGATACATCTATATATTTAAATCATTATAATATTGCTATACGTGCAGGTAATCATTGTACTAAAATGTTAAAAGATGAATTAAATATTAGAAATACTTGTAGAGTAAGTATGCATTTATATAATACAAAAGAAGAAATAGATAAACTAGTAGATGCTTTAAGAAAAAGTAAAGATATCTTTAAAGTAGTACTATAGAGGTGATAAGATGAATATAATAAGTGATCCAGAATTAAGAAGAGAAATAATTTTAGATAATTATCAAAATCCTCAAAATAGGGGATTAATTAATGATTCACACTATATTAAAGAGAATACTAATAATGAATCATGTATTGATAATTTAGATATAGAAATGAAAGTAGAAAATGATATTATAACGGATATTAGATTTGATGGTGAAGCATGTGCTATATCTACAAGTGCTACTTCAATTATGATAAAAACTTTAATAGGAAAAACTACAACTGAAGCAAGAAAAATATTAGTTAATTATGATAATATGATTTCTGAAAAAGAATATGATGAAGATGTGTTGGGTGAATTAATTGTATATGATGAAATATATAAACAACCTAATAGAAAAACGTGTGCACTTCTTCCTAGAAATGCAATTGTTAAAATGTTAAATAGATTAGATGAAGCTAGTAATTAACATAAAGAAATAGAAAGTAAGTCAAAAAAGTAAAATTGCTATAAGTAATTTTACTTTTTTTTAGGACTTTTTTACCTAAAAAATAAAAATTCATCTTTTGACTATAAAAATATCTTAAGTAAAATACTCATATGAAAGGAGGAAAAATATGTTAAATCAAGTGGTTTTAGTAGGAAGACTAGTAAAAGATGTAGAAGTAAGAACAGGTGAAAATGATACTAAATATTCATTTATTACATTAGCTATTCCAAGAAGTTACAAAAACCATGATGGAGTATATGAAACAGATTTTGTTGAATGTATATTATGGAATATAGTTGCTAATAATACTGCTGAATACTGTAAAAAAGGAGATATTATTGGTGTAAAAGGAAGAATAGAATCAAGAAAAGTAGAAGAAAATGGAATTAATAAAACAGTTCTTCAAATAATAGCAGAAAAAGTTACATTTTTATCAAGTAAAAAAGAAGATTAAAAAGTAAAATTTACATTTTGTTAACTTTAAACATTTGTATAAAACTAACACTTATAATTAATAATAGGTATTAATTAGAGGTGATAAAATGTTGTTAGGAAATAGAATAAAAGAACAACGTAAAAGACTCAATTTAACACAAGAAGACCTTGGAAAACTAATTAATGTTACAAAAGTAAGTATTTGCTGTTATGAAAAAGGAACAAGAACTCCTACTCTTGAAACTCTAAAAGTTCTTGCCGAAGTATTTGATACAGATATTAATTACTTATTAGGTAATGATAGTTATGAAGTAGCAGAAAACGATAATAATTATAGTATACATATGTCTAAGGAAGAAATGATTTTTATTAGAGAAATAAGAAAAAATGAAAAATTATACAAATTAATGATTGATGATCCTAAAAGATTTTTAGAACTTGTAAATAAAAAAATATAAAATAAATCAGTACACTGATTTATTTTTTTTATTAGTATTTAGTTATATTGAATTGATATTTAGTAGTTAATACATTTAGAAAATTTATAAATAATTAAAAAAAAGCCTTTAAAAATTTTAATTATGTGATATACTATAATTAAATATAAAAGAATAGGAGAGTATTATGAATAAAGAATTTAAAAAGAAAAAAGATAGCAAAACTAGTTCATCTATACTTGTTGGTGTATTAGTTTGCTTCGTATTAATTGCTGTATATGGAATAGTAACACAATTAAATGTTAGTTATGCACTTCCAGAAACTTTAAAAGAAATAGAAAATGTGAAAGAAGTAAAACCAAGTCTTGTTAATTATACAGAAGAAAGAAGTAATGTACCTGATGGCTGGTATAAACCAAACAGTAGAATTGTAGGTAATGTAATTCTAGAAGGTAAAGATTCTGCAGACTATATAATTGATATATTTTGCCTAGAAGTAAATAAAACAATGCCTAATACTGTTAGACCAAGTGATCAAAAAGAATTAATTTATACAAAGAAGGCTGATCAAAAATTAATTGATGAAGGTATTAATTATATTGTACTTCAAGCATATGAAAAAAATATAACAGAAACAGAAACTGCTGGTGTTAAAAAAATAAGTCTATCAGAAAATGATTACTATGATGCTCAAATGGCATTATGGATTTATCAAGATAAACAAAATAATACTATAAAGAATACATGGACAAATATTGAAAGTAATCATAATGAAGGACATGCTGCTAACATATTTAACTATGTTAAAGGTGCTGAAGAAGCAAAAGCTAGTACAGTTACAAATAATATAACTTTAGAAGGTAAAGTTGAATTTAAACTAACTACAGATGAAAAGTATTATGAAACAGAAGAATTAAAAGTAAATATTACTAAAGCTCCTAATACTGAATTTACTGGATTTAATTTAAAACTAAGTAATGATAGTAATGTAGCAATAGAAATAGTTGATAGTGAAAATAATGTTATTGATCCAAAAGATTATTCTTCTAAAATTGTTAGTGGACAAAAATTTAAGTTCAGAATTAAAAAAGAAGATTTATCAGCAAATACAACAGTAAAAATAACTGGTGACATTGAAGGTAAATTCAATCATATGGGATTTGAAGCATATGAAGCAAAGGTAGCAGGTACTGTAGATGATGAATACCAAGTAGTATTAATCCCTATAGTAAAATCTGAACCAAAATCTATAAAATTAAGTGCTGATGTTACTGTTCCTGATACAGGAGCTGGATACTCTGGATATATTTATATAATAGGTGCAATAATACTAGTTGTAGGATTAACTATTATTTATGTCAACACAAAAGTTCAAAAAAATTAAAAATATAAAAAACATAAAAAAACTTAAAAGGAGTCAAATTTTACTCATTGGCTCCTTGCTTGTGTTTTTTGGAATTGTAGTAATATCTTATGATAAATTTAAAGTTTTAAAAGAAGTATTATATGAAGATGTCAGATTATCAATGTTCATGACAGACAATAAGAAGAGTAACAAAAAGAAGAAAAAACAAGTAAAAGAGGTTGTTGCTAATACAGAACAATTACCAGGTGAAGGACAACAAGTAAAACAAACTCCAAAATATAATTATATTGGTTATTTAGAAATACCAAAAATTAGTTTTAAAAGAGGTTTTGTTGAAGTTGGTTCTAAATATAATGATATTAGATATAATATAACAGTATCAGAAGTTTCTAATATGCCAGATGTTGATGGTGGAAACTTTATAATTTATGCTCATTCTGGTGATGCTTATATTTCATTCTTTGCATATCTATATAAACTAGAAGTAGGTGATTATGCGTATGTTTATTACAATAATCAAAAATATACTTATCAATTAGTTAAGGTTCAAAATGTACCTAAGACTGGTACAGTTACACTTGAAAGACCTAATACTAGTACGAAAGAATTAACTCTTATTACTTGTACAAAAGGTAGCGATACTGAGCAAACAATATACTATTTTGATATAAGATAAAAAGAGGTGATATGATGAATATAAATATTTCAATTTTTAATGAATTAAAAATTATATTTAGTTATTTCTTTTCATCATTCATGTCTTTAGAATTATTAATAATAGTATTATGTGTGTTTGCTTTTTTATTTTTAAATTTAAAAACAAACAAAAGAATTATAAAATTATTTGTTCCTGTTTCAACATTATTATTCTTAGCTTTTATAGCTATGGGATTTCATAATTATGTAGTTGCTGCAGTTGATCAGCTTATTAAGATGATTCTAAATTATTTCTATTTTCCATCTATGGCATTTTACTTTGTTATTATTATCTTATCAACTATATACTTAATATATAATGTTTGGACAAATAAATTTAGTGAAAAATATAAAATACTTAATTATTCTTTTGCACTTATACTTTATATATTATTTATTGGATTATTTAGTTATGTCGTATCAAATGGTATTTCATTATCTATGGATTATAGTATATATAAAGATAAATATATTATATCGTTTGTCCAAATAAGTAACATAGTATTTGCTATATGGTGTGTCACATTAGGAATATTAAAGCTTTATAAATATTTTAAGAAGAAATATGATTAATATTTCTTCTTTTATTTTATATATTTAGAATAATATTCATCAAAAGTAATTTTATTATCATGTATAAATTTAGCTATATCTATTCCTACATATCTATAGTGCCAAGGTTCATACTTGTAACCTGTAATATTTTCTTTACCTTTTGGATATCTTTCTATATAGCCATACTTGTATGAGTTATTTATCATCCATATATAACTAGGACTTTGATTAAATTGCTCATAACTTGTTTTTCCATCATCTATATCTATACAAAGACCAGTTTGATGTTCAGAGTATCCTGGTCTAGCAGAACACATATCTGCTTCTTTTATTCCATCTTCTTTTTTATATTTATTATATAAATAAGTTTGATAATCATAACTTCTATAACTAGACATAATTCTTATTTTATAACCATCTTTTATCGCATCATTATACATTTTTTCAAACATATCTTTCGCACTTTTAACAAGTTTAATACCATTTTTTGAATATTTGTTATCTAGGTTTACTAAATTATTAGGAACATAATCATTATTTAAATATAGATATTTATTAACTAGAATATAGTCTTTGTTTAGGTGTGGAGTAGGTGCAGTAATAGTATAAAACTTTTTATCAAGACCAATATTTACATAAGTTACTATTTTTTCTTTAGGTAATTCTTTATGTTTCTTATAATAATTTAAATATCTATATTTTAATTCATCTTTATAATTACATATATTTTTAAAACTATCTGTATTCTTATTTATTAACGTTTTATTCTTTATTTCTTTCGCACTTATTAGAAATAATAAGAAACCACTAATAACAAATAATATTATTATTTTTTTCATATTCACCTCTATAATATTAAATTATAGATAATAAAAAAATATACATAAAAAAAGAAGGCTAATCCTTCTTCTTATTTTGAATAAATCTTACATAATATTCATCATAAGTAATATTCTTATCATGAATGTATTCAGCTATTTCTTTACCTACATATCTATAATGCCATGCTTCATATTTATATCCAGTTTCTTTCTCTTTATCTTTAGGATATCTCATTATAAAACCAAATTTATGAGCATTTTCTTGCATCCATGTAAATTCTTTAGTTTTTTCAAATGATGTATAATTAACAGATCCATTATAAACATCTACTGCTAGACCTGTTTGATGTTCAGAAAAACCAGCTTTAGCAGAATAAGTATTTGCAGCATCTACACCATCTTTTTTTGCATATTTATTATAAAGATTAACTTGATAATCATAACTTCTATAAGTAGACATAGCGATTATATGAAGTTTATCTTTCAAAGCAGTTTTGGACATTTCTTCAAAAGCATCTTTAGCAACATCAACCATTTTCATACCAGAAATAGAATATTTAGAATCGAGTGATTTTAAATTATTAGGTACAAAATCTTTACTTAAAGAATTGTATTTATTAACAAGTATATAAGTAGTATTTAAGTTACTAGCTTCTTTTACATTTGTATAATAATCATTATCAAGGCCAATATTTACATCTACTACAACTTGTTCATTACTTAAATCTTTATTTTTTTCTTTATAAGCTATATATCTATCTATATTTTCATCTATAAAAAAGTCAATTTTTTCATTAATATTATCTAGCTTTTTATATTTTTCTTCTAGAGGATTTTTCTTTTCTTCAGTTTTCTTTTCTTCTTTTTTCTTAGGTTCTTTCTTCTTTTTAGTAGTTACAACAACAGGTTCTTCTTTACTAAATATTTTCTTAACAACAAAGGCTCCTAGTTTATATATAGAAAAGAGCAAAACGAAAACAATTATAATAAAAATTATAAAGTTTTTAACTTTAAGTTTTCTCCTTTTCTTTAAAGCCATAATATCACCTTATACTTATATAATAACATATTATAATAAAATTAACTAAAAATAATTAATATTCTTGAAATGAAGTTGTCAATGTGGTACATTATAAGAAGAAATAATAAGAGGAGTAGGCATATGAGTGATAATATGAAAAAGGGGTTATTTGTTACTGTATGTGTTTTTTTAATTACTATTATTTATATGCTTACAGCAGTAGGTGTTTATTTAACAGTACAAAGTATTAGATATAAAAATAAAGTATATCCAAATACATTTTTAAATGGAAAAGAAATATCTGGTTATGACTATAATAAACTAGAAAAAGATTTAGAAAATATAGAAGTAGATAATAGTATTACTATATATTATAATGAAGAAAAAATAGAAGCTAAATATAAAGATATAGGTATAGTGATAGATTCTAAAAAGACTGTTGAACAATTAAAAAACAATCTAAATGATTTACCTGCAAGACATAAAGCTTGGTTATTATTAAAAACTAAAAAATATAGTGCGAAATATATATTTAAAATAGATGAAGATAAGTTTAAAAACTATTTAAACAGTATAAAAGAAAAATATGATTCTGATGAAGTACCTGAAAGATTTGAAAGAGACGATAGTTATAATGTTAAATATATTCCAGGTACAAGTTCACATTACTTAGATGTTGATAAAACTATTGAAGAAATAAAGAATAATGGTATAGAAAAAGATACTATAAAACTAGTAGTAAATAGTGGAACAATTACTAATCATAAAGAATATGAAAGTATAGATACTAAAGTAGGAAGTTTTGTAACTGAGTTTAATCCATATATATCAAGAGCTACTAATTTAAGAACAGCTTTAAATTACATAGATGGAGCAATAATACAACCTGGTGAAGATTTCTCTTTCTATAAATATGCTGGACCATATGGCAAAAAAGGATATGTATTCTATTATGAATTTGTAGGTAATGGTGTTTGTCAGATAGCAACTACTACTTATAATGCAGCTCTTCTTGCAGGACTTGAAATAAAACAAAGATATCAACATGAATATATGGTTCCATATGTAGAGGGTGGACTTGATGCAACTGTAGCATCTTATAGTAGTGGATATTATGTAGATATGAGTTTTAAGAATACTTATAAATATCCAATATATATATCAGCATACTATATAGGTGGTAAAGCATACGTTGATATTTGGTCTAATAGTAATGCTAAAGAAGGAAAAACCTATGAAACAGAATCTGTTAAAATAGGTCCAACTAGTTATGCTGCATACTTAAAAATATACAAAGATGGGCAACTAATAGAAAGAAAACATCTTGGTAATTCATGGTATAAAATTAAGCAAGATTAAGTACTTTATAGTACTTTTTTTCTTTCCTATTACTTGCATTAAATATTAAACTGTAATATACTTAAATCAGTAGGGAGAATATTGAATGAAGGACTTATCTTTTGTAATTATTAACTATAATGATTCAGATACAACTATGAGATTAATTGATAATATTAAAGATTATAAAGTTTTGAAAGAAATAGTTATAGTTGATAATAATTCAACTGATGATTCAGTAAAAAAACTTAAAAAAATTACTAATAAAAAAATAACTTTACTAGTAAATGATGAGAATAAAGGCTATTCTAGTGGTATGAATTTTGGTGCTAAATACTTATTAGAAAAATATAAAGATATAAATATTATATTTTCTAATGCTGATATTATAATTAAAAGTGAACAAGATTTAATAACCCTAAATAGTAGAATTAATGATGATGTTGTTTTAGTTGGACCTACTGTTAATGAACATGGAAATATTAACAGAGGTTGGAGATTATCAACACCATTTAAAGAATCACTTTATAACATTCCTTATTTTCATAAAAAGTTAAAAAAACGTTTTCTCTATTATGGCGATGAATATTATAAAGAAGATATATCATATGTAGATGTAGTATCAGGTTGTTTCTTCTTGATAAATGGAGATTTTTTAAAGAAAATAAACTACTTTGATGATAATGTATTTTTATACTATGAAGAAAATATTCTAGCTAGTAAAATAAAAAAAGAAAATAAAAAGGTAATAATTGATAATACTATAGAAATAATTCATGATCATTCTGTTACAATTGATAAAAGTATTAAGAGAGTAAATAAGTATAAATTATTAAAAAAAAGTCAAAGATACTATGTTATTAATTATTTAAAAGCTAATACTTTTATGAAAATACTTTTATGTATAACAAGAAACATCGGATTATTAGGAATAAAACTATCAAATATATTTAGAGGAGGAAAAAAATGAAAGGAATTATTCTAGCAGGAGGAAGTGGAACAAGATTATATCCAATAACAGAAGGTATAAGTAAGCAATTAATGCCTATTTATGATAAGCCAATGATTTTTTATCCATTAGCTACTTTAATGTCAGCAAAGATAAAAGATATTTTAGTAATAACAACACCTGAAGATCAAAAAGCATTTCAAAAACTATTAAAAGATGGTTCACAATTTGGAATTAACATTTCTTATGTTGTGCAGCCTTCACCAGATGGTTTAGCTCAAGCATTTATTCTAGGAGAAGAGTTTATTGGTGATGATTGTTGTGCTATGGTATTAGGAGATAATATCTTCTATGGAAGTGGTTTTGAAAAACTACTTAAAAGTGCCAAGAAAAATGCAGAAGATGGATATGCAACAATATTTGGTAATCAAGTAAAAGATCCTGAAAGATTTGGTATTATGGAAATAGATGAATCTGAATCAGGTACTTATGTAGTATCAGTTGAAGAAAAACCAAAACATCCAAAATCAAATTATGCAATTACAGGGTTATATTTTTATCCTAAAGGAGTTTCAGAAAAGGCTAAAGAAATAGTACCATCAGAAAGAGGAGAATTAGAAATTACAACTCTTAATGATATGTACTTACAAGAAGGTAATTTAAAAGCAGAAATACTAGGTGAAGGATTTACTTGGTTTGACACTGGAACATTTGATTCGGAATTAGATGCAGCTAATATGATTAGAACAATAGAAAATAATACAGATAGAATAATTTGCTGTCCTGAACAAATAGCTTATAAAGAAAAATGGATAACTAAAGAACAACTAGAAGAAAGAGCTAAAGTGTTAAAAAAGAATAATTATGGGAAATATTTACAAAGACTAGTAGATAAAGGAAAATAGGAGGTTCACATGAATACACAAGATTTTGAAAAAGGAAGAAAAGAAGATAAGTGCGTTGATTTTAAATCAAATGTTATTGAGACTAATTTAGCTGATTGTTATATTATTGAGGAAAATAGATTTGGTGATAGTAGAGGATATTTTACATCCATAACAAGTGCTCAATTAGATGAATTAGACTTTAAAAAATGGAGTCAAAAAAGTGAATCAATGAGTGCAAAGGGTACAATTAGAGGATTACATTTCCAAAAAGATCCTTACTGTCAAGCAAAAGTAGTTAGTTGTACTAAAGGTGCAGTTTTAGATGTAGTAGTTGACATTAGAAAAGATTCTCCAACTTATGGAAAATATACTGCAGTAGAATTAACTCCAGAAAATGGTAGAATGTTATATGTACCACGTGGTTATGCTCATGGTTTCTTAGCACTTACAGATGATGCAACATTCAATTATATGGTAGATAATAAATATTATCCAAGATTAGATGGAGGAATTCCTTGGAATGATCCTGAGATTAATATACCTTGGGATGAAATATTTAAACAATATGGTATAGATGAGCCATTATTATCAGAAAAAGATCAAAAACATAAAACTTTATCTGAAAGTGATTTACAATTCTTAAGAAGACCTAGAAAATATCTAGTAACAGGGGTAAATGGTCAACTTGGATATGATATAGTAAGAGAATTAAATGAACGCGGTGAATATGATGTTTTAGCTATTGATAAAGATGAAATGGATATAACTGATAACGAACAAGTTATGAAAATAGTAAAAGCATATAAACCAGATGTAATATTCCATTGTGCTGCTTGGACTGCAGTAGATAAAGCTGAAGAATTAGTGGATGCTTGTGAACAAGTAAATACTTTAGGAACAAAGAATATTACTGATGCTTCAATAGAAGTAGGAGCTAAACTTGTATATATGTCTACTGATTATGTATTTGATGGAGAAAAATCTCTTGATGAATTATATAAAGAAGAAGATACACCTAATCCAAAGAGTGTATATGGCAGAACTAAATTTGAAGGTGAAGAAGAAGTAAGACGCAATCCAAATCACTTTATTACAAGAATTTCTTGGGTATTTGGTGTTAATGGAAATAATTTTGTTAAAACTATGCTAAAATTAGCTGATAAATATCCGGAATTAAAAGTAGTAAATGATCAAGTTGGTTCACCAACATATACTGTTGATTTAGCCAAATTACTAGTAGAAATGGCTCATTCAGATAAATATGGAACATATCATGTAAATAACGAAGGATATTGTTCATGGGCTGAATTTGCTAAATATATTATGGAAAGTAATGGTAAAGAGACAGTTATTAATCCAGTAACAACAGAAGAATATTATGCAGGAAAAGATATGAGTAAAATTGCATATCGTCCTAGAAATTCAAAATTAGATAAATCTAAATTAGAAGAAGAATTCTATAGATTACCATCATGGCAAGATGCAACAGATAGATACTGTAAAGAATTAAAAAAATCTAAAAAATGGTGGTTAGAAAATATAAAATAAAGGAGAATATATGAAATTTTTAGTAACAGGTGGAGCAGGTTTTATAGGAAGTAATTATATGCATTATGTGGTAAATAAATATCCAGAGGATTATTTTGTATGTTTAGATGCCTTAACTTATGCAGGTAATTATAATAATATTAAAGACCTAGAAGGAAAAGAAAATTATAAATTTGTTTGTGGTGATATCACAGATAAAGAGTTTATTGATAAACTATTTGAAGAAGAAAAGTTTGATGTAGTAATTAATTTTGCTGCTGAAAGTCATGTTGATAATTCGATTAAAAATCCAGGAATATTCTTAACAACAAATATTATTGGAACACAAGTATTAATGGATGCATCTCTAAAATATGGAGTAAAGAGATATCATCAAGTATCTACTGATGAAGTATATGGTGATTTACCACTTGATAGACCAGACTTATTATTTACAGAAGATACTCCAATTCATACATCTAGTCCTTATTCATCATCAAAAGCAGGAGCTGATCTTCTAGTAGGTGCATATCATAGAACATATGGACTTCCAACTACAATTAGTAGATGTTCAAATAACTATGGACCATATCAATTTCCTGAAAAATTAATACCTGTAGTTATCTCTAAAGCATTAAGAAATGAAAAAATTCCAGTATATGGAACTGGAGAAAATGTAAGAGATTGGATTCATGTAATTGATCATAATATTGGAGTAGATTTAATAGTCAGAAATGGTCGTGTTGGAGAAGTATACAATCTTGGTGGACATTCTGAAAGAACAAATCTTGAACTTGTAAAATTAATTTTAAAAGAATTAAATAAAAGTGAAGATTTAATTGAATTTGTTTCAGATAGAAAAGGTCATGATTTAAGATATGCGATTGATTCAACTAAAGTTGAAAAAGAACTTGGATGGACAAGAACTTATACTTTTGAAAAAGGTATTAAAGAAACTATAGATTGGTATATAAATAATACTGATTGGATTGATAATATTTTATCTGGTGAATATAAAAATGCTTATAAAAAGACTAAATAATAGTCTTTTTTTTATTGTTGTGATATAATGTATTAAATAGGAGGTTGTCTAATGAAAAAATATTTAGTGATGTTAATAATTGCTTTTGGTATTTTTACTAATGTATATGCCTTAGAAGAACAAAATAAAAGTATAGATATATTATATTCAGATATATATGAGAAAGGTTTAGAAAAAACGATTAGAGATAAGTTTGATGATGATGTTAAAATAGATATTCCAAACAATCAAAACTATCCTAAAACAATAAAAGCAGGTGAAGGTGATTCTTCATATGATGTTACAGTTAATTATCATGGTATTCTTGTTTCTAATAGAGACGTTGAATTAGAAAAAGATAATCAAGAGAGTTTTTATGAAATTACTATTGAAAATAGTGAAGAATTAATTAATGAGGGATATAATAAAGAAGATATAGTTATTAGTGTATCTGATAATTTAAAACTTGAAAATAATAATGTTTATGGTAAAGAATTAGGTGAAGGTGCTATTACATTATCTACAAAAGATAATAAATATAAAACAGAAATTAAAGTTAATGTAAAAGAAAAAGAACATCCAAAAGAGGAACCAAAAGAAGAAAAATATGCATTGATAAAATATAAAACTCATATTCAGGATATAGGTTGGGAAAACAATTATAAGAAAAATGGTGAAGTTTCTGGTACCTTTGGTCAAGCAAAAAGATTAGAGGCAATAGATATTCAATTGGACACTAATTATTCTGGAGGTATAAAATATAAAACTCATATTCAAGATATAGGTTGGGAAAATAATTACAAAAAAGATGGTGAAATATCAGGTACTTTTGGTCAAGCAAAAAGATTAGAGGCAATACAAATAGAATTATATGGTGAATTAGCTGAACATTATGATGTATATTATAGAGTTCATACACAAAATGTAGGATGGATGAATTGGGCTAAAAATGGTCAAAAAGCAGGATCGCAAGGTAAGGCATATAGATTAGAAGGAATAGAAATAGTATTAGTAGATAAAGATTGTACACCACCAACCATAAGTAATATTAATACAACTGAAAGATTTATAAGTAAGAAAATAACATATAATTCACATGTTCAAAATATTGGATGGCAAGGTGAAGTATCAAATGGTGAAATGACAGGAACATCTGGACAAGCATTAAGAATTGAAGCAATGACTATAAAATTAAATGATCAAGATTATTTAGGAAGTGTATTGTATAGAGTTCATGCTCAAGATTATGGATGGATGCCTTATGTAAAAGATGGAGAAGTAGCTGGTACACAAGGAGAAGGAAAAAGATTAGAAGCTATAGAAATAAAATTAACAGATGATATGGCTAAAAATCATGACATATATTATAGAGTTCATGCCCAAAATATAGGATGGATGAATTGGGCTAAGAATGGTGAAAAATCTGGTACAGAAGGTCAAGGAAAGAGAATAGAAGCTATTGAAATAGTACTTGTGGATAAAGGTGCACAACCTCCTCAAAGAAATGATATGAGTACAAATTTATCATTTATAGATCGTACAGGATGGCAAGTAATTGATGGTAAAAAGTATTATATATATGAAGATGGTAGTAGAGCTAAATATATAGCTAAAGTTGATGGAAAAAGATGCGAATTTACTGCTAATGGTGAACTTCAACATGAAAATATAAAATTAGTTGTTGATGTTTCTGATCATAACAAAACAATTGATTGGGATAATCTATGGCGTTCTGGTGAAATAGATGGAGCAATTGTAAGAGTATCTGCTGGAGCTGAAAGAATTGATTCAAAATTTGAAGAAAATATGCAAGCTATTACTAGATTAAATATACCTTATGGAATGTATATTTATAGTTATGCTGAAAACTATGATGAAGGAAAATATTATGCAGAGTTTTTGAAAAAAACAGCTGGTAAATATATAGAAAATGCTTCATTAGGTGTATATTTTGATTTGGAATCTAATGGTATTACAAGCTATTTGAATACTAATGATTATAATGGTATTGTAAAAGGGTTTATGGATATAATTCCTCAAGCTAAAATATATACTTATACAGATTATTCAAATAACGTCCTTAATAGTGATTATTTATTAAATTTAACTACATGGATTGCTAATTATGCTGTATCCGATCGTCCAGGTGATTATAGAGGATGGCAATATACTTCCAAAGGTAGAGTTACTGGTGTATCTACGAATGTAGATGTAAGTATTTTTTACTACTGATACTATGTCTTTCTGTTAAATTTGCTATAGAACTAAAATACTATAAATTAATTAATATAAAGTATCTATAATAGATACTTTTTTATTATATGAATTATAAAATAATTACAATTAAAATTCATAATAATGAAAATTAGTTTTAAAAAATGCTGTTATTTACATAAAACCTTTATTAAATATATTAAAATGTGATATAATAAATATACATGAAATATTATTAGGATGGTCATAAATGAAAGAAGATATAATAAAATTAATCGATAATAATGAAATAGTTTCATTTGATATATTTGATACATTGGTTTTAAGAAATATATCTAGACCCATAGATGTATTTAGAACTATGGATAAAGAAATAGAAAGTAAATATAAAATTAGTAATTTTTCAAAAATTAGAGTAAAAGCAGAAATGAAAGCTAGAAAGGCATCAAATAAAGTGGATGTTACAATAGACGATATTTACAATGAATTAAATAAAACTATAAAGAATAAAAAAACAACATCATATATAAAAGAATTAGAATTGTTTAGGGAATTAGAGTTTATATGTGAAAATCCTTTTATGAAACAAATTTATAATTATTGTAAAAAGAAAAATAAACAAATATTATATATATCAGATATGTATTTAAAAAGTGATTTTATCAAGAAATTGTTAAATAATTGTGGATATGATGTTGATAATAATCTATATGTATCGTGTGAAAATAATGCTTTTAAAGGCGATGGGAGTTTATTTAAATTTGTTCAAGAAAAGAAAAATTTATCATTTGATAAATGGCTTCATATAGGTGACAATTTTGAATCTGATTATAATCAACCACAAAAACTAGGTATGAGTTCTTACAATTACAAAAATGTTAATACTTATAATATAAATAATTCAACCAGCATATTTGAATCAATTATCCTTGGAATGAAAAATAATGCAGTATATTCAGGAATCGATAATTCATATTGGGAGAATTTTGGATATAATTATTTAGTTCCGATATATTTAGGCTATACAAATTGGTTATATAATATGACATATAATTCAGATAATTTGTTTTTTTTGGCAAGAGATGGTTATATAATAAAAAAAATATATGAATTATTTCCAAAACAAAAAAATAAGTACACTGATTATTTATACGTATCTAGAAATTCATTACAAATTCCAGCAATGTTTAAAAATTCAAAAGATGTTTTATTAAATAATTTTATGGCTAATAAGAAAAATACTAAGCTTAAAGACTGTTTTATTAATTGCCAATTAGAATTAAAAGAAAAATATATAAGAATTATTAATCAATATGGTTTTAATACATATGATGATGCTGTTACAGAAAAAAATGTATATAATGCTAAAAAATGTGTAGCAGCTTGTTGGTCAGATATAGATGATATGATTGATTATAGTTATATGTTAGCTGAGAAGTATTTAAAGCAAGAAAAACTAAATGATTTTAAAATACCAAATGTTGTTGATGTTGGTTGGTGAGGAAGCATACAAGATTCAATTAGGACAATTTTGGGAAAAAATGTGCGAGGATACTACTTTGGTACAATAGCATTAGATAAAAGAGATTATATATCACAATCATTTGGATATATGTTTGATCAGGACAACCCAGAAACGTTAAAGAAAAAGATATTTGATCAGGTTATGATGTATGAATTGATTTTTTCTGCACCACATGGAACAACTGAAAAATACAAAGAAGAGGATAATAAAATTATTCCAGTTTTACAAGAAAAAGATAATTATTCTGGTATTGTTGAAAGCTTTCAAAATGCAAGTATAGAATTAATTAGTGAAATAATGAAGTATTATAAGTATTATGATGGCATTGACAAAGAATTTTGCTTAAGCTTTTATAATGAGTTTTTATGTAGAAAAAATCCTTCCGATTTGCTTGAATTTAAAAAAATAGAAAATGATTATGAATTAGGGAATAATAAGAAATATCCTTATGTTCAAACTATAGATGTTGAAGAATTTAAAAATAAGAATAATTTCAAAAAGATATATACTAAAGTTAACCAAAGTCTATGGAAAGGAAGCTATTTGCTAAACAAAAAGCCAAATAGTACTGTGAAAACTAATATCAAAGAATTTGAAAAATTTAGGTTTGATGTTGATAATAAAAAATTGTTAGATAAATATTATAAAACATATGAGGAATATATTGAGATAATACGTGACAACTGTATTCAAGATTATTATGATGATATTATACCTTTAGCTGAAGTTTATTATAAAAAATACCATTCTTCTCGAATAAAAAACATGAGAAGAAAAATAGTGCCATATTCGCTAAGAAATAAAATAAAGAAGATTCTGA
This sequence comes from uncultured Erysipelotrichaceae bacterium, assembly GCA_902791625.1. Classification (GTDB taxonomy): domain Bacteria; phylum Bacillota_I; class Bacilli_A; order RF39; family UBA660; genus CAG-417. The sequence goes on along the minus strand of CADAWN010000004.1, from coordinate 21,933 downwards.
AGTTAAAATAGTAAGTTATTAGAAAAAATTGTTTTAATTATCTAAGATGAATTAATAAATAAAAGTGTATCATTTGAAGCGAACCCTGTTTAGGACACTTTAGTTTTTGATACACTTTTATTATGTTATATTTTTTTGCATGATAGTATGATTATTTTAAGTAAATATATCTTTAATATTTATCATATTTTTGATATAATTAATATGAATTGCATACATTGGATTTCTGTAATGTTTAATTATATTTGTATTGTAACATGGTCTTATATAAATACTATTGGTTAAGTGTTAATTTACTTTATCAAAAAATAATAATTTTTGCCTGTGTTATCATATGAAAATTTGATTTATGATATAATAAAAAAGTGGAGGTATTATGAAAAAAAATGTAATAAATGATAAAACAGCTATAGTTGTAGACAATGTTTATAAAAGATTTAAACTTGTGTATGATAAACCATTTACATTAAAAGAACGTTTAGTATTTTGGAAAAATACAAAAGTTGGGTACCATGAAGTTTTAAAAAATATTAATTTGGAAATAAAAAAGGGAGAAACTGTGGCGTTGATAGGAGTCAATGGTAGTGGTAAAAGTACACTTTTAAAATTAATGACTAAAATTATTTATCCAACAAGTGGAACAATTACTACAAATGGTAAATTAACTTCTTTACTTGAATTAGGTGCTGGATTCCATCCTGATTTTACAGGAAGAGAGAATATTTATTTTAATGCATCTATTTTTGGACTTACAGCACAAGAAATAGACAATAGAATACAAAGTATTATTGATTTTTCAGAATTAGGGGAGTTTATAGAAGCACCTGTAAGAACATATTCTTCTGGTATGTATATGAGACTTGCTTTTTCTGTTGCAATAAATGTAGATGCTGATATTTTATTAATAGATGAGATACTTGCTGTAGGCGATCAACACTTTCAAGAAAAGTGCTTTGATAAATTAGAGGAGTTAAAGAAATCTAAAAAGACAATAGTTATTGTAAGCCATAGCCTTGATTCTATAGAAAAACTATGTGATAGAGCAGTTTGGGTTTATGAAGGAGAAATAAGAAAAGATGGAAAAACTAAAGAAGTTATTGATGAATATTTAAAGGTGTGTGGTTAAAATGATTAGAGAATTATATAATTATAGACAGCTTTTAAAGAGTAATGTAAGAAAAGAGATTAGAGGAAAATATAAAGGATCTTTTCTTGGAGTATTATGGTCATTTGTTAATCCATTGTTAACTACTTTAGTATATGCAATAGTTTTTCCCTTTCTTTTAAAAGGAGCTCAACCACATTATACTACATTCATAGTAATTGCAATTTTACCATGGAGTTGGTTTACAACAGTTATATCTCAAGGAACATCTACAATTCTAGTTAATGGAAATATTCTTAAAAAGGTTTATTTTCCAAGAGAAATTTTACCAATTTCAATAAACGTGAGTGGATTGATTAATTTCTTGATTTCGTGTTTAATAGTCTGTATTTTTGTAATGGTGAGCGGTATAGGCTTCAGTATTAATATTATATTTTTACCTATAGTAATACTTATACAGTTTGTATTGTTACAAGGAATTATATTTATTACTAGTTCTATAAATGTATATGTAAGAGACTTAGAATATATTGTAAATTTTCTTGTTACTATGCTTTTCTATGGAACACCAGTATTATATTCAATAGATATGTTCCCACAGAAAATACAAAATATTTTATACTTTAATCCAATGACAACTATAATAGAAAGTTATAGAAAAATATTCTTTTATCATGAAGCACCTAATTTCCTAAGTTTATTATTTGTTTTCTTGTTTAGTGTTGCACTTCTATTTATCGGTATCAAAGTATTTAAAAAATTATCAAAAGGATTTGCGGAGGAATTATAATATGCCAAAAAAAGAAAAATTAAAAATTGCAGGAGCAGTTACACTTTATAATCCTAAAGATGAGGATATAAAGAATATAGATTCATATTTAAATGATATTGACAAACTTTATATTATTGATAATACAGAAGGAAAAGATAATAAGAATAGAATTCCAAAAAGTAGTAAAATTGAATATATTTTTAAAAATGAAAATGTTGGTGTTGCTACTGCAATGAATATTGGCGCAAAAAAAGCCTTGGCTGAGGGATATAAATGGCTTTTAACTATGGATCAGGATACAACTTTCAAACCAGGAGTAATGGATAAAATAAAAAAAATAATACTTACGAAAGATATGACTAAAGTTGGTATTGTTACTCCTTGGCATAATACTAGATTGATAGACAAGAAACCAGAAACAGAATTTGATGATCCACATGATGTAATGACATCTGGTAATCTAGTTAATTTAGATATTTGGAAAAAAATTGGTGGATATAAGGATTGGTTTTTTATAGATGGAATAGATATTGAATACTGCATGAATTTACATAAAAATGGATATAAAATTTTAAGAATTAATTCTATTGAAATAGATCATAATCTAGGAGATATATTTTATAAAAAAATAAGAGGAAGATTGTTTCTATGTACTAATCATTCAGCAATAAGAAGATATTATATAATGAGAAATTATCATTACATAAGAGATATGTATATAAAAGATGATCCTGGGTATTGTCATGCATTAGCTAATCAGAGACATAATATGATTGGTGTTATTTTATTTGAAAAAAATAAAATTAAAAAAATAAAAATGTATTTAAGAGGATTGAAAGATTACAAAAAGGGTATAAAGGGTAAATATCCATATAAGAAATGAGGTGAAAATAATGAGCGCAAAAAATTTATTTTCAAAAGTTGGGAAAACTTTAAAACAAGAAGGTTTTGTTGAATTATCAAAAAAGAGTGCTCGATTTATCTCTTATAAATGTTCATCTATTAACAAAAAATATGATAAGGGATTTAAAGATATACTTTTTATAAATGGATGCAGCCTACCTCATCCACAACGATATAGAGTTGATCATCAAATTGAACAACTTGAATCATATGGAATTAGCTGTGATAAAGTTTATTATGCAGATTTAAAACTTGATTCATTGAAATATTATAGAGGTTTTGTTTTTTATAGATGCCCAGTACTTCCGATCATTGAAGAATTTATTAAAATAGCAAAAGAAAATAACAAAACTATTTTTTACGATATAGATGATTTGGTATTTGACTTAGAACATACTAAGATGATAAAGTTTTTAGATAATATGTCTATAGAAGAAAGAAATTTATATGATGATGGTGTTGTAAGAATGGGGAAAACACTTGATCTATGTGAATATGGAATTGCTTCTACAGAACGTTTACAAACAGAAATGTCAAAGCATTTAAAAGAAGTTTATATTAATAGAAATGTTATGTCAGAAGATATGGTTAAGTATTCTCAAGAGGCATTGAATACAGTAGTGAAAGAAAAGAATAAAATCATTATTGGATACTTGTCAGGAAGTATCACTCATAATGATGATTTTAAACTTATAATGCCAAGCATAGTAGAAGTATTAAAAAAATATGAAAATGTTTATCTAAAAATAGTTGGTTTACTTGATTTACCACTAGAAATGGTAGAGGTAAAAGATAAAGTTATTACGTCTCCTTTTATTGATTGGAAAGAATTGCCAAAACTAATTAGATCAGTAGACATAAATTTAGCGCCACTTGAAGATACTATTTTTAATGAGGCTAAATCTGAAAATAAGTGGACGGAAGCAGCATTAGTTAAAATACCTACTATTGCTTCAAATGTAGGAGCTTTCAAAAGTGAAATAATTGATGGTAAAACAGGACTTCTATGTGACAATAAAAAAGATTGGGATAATAAATTAAAGAGATTAATAGAAGATACTAATTATAGGGAAGAAATTGCAACAAATGCATACAATGAAGTAATTACTAATCGTGTAACAACTTATTCTGGTAGAGGGTTAGCTGAATTTATTTTAAGCAAATTAAGAAAAAATATTTGTTTCGTTCTTCCATCAACAAATGTCTCTGGTGGAATAATGGTTGCAATTAAGCATGCCATTATTTTAAAGAAAAATGGTTATGATGTAACGATGATTAATCTCAATAAACAAACTTCCAAAGTAGAAAAAGTTACTGATAAAGGTGATTATATTTTTGTTATTCCAAAAAATAGAATAGAATTTATCCAAAGAGTAGATGTTTTAGTGGCTACAATGTGGTTAACCTTAGAATTTGTACAAAAATATTATAATTGTATTACAAAGAAATACTTAGTACAGAATATGGAATCAGAGTTTTATGAGTATGGAAGATTTGAGAAGAAAAAAGCTAATTCCACTTATTTTAAACAAATAGGCATAGAATACATAACTATTTCAAAATGGTGTCAAGATTGGTTGAAAAATAGATTTGGAGTGCACTCTTTATATGCACCAAATGGCATTGATTTAAGTATTTTTCCTAAAAAAGAAAGAAAATTTGACGATAAGATAAAAATCTTAATCGAAGGAAATTGTAAGGATTATTATAAAAATGTTGATGAGAGTTTTATGATAACTAATAAATTAGACCACAGCAAATATGAAATACATTATCTTTCATATGAGAAGGAACCCAAGACATGGTATCAAGTGGATAAATTTTATCATAAAGTACCACATGATGAAGTTGGAAAAATATATGCGGATTGTGATATTTTGATAAAGACAAGTATTCTAGAAAGTTTTTCTTATCCACCGCTTGAAATGATGGCAACAAATGGTTTAGTAGTTGCTTTAGAAAATGGAGGAAACGTTGAATATTTGAAAGATAATTATAATTGTTTATTCTATGAAAGAGGCAATATAGATGATGCTATTAAGAAAGTAGAATTACTAGTAAATGATAAAAAATTAAGAGAAAAACTAATTAAAAATGGAATAGAAACTGCTAATAGCAGGGAATGGAAAAAAATAGAAAAAGAAATATTAAAATTATATAAATAAAGGTGACTATTATGAGAATAAAAAAAACAGAAATAATCAAAAAAATTAGTAAAACAGATACAATTAAATTACTTATTCTGTTTTTTACTCTTATTACATTACTATTCCTTATAATTAGCCCTAAAACTTATTCAGCTGATACATTAGAAGTTAAAAATCTTAAAGGAATTGAACTTAATAATAATACAACTATTATTCAAAAAATTAATACAAAAAAAGATTATTCACACGTGGGTTTTTTAGCCTCTAGTAATAACAATTATATTGATAATGGAATTCTGAACGTTTCCATAATATATAATGGTAAAGTTAAAAAGTCTGTGAAGTTGTTTGCTAATGAGATATGTGATGATAATTATTATTATAAGTATTATTATATAAAATACAATTTCAAAAAGAATAGAAATTATACTATTAAAATAACAGCACAGAAATTGTCTGATCCTGTATTTATAGGAAAAACTAATTATAAAAATAATGGTTTTTCTCTTCAGAAAAATGATAATTTACAAAAAGGTAATGTAGCATTAAGTTTTATGTATCAAAAAAATGATATGTTTTATATCTGGTATTATCTTATGATTGTTTCGTTGTTAATCATGTTTTTGATAATGATAAAAATGAAGGGGGTTAACCATGAAAGGGATTAATAGAATTAGTTTATTAAAGAATACATTAATTGTTATATTTATTATAGTATTATGCTTCTTGATAGAATTATTTTATTTTAATAGAGATGTTATAAAAAATAATAATAAGTATACTCCTGAGATTGTTGAATTCAATGGTATGGATTATGATGGGAAAGTTTATAAAACATTAAATAGTGATTCATACATAGTATTGAAAGTAGATAGCAATAATAATTATGTCAATAAATTAAAGTTCAACTATAAATCAAATAATAGTTTTGAATGGGAAATAAATGCAGACGATAACATCATTAAACAATACTCATCAGAAATTATTAATTTGGCTGTTAGAACTATAAAAATAAACACTTCACTTATTAGAATTAATTTTAAAGGTAAGGATATTACAGTAAGTAATTTTGAAGTAAACAATAAGATTTATATTAATTATTCAAGAATAATATTTATGATTGTTGCTTTGACAAGTTTGTTTTATTTCATAAAAAATGTAAAAAAATTATATAATAACTTAGATAAGACATATTTAATAATTGCTTGTATACTTGGATTTTTATTTATGTTAGTTACACCTAAAGTAATAGGTTCATCGTTGGATGATAATTCACACTTGAAAAATTCTATTGCCTTTATGAATAGTGATGAATTTACTACAAGCAAAGCATATTTAATTAGTGAATCTAGAAATTCTATTTCTACTAATTATTTTACTAGTTTGGAGGAACAAAAAGAATTATACAATGTTATTGATAAAAGCACTAATGATAAAGTTGTCGTTAGCTTACAAGATTACTCTTCTAAATATAATAAACTAATATATACACCTTTTAAAATAGGATTTGTAATTGGTGATATACTGCATTTACCATTTACTATTACTTCGTTATTGGCTAGATTACTTAACTATATTGCTTTTGTATTATTGATTTATTTTGCAATTAAGATAAGTACTTATATGAAAAGAATTATCTTTCTTTTCGGATTAGCTACTTCATCATTATATTTAGCGACGCAATTCTCTTATGATCCAACAATCATTGCAGGATTAATTCTAGCATTTGCAATCTATTTAAGAATGTTAGAAGATGAAAAAATTAACTATAAATATATTATAGCGTTTATTTTAATTGTAATTTGGAGCTGTTTACCTAAAGCTATTTATAGTCCATTTTTATTATTGTTATTATTCATTCCAAATAATAAATTTAGCAATAAAAAACTGGCAAAAAAATTTAAACTAATGGTTATCGTAATAGAAATACTATTGTTGTCTACTTTTGTATTACCTATACTATTAGGAAATACTAGTGGTGATATTAGGGGTGGAAATGTTAGTGTATCACTTCAACTTAAATATATATTAAGTAATCCTATTAGTTATGGAAAGACTATGCTTAGATTTATAACTGAGCAGTTTTTACAAAGTCATTTTTTACTTGGATTATTCATGTTTATATGTGGATTGCAGGATAAAATTGCTTCAAAAGCAAGTGGATTATTTTTACTATATAGTATAACAATATTATATGTAGTTTTTACAACAAGAGTATCAGATAAACAAATATGTTTATGGCAAAAATTTGTATTTTCTCTAATGACAATAGGATTTTTAATATTAATACCTACTACCATGTATTTGGCATATACACCAGTGGGTAGTAGTTCTGTTGGTGGAGTTCAAACAAGATATTTTATTCCAATATTTTTACCAGCGCTAGCTATAATAATTCCAAGATATAATAATGTTCATCATGCAAAAGATAGCTTATATCCAAAGTTAGATCATATAATTATATTCATTCCATATTTAATAAATCTTTATGTAGTATATTCAATTATTTCTCGAGGAATTGGTTTTTAGGTGGTGAAATATTTTATGAAATTATTTAATAAAATAAATGAAAATTATAAATCTTTACTAAAAAAATTAAAGATAGATAAGCTTTTTCCTAATAATTTCGTATTATTTATTCTAATCATATATACAATAACTTTTTTCTCTTTTGGACTTATTAATAACACTACAACAGTCAAATCATTTGATGAGAATAAATTTTTACCTACACAGGTTTCAGAAACAAAAATTTATTCATTAAATATAAAAAATGTTAAAAAAATTGATATTATTTCAATAAAAGTAGGTACATACAACAAAAAAATCAATAGTCGATATAAGTTTTCGTTTTATAAAAATGATAAAGTTATTTCTTCAAAAAGTATTATAACATCTAAGTTAAATGATAATGAATATTTAAAATTTAAGCTTAGTATTAGTTGTAAAAATGGGGACAATTATTATGTTAAGATAATTCCAAAAGAAGTGGATGAGAATAACATTATGGGTGTTTTTATTAATGAAGATAATGAAATATTTAGTAAATATGAAGTCAAATCCAATAATATGTTGTTTTGTTGTATTATATTTTTGATTTCACTAATAGCCTTTTTTATAATTAATTATTTGATTAATTGTAAAAAAATAGCATTAGAAAAAATTTTATTAGTTTTTTCTTTATACTTTTTAATATTAGCCTTTTTAATACCGCCATTTCATGCACCTGATGAATTTTACCATTTTTCACAATCATATGGTTTGACTAATTCTTTTTACTCAGATGAAGTAATTACATTCCCTAGCAATTATAAATGCCTTTTATATGGTAATGAGTCAAATAATGTAAAAGATGTTAGCGATATTACCAAATGTATGAGTTCAAAAAAGAGTACTAAATCCATGTACTTTGATTCAAGATTACAAAGCTATAATATAGCACATATATTATTATCAGTTCCAATAAAAATAACAAGGATTTTTACATCTTCACCAGTAATTGTATTTTACATAGGAAGAATTATGAATCTTGTTTTAAATCTACTTATATTATACTTGGCGTTGAAAATAATTCCTTTTGGTAAAAAAAATATGTTTTTAATAGTTACTATTCCTGTCTTTATCCAACAATTTATTACTTATTCTTATGATGGATTGGTAAACTCTGTTTCAGTATTACTCGTAGCATATATTTTAAACTTAATATATGTTAAAGAAAAAATAAGTATAAAAAATTTCTTAATCTATATGCTGCTCGTATTTTTAATTTTGAATTTGAAAATGCCATATGTAATGCTTGGAGGATTATTTTTCCTAGTTCCAAAGAGTAAATTTAATAATAGTAATATTAAAAAGTATGGTATAATTATCTTGGTATTAATTGCGTCATTTGTTTTATATAAATTATTTAATAATTTGATTGGTAGTAATAATTCTGGCACAAATGGCTTAGTGACAAATAGTTTAACCAGTTTAATTAGAAATCCAATAAATACAATAAAATTATTTGCAAAAACAATTTTGATTAATTCTAAATTTTATATTACCAGTATGATAGGTGGATTTGATTGGCTTAATTTGTATCTAGATCATTTCTATATCAAAACTATAATATGCATGTTCATAATTCTATTATTTAGTGGTGATAATAAACTAGATAGAAAAAGTAAACTGTTTGATTTAGCAATTAATATTATTATATTTTTAGGCATTTTATTGGCTTTATATATCAGTTGGACTGGAACAGGTTCAAGTGTGATTGAAGGAGTTCAGGGTAGATATTTTTTACCGTTACTTTTACCATTTTCATTTGTGTTTATGACAAAAAAAGAATATATTCATATTTCAGATGAATTTATTGGTATCTTTTCCAACATGATTATAATGTCTTATGTTTTTACGCTGTTAATTGCTTATTATTAGGAGGTTTTAAATGATGAAAGTATTACTTATTATTCCTGCGTACAATGAGGAAGAAAATATATTAAATACATATAATGACATTGTTAATTATAATAAAAAGAACAAAACAAATTATGATATTATTGTAATTAATGATTGCTCTACAGATAAAACTAAAGATATATTAGAAAAAAATAATATTCCTCACATAAATTTAGTTCATAATCTAGGAATAGGTGGTGCTGTACAAACTGGTTATAAATATGCATACTATAACAATTATGATATAGCTGTTCAATATGATGGTGATGGACAACATGATGTCAAATATGTAAAAGATTTAATTAAATCAATCGAAGAAGAAAAGGCTGATTTAGTTATCGGATCTAGATTTGTTGATAAGAGTAAAGAAGGTTTTAAATCATCTGCATCTAGAAGAGCAGGTATTAAAATCATTTCTGCATTTATTAAATTTGTAACTGGTAAAAAGATATATGATACTACTTCAGGCTTTAGAGCAGTATCAAAAGAGATAATATATGATTTTAGCTTGTCTTATCCAAGTGAATATCCAGAACCAGTTACAACTACAGAAATTTTAAGAAAAAAATATAGAGTTTGTGAAGTGCCTGTTAAGATGAAGGAAAGACAGGGCGGAGTATCTTCGATTAGAGCATGGAAAAATATATATTATATGATTAATGTATGCCTTGCTATTCTTATAATCAAGGTTAGGAGGTATAAAAAATGTCAACAAAATTAGTAATAACTTTAGTAGCGGTTTCAATACTATTAATTATCTTAACTACTCATTTTTTAAGAAAAGGAAGAATACCTGAAAAGTACGCAATTTTGTGGTATTGTTTTGCTATTATAGTTTTAGTAATGAGTTTTTTTCCTAACTTCTTTAGTTTTATAGCAAAAAAACTGGGATTTCAATTGATGTCAAATATGGTAATACTATTATTATTAGGAGTATTATTCCTATTAGTTATGGCACTTACTATAATGATGGCTGGTCAAAAGAAAAAAACTACAATGCTTATTCAAGAAGTATCAATTTTAAAAGAAAAATTAGAAAAAGAAAGTAGTAAAAAAAATAATGAAAAATAATCTAAAGAAAAATATTATATGGAATACATTAGGTACGGGTGCCAATGCATTTACATCATTGTTTCTTTTAGTAATTGTTACTAGAATCAATGGACTTGATAATGCTGGAATTTTCTCTTTTGCATTTTCTACCGCATGTATTTTATTCATATTTGGTGCATATGCTGGAAGAATATTTCAAGTAACAGATACTACGGATATTAATGATAAAGAATTTATTGTAAGTAGAATTATTACTTGTTTACTTTCAGTAGTTTTTTGTGTGATTTTCATTTTGTTTAATGGCTATAATATATCAAAATCATTAATAATAATAATATTATGTTTATATAAAACAATTGAATCGTTTTGCGATGTTTTATATGGTGTACTACAAAAAAATGAAATGCTTGATATAGTAGGTAAATCATATTTATTAAAATCAGTTTTAGGAATTATAGTATTTTTGGTAGTTGATTTATTAACTAAGAATATGCTTTATTCAGTATTATCAATGATAGGAATAAGTATTATTATTTCTATTTTGATTGATTATAGAATATCAAAAAAATTAGTTAAAATTGATTTGCCAATTAATAAAAAACATCTAAAAGAAATATTTATTAAAGGATTTGCAGTATTTATAATATCATTTATTCCTGTAATAATTGTTAATGCACCTAAATATGTTATTGATCATTACTTAGTTGATGAGCTACAAGCAGTATTTGGGATAATAATTATGCCTGCAACTGTTATATCTTTATTCTCACAATTTATAATACATCCAATGCTTACAAGTGTTACTAATATGTATAAGAAAAAAGATTACGTAAATCTAAAAAAGTTATTATACAAAATGATGCTATTAATATTAGGTTTTGGGGTTTTATGTATTATAGGAGCTTACATTGTAGGAATACCTATTTTAGAAATTATATATGGAGTTGATTTAAAAAATTATAGAATGGAACTTGTTATTATCTTATTAGCTTCAACATTAAGCACAACAGCTGGAATTATTTCACCATTCTTAATTGCAATGAGACACAATATTTCGCAGGTAATAATAGGAATTATAACTATAATAGTAGAAGTAGTATTATCAATTTTATTTATTAAAAACCACTCTATTAGTGGAGTTACATATGCTTATTTAATAGCTATGATTGTTAACTTAATAATGTATTTTACATTTATTTATATATTATTGAAAAGAAAGATTAGAGGTGTTAATTAATGAATGTTTTATACACTTTAAATGATAAATTTGTACCGCAAGTAGCTGCTGGTATAACATCAGTATGTGAGAATAATAAAGATATAGATAATATTAATTTTTATCTTATGTCTTTAAACATCTCTGATAAAAATAAAAAAGAATTAAAAAAATATATAAAAAAATATAAAAATAGAGAAATAATATTTATAGAATTAGAAGATATGAGTAAACATTTCTCATTTGATTTTGACACTACGGGGTGGAATCCAATAGTACTTGCTAGATTACTATTAGATAAATTGTTACCAAAAGATATAGATAGAATACTTTATTTAGATGGTGATACTATTGTAAGAGGAAGTCTTAAAGAATTATATGAGACAGACATGAAAGACTTTTCAATTGGTGCGAGTATTGAACCAACAATTAATAAAGAAAGAAAAGCTGATTTAGGTCTTAGTGATTCTAGATATTATAATGCAGGAGTATTATTAGTTAATATGAAAGCATGGAGAAAAAATAAAACTGGTAAAAAGATTATTGATTATTATGAAGCACATAAAGGAAGATTATTTGCTAATGATCAAGATGCAATAAATGGAAGTCTTAAAGATAAAATATTAACTATATCTCCTAAATATAATTTCTATAATATTTTTTATCAATATAATTATAAATTTTTAAGTAAATTAATGCGTCCTGTTGAATATATTTCTGAAGAAACATATAAAGATGCAGTATCTAATCCAACAATAATACATTATTTAGGAGAAGAAAGACCTTGGAGATTAGGCAATAAACATAGATATCGTGATGACTACCTAAAATATTTAGATATGACACCATGGAAAGGTCAAAATATGGAAGAAGGATGGAAATTATACTTTTTCTGTTTCTATATTTTTAATACAGTTACTAAACCTTTTCCATCATTAAGATATAAGATTATGGATTATTTAATCCCTAAATTTATTAAACATAGATCAAAAAAGCAAAGGAAGAAGTAATATGAAAAAACCAAAAGTATCAATCATTATTCCAATATATAATAGCGAAAAATATCTAAATAGATGTTTTGATAGTATTTTAAATAATAATTATAAAAACTTAGAAGTAATTACAGTTAATGATGGTTCTAAAGATAATTCACAAAGAATTATTGATGAATATGTAGAACAGTATCCTAAGATATTTAAGAGTATTGAACAAAAGAATCAAGGTATAGGTGCTGCTAGAAATAATGGAATGAAAAAGGCAACTGGTAAATATATTATGTTTGTTGATAATGATGATTATATTGATAAAGATTATATAAATACCTATGTTAATGAAATAGAAAGAGAAGATTTAGATGTTATAATATCTGGTTATAGAAGAGCTGATGATGAAAAAACATTGTTTAGCGTTATACTAGATAATAAATATGAATGGTCTAAATATGTTTCTATCGCACCATGGGGTAAAATTTATAAAAAAGAATTTTTAGATAATAATGATATTAAATTTATGATAACTCCTATAGGTGAAGATGTATATTTTAATCTTAAAGTAAATACTAGATCGGATAAAATAAAAGTAATAGATTATATAGGGTATAATTGGTATTTTAATGGTAAAAGTGTAACAAATACAATAACAAATAAAATAAAGAATATAGATGTAATTAAACTTCTTAATGAACATTATGGTGCAGTAAAAGATAATATTAATGATAAAAATAGAGATATACTTACAATGTATTTTGGTGAACTTATAATACAATTTAACCAATGGTATTGTAAAAAAACTTCATATAAGGATATAAGTAGTTTTTATGAAAAGACATTTAAATGGTTTGATGAACATTTTCCAAATAATAAAAAGGTAAAATACTTTAGACTATCTAAAGGTGATAGAGGAAAAAATAGATTTATTATTAAAACATTTATGACTGCAAGAAAATTACATTTAGTGAAAATACTTATATACTTATATGGTAGAATATAATAATAGGATAGTGATTATATGAATAAAAAAGAACATACATTTGTCGTGCTCGCATATAAAGAGTCAGAGTATTTAGAAGAGTGTATTAAATCAGTTTTAAATCAAAAATATAAAAGTGATGTAGTAATAGCTACTTCTACACCTAATGATTATATAGATGGTATGGCTAAAAAGTATAAATTAAAAGTAATAGTAAATAATAGTGAAAAAAAGGGAATAGGAGTAGACTTTGATTTTGCTTCTAACTGTGTAAAAAACAAATTAATAACTATTGCTCATCAAGATGATATATATGATTATGAATACTCACAAAAAGTAGTTGATGCTTATAATAAATATAAAGATTCAATTATTATATTTACAGATTACTATGAGATAAAAAAAGATAGAAAAGAGTATACTAATACTAATTTAAAAATAAAAAGAATTTTACTATTTCGTTTAAGATCTAGAAAATTAAGTAAGTTTAAATTCTTTAAAAGATCAGCTCTTAGACTAGGAAATGCGATATGTTGTCCTGCTGTCACTTTTGTACAAGATAATGTGCCAAAAAAGAAATTTGATGTTGATATGAAATGTGATATTGATTGGTATGCTTGGGAAAAATTATCGAAAGAAAAAGGGAGATTTATTTTCATTAAGGATAAATTAATGGGTCATAGAATAGATGAGACTACAACGACTACTAAAATAATTAATGAAGGCATAAGAACTAAGGAGGATTTAATTATTTTGAAGAAGTTTTGGCCAACGCCTATTGCTAAATTAATAAATAAGTTTTATAAAAAATCAGAGAATAATAATTCAAAAATGTAAAAAGAAGTATAAAACTTCTTTTTTTATCACTAATAATTTACAATATTTTACACATACTATATATAATAAATTGTAAAATGATTGTAAAAATAAAAAATAAATGTTATTTATTAATATAGATAGGGAGTGATTTTTAATGAAAGAAAAATTAAAACTTTTAAGTAAAACATTAGTACTTTTACTTACATTCTTCTTTGTAGGTAATGTATATGCAGATACTGGTTTTACCTCTGGTACTAAGATGGATCAAGCAGGATTTAAGACTTATACGTTAAAAAAAGGAAAACAAGTATATCTTAAACCACTATATAATTTAAAGGAGCCTAGTTCACAACCAGCTGATCCAAGTACTGAAAGAATTTCAGATGATGACTATAATACATTACAAGCTAATATAGTAACAACAGCTCAAGGTATTAAATATAATAGTTCTGAAGATAATATTAGGGGACTTGGAGTAAAATTTGATGCAAATATTAATGATAATAGTGGAGTTTATAACTTTACAAATGGTGAATATGTATTATTTAAAAAACTATATAAAATAGGTAATAAATATATAGATGTAAAAATAACACCAACTAAATTAACAAGTACTATTACAAAAAATAGAATTAAAATCTATGTAAATGGAACACATAAACATAGATATTTAGGTATATCTATAGTTAATAGTGAAAATATCAGTGCTCAAACAAAAGATGTACAAGATATGCTTGAATATACTATTAATCTTTATGAAGCAGGTACAGATACACCATATCAAAATGAAGATATGATATTATATTACAGCGATATAGATGCTGATACTACAAAAACACAATATGAATTAGCTAAAATATTTGGTGTAAAAAAAGATGATATATATTTAGCTGCGCAAGATAAAACAAAAACACAATTATATATAAATGGAGAAATTGATACTAATAATATTGACAATTGTGTTATTTCAAGTAAAACTAATAATACTGGAGATGCTGGATGGAAAGATCCTGATACACAAAATGTATCTATTGTTATAAATAAACAAATGAATGATGGTGAAATTAAACTTGGATTTGGTCATTATATTGATAAAGATACATTTAATGGATCAGCGGCATCATTAACTAAAAACAATTTTAGATTTGGTGGTACTGATGTTCAATTCTTAGTTCCTCAATCAATAACTGGTAGTAAAACTTATGCTGGTGATACACCAGGTAAAAATAATTCAATGGTAAGAATAAATGATGAAATTAAATATAACATTAATATAAAACCTAATGCTTCATGGAATGATACTATTACTATAACAGATACATTAAGTAAAGGATTAAAATATAAAGCTGATAGTGCTTATATTGGAGAAACTAAAACAGATCCAAAATCTGTAACTGAAAATAATGATGGAACAACAACAATAGTATGGGAGATTAATCTTAAATCAGAAATAAATTTAACTTATAGTGTAAAAGTTGGAAAAGACTATGTTAATAACAAAGTATCTAATAAAGCTGTAGCTAAAATTGGAGATATTGAGTATAATCTAGGAGAATTAGAAAATCCACTTCCTAGTAAAGCATATGCTAGTGATACTCCTAATGGTAAAGATGGAGCTAAAGTAGAAAAAGGAAATGTAATTAGATATACTATTTCTTATATAAACTCTTCAAAAGCTAAAGAAAAAATTAAGATTACAGATACACTTAGTAAAGGAATAAAATATAAGAAAAATAGTGCGAAAGTAGGAACAACTGCTTTAGAACCAAAAGTAACTGAAAATGAAGATGGAACAACAACATTAGTATGGGAAAAAGAAGTTGCTGCTGAGACTGGTGAAATACTTGCTTATAGTGTTGATGTAGTAGGTGGAGTATCAGAAGTTAAAAACAAAGCTTATTTACAATATGCAACATTAAAAACAGGTTCAACTACAGAATACAATGATTATGGTAATAAAATGTTCCTTAATGAGTTAGTAAATCCATTAGATGTACCAGTGCCTGATACAGATGCAAATAAATCAATTTATTTAATTATATTAGGTTTAGCAATCGTTGGATCTGGATTAGTAGTTATTAGAAAGACTATTAAAAAGTAAATAATTAAATCAAAAATCTCTAAATATTTTAGAGATTTTTTTGTTTTTGTGTTATTATAAAATTGGTGATAGTATGAAAGAAATAATAGAAAAATTAACTAAAAATAATAAAACAATAAGTACAATGGAATCTTGTACTGGAGGATCTCTAGCTAATGAAATAACTAATATAGAAGGATCAAGTGAAGTATTTAAATTTGGTGCAGTAACATATTCAAATGAATTTAAAATAAAAATAGGTGTTGATGAAGAAGTAATTAATAAATACTCTGTTTATAGTATGGAAACAGCTATAAGTATGGCTAAAACTATAACTAGTTATACTAACTCTAATTATGGAGTAGGTATAACAGGTAAACTAAATAGAGTGGATAAAAATAATTTATTTGGTGAAGATAATATTGTATATATTTGTATATATGATAGAGATAGTGATACTATCAATACTTTTCAAATAAAAGTAGATAAAGAAACAAGAAAAGAAAATAAAGAAGAAGTAATAAAATTAGTAAAAGAAAAACTATTAGAAATAATATAGGTGATAGTATGAAACAAATAGTATTTAATCATGATAATTTAAAAGAAGACGATATAGATGAAGTGGTAGTAAGAACTAAAGGATTAATAATAAATAATAAAGATGAAATAACACTAGGTTACTCACATAAAACATATCAATTTCCGGGTGGACATTTAGAAGAAGGAGAGACTCTAAAGGACTGTTTAATTAGAGAAATAAAGGAAGAAACTGGAATAGAATTAGAAGAAGTAACACTTAATCCTTTTGTAAAAATTATTTATTACACCAAAAACTATAGAAATAGTGGTAAAAATAGAAAGAATGAAATATATTACTATATCATTAAAACAAATAAAGTATTTAATATGGATGAAGCTAATTTAGATGATTTAGATGAGTGGGAACAAGATGGTAATTATGTTGTTAAAGTTATACCTTTAAAAAATGTAAAAAAAGTTTTAGTTGATAGTATTCCAGATAATCCAATGAATAAAATAATTGTGGAAGAAATGTTAAATGTTTTAGATGAATATGAAAGAACTTTATAGTTCTTTTTTTGTCGTATTTTGAATAATTATTAATAGGAGTGAATTTATGAAAAAGATAATTATTTTATTAATATTATGTATATTAGTTATTCCTATTAGTGTTCATGCAGAAGAAGATTTAATACCCAATGCAACATCAGGTGTATTAATGGAAGAAGAGACAGGTACCATTATTTATGAAAAAGAAAAAGATAAACAAGTAGCAGTAGCTTCTATGACAAAAATGGTTGCTCAAATAATAATACTTGAAAGTATAGAAAGTAAAAAAATTAAATGGGATGATGTTGTAACTGTATCTAAAAATGCAGCTGATATGGGAGGATCACAAATATATCTAGCAGCTAATGAAAAGATGACGGTAAGAGATTTATTTAAAGGAATATCTATGGCTAGTGCTAATGATGCAGTAGTTGCTATGGCTGAATATATAAGTGGAACAGAAGATAAGTTTGTTAAAAAGATGAATGATAAAGTTAAAAGTTTAGGACTTAAAAATACAGTATTTAAAAACTCTACTGGATTAGATGAAGAAGGACACTTTTCATCAGCTTATGATATGGCAATAATTGCTAAAGAATTGCTTAGTCATAAAGATATATTAAAGTTTTCTAGTGTTTATGAAGATTATTTAAGAGAAGATACTCCAAATAAATTTTGGTTAGTAAATACTAATAAACTAATTCATTCATATCCTGGAAGTGATGGATTAAAAACAGGCCATACTGATAATGCAAAATACTGTATTGCTGCTACTGCTAAAAGAGATAATATGAGATTAATTGCTATAGTTTTAGGAGAAGAAGTAGCTAAAGTAAGAAATGAGGAGACTAGTAAACTTTTAGATTATGGATTTAATTTAAAACAAGTAAATGTAGTTAAGAAAAAAGAAAATGTTATTAAGAAAATTAAATTAGAAAAATCTAGTAAAAAAGAAATAAAGATATATCCAAAAGAAGATATAGTTTTATTAGAAGATAAAGGTATAAAGAACAAGAATTATACTACTAAAGTAAAAGTAAGTAAGATTAATTTACCTCTAAAAAAGAATGATAAAGTAGGAGTAATAGATGTATATCAAAATAAGAAAAAGATTAAAACTGTAGATGTAATTGTAAAAGAAAAAGTAGAAAAACAAACATTTATTAATTTACTTTTAAACAATCTAAAAAATATTACAAGTGGGGTAATGAATTACTAGTGTTAAACTAATAAGGTTGACACATATGATAAAGTGTGTTATTATGTAGGGGAATTTAAAGAGAAAGGAGTGAGAAAAATGGTTAAATTCAAGTTTAATAATAAAGTCATGGTAGTTTCAAAGATTAGAGGGGAAAGATTTAATCGTTTTTCTGCTCGCTAATATATAAAAAATATATAATAATACTTTGGACTATCATAAGATAGTCTTTTTTTTGGAGGTTGAAATGAAAGGTATAAAAGAATTTAAACCTCTAATTAAATTGTTAGGTAAAGAAAAGTTCAGACTTATAATTGCAAGTATAATAATTTTTTTACATGGTATGGCTGAAATATTTACTGGTTATTTAAATGGTAGTGCAGTTGAAGCTATTACTAAGATGCAGTTAAAGAGTGCAGTTATTTACTTATTAATTTATCTATTTATAGAATTAACTTTTGATGGAATATTTAGTCAGATAGGTAATTCAATGTTATATAAGGTAGAAAGTATTTTAACAAGAAGATTAGGCTATAATGCTTATAAAAAAGCTCTTAATCTTCCTGCGATTGCCTATGAAGAAAAATCATCAGGAGAAATAATTAATAGAATTACAAATGATGCAGACACATTAAGTTTTGCTTTTGGAAGACTTTTAAATATGTTTACATCATTACTCGCATCGATTGTTATACTTATATATGTATTTATTAATTCATGGATAGTAGGACTAGAGATATTATTCTTATTAAGTATACTAATGATAGTAATAAGAAAATATACTCCAAAGATGAAACAAATACATAAAGAAAGAAAAGCAGAACAAGATAAATTTACCGCACTTACAAATGAATCAATTAGAGGTATAAGAGAAATTAAAACATTAGGTATTAAAAATAATTTAATAACTAACATGAGAGATATAATTAAACTAATTTATAAAAAATCAGAAAAAGAAATTGATATAGAAAAAGAATTTCATATAATTACAAGATTTATTAAATCATTAATGGAAGTAGGAACATTCCTTGTATGTGTAGTACTTTTATACTACAAACAAATAAGTCTTACATTCTTTGTAGCTATGACATATTATGTTTATAGATATATGTGGTTAATAGAAAACTTAAGTGATTTCATGAAAATGTATCAAAAAACAGTAGTGTCTATAGGAAGAGTAAACGATATTCTAGAAAATAGATTATATAAAGATGTTAAGTTTGGTTCAAAAGAATTAAATGATGTAAAAGGGGTAGTAGAGTTTAAAAATGTTTTTTTTGCTTATCCAAAAGAAAAACAAACTCTAAATGGATTTAATCTAACTTTAGAACCAAATAAAAAGATAGCTATTGTAGGTAAAAGTGGTCATGGTAAGACAACTCTATTTAATCTATTAACAAGGATATTTGATGTAAAAAAAGGAAAGATTACTCTAGATGGAGTTAATATCAAAGATTTAACAGAAGACAGTTTAAGAAAGAATATTTCTATAATAAGACAAGAACCATTTATATTTAATAGAACTATAAAAGAAAATTTTGAAATTGTTGATGAAAATATATCATTAGAAGAAATTAGAGAGTATGCAAAAGAAGCATATATAGATGACTATATAATGTCTCTTCCTAAAGGATATGATACTCTTTTAGGAGAAGGTGGAGTTAATTTATCAGGTGGTCAAAAACAAAGATTATCTATCGCAAGAACATTATCTAAGAAAAGTAAAGTAATCTTATTTGATGAAGCAACTAGTGCTTTAGATAATGAATCACAAGAATACATTAAAAAGACAATAGATAATTTAGTTAAAGATCATACTGTAATAATAGTCGCACATCGTCTTTCAACTATAATAGATGCAGATATTATATATGTAGTTGAAGATGGACAAGTAGTAGATTCAGGAACACATGACGAATTATTAAAGAAAAATGAAAACTATAAAAAACTTTATACTAAAGAATCTTTAAATTCATAAGATAGGAAAATTCCTATCTTTTTTGTCGAACGAATAAAATGACATCTTTTGTCGAATTACTAGAAATAATTAATTTAGTAAGTTATATTATGTTCGAGGCGATGATATGGTATATACAAAAGTAAATAATGGAATAATATTTATTTCGATTGAAGAAGATATAAAGGAGGATACAATTAATATTTTGGAAGAAGAAATAGATTATTTATTATATAAACAAGGCATGAAGTATTATGCTTTTAATTTTAATTACATAGATAATTTTAATAATAATTTTTTAAATAAGTTTGAGAATAAGTTAACAGAAATATTTCTAACTTGTGGGAGTGTAGTTATATATGGTTTAAAAAAAGTAAATAAATATATTTTTGGTAAAAGAAAAGATAATTTGTATTACATTGATAGTTTAGAAGATATTAACAAAATAATTAATTTATAGGTGATAAAATGGAAGAAATTTTAGATTATGAAAACTTAGTTAGAAAAATAATTAGTAAATACAATTATTATGGAGATTATGAAGATTTATATCAAGTTGGTATGATGGGTCTTATGAAAGCATTAAAAAATTATAAATATGAAGGTGCTAAATTTTCTACGTATGCTTATCAATATATAATAGGTGAAGTAACTACTTTTATAAGAGAAAATAATCCAATAAAAATAAGTAAGGATGTTGTACGACTCTCGAAGGAAATTAATAAATGTAGAGAAATGTTATATCAAAAATTAGGAAGAAAACCTACCGACCTAGAAGTTTCTTTAATAACTGAAATAGATGAAGATAAAATAGCTGAAATTAATGAAGTAATGAGGCAAGTAGAAAGCTTAGATTATGTAAATGAAGAAAATAGTGAAAGTATTTATAATTCTATTTTAGTAAACGATAATAATTTAGATAGTACACATCTAGATTTACAAAATGAATTAAATAATTTAGATGAAGAAGAAAGAGAATTAATATATAAAAGATATTATGAAGGATATACTCAAAGTGAATTATCTAAAAGTTTAGGAATGAGTCAAGTTCAAATATCTAGAAAAGAGAACAAAGTACTTGAAAAACTAAAGGTAAAACTTTAGTTTTTTTTGTATAAAAAATTATTAAATGTAGATAATATTACTGGTGAAATATATGGTTAATAAAAAATATGATGAGATAGTAGAAAAACATAAACCAACT
>CADAWN010000003.1 GCA_902791625.1 uncultured Erysipelotrichaceae bacterium | reverse complement strand
TGTATTATCACTGTACTTAGCACTTGCTCCACTTGTTACAGTTTGAGCACTTGCTGTATATGTTCTTGTTACATTACTTAAAGCTGTTGTTGTTGATGATTTTGCAATCTTAATTGTATAAGTAGCTTCATTACTTACCATATTAGAATTACTATCTGTTGCTTTTACTTTTATTGTATAACCAGTAGTATTTACTGCTTTACCACCTGGTATTGTTATAATACCAGTATTTTTATCTACTGTAATATCAGATTCTCCAGATAGTTTAGTGAATGTATATGATCCTGTACCTTCTGTTGGTGCTATTACAATATCTGTTTGTCCTGCTTGAGTATATGTAAGATTTATAGTTCTATCTTCAATTGATATTGGATTAGCATTCCATCTAGCATATAATGTTAGGTTTTGAGCTGGTGCAGTAATTGTATTGTATGTTGTTCCTGGGATTAACTGATTATCATTTTTGATAATGATATTTCCAATATTTCCTAGGAAATTGCCACCAGCTGGAGCTGTTGGACTTGTTCCTGCTTCAGCTCCTATGAATATAGAGTTTGTTGTATGATATCCAATTCCATTAGTTGTAAATTGAGTTGATTTTCCAACTTCTTGTCCATCAATATATGCAGTTGCATAATTACCATCAAAAACTAAATCAAAATCATGCCATCCTGATGATAGTTCACTATATTTTGCTGAAGTTAATATAGATCTATACCCTACACCTTTATTTAATATTGCAAAATTGAAGTAATCTCCACTTGGTTCGATATTCCATCCTGCTCCTTCAGTAGAAGAGAATATTCTTGTATTACCATATGTACTCCAATTATTCATATAAGCAGTTACGTGAATACTAATCTTATCAGTATACATATATTCACGACCATAGTTGATATAATCAGTTGATCCTGTTAAATCAGCATACCAACCTTTGAATGTATATCCTTGTCTTGTTGGTGTAGGTAAATCTGTATAAGTTGTTCCATATTGAACACTCTTAGTAGTAGTAGATACACTTCCACCATTTGCATTAAATGTTAATGTATAATTATTCTTTGTATATTGAGCATAAAGTGTTTTATTTGTTGTTACAACCCATTTATCAGTATCAGTGTAACCTGAAACTGCTGTTCCTGTAAATGTACCATTTGCATTTAAGACTTTGCTTCCACCAGTTTCTGCTGTATACCATCCATTAAATGTATATCCTATTTTAGTAGCTGATGGAATTGTACCAGCTGTTTCATTTGTAATTCCTGTATACACTTTATTTGATCCTGTTTTCGTATATAAAGTAGTAGTTTTAGTAGTTCCTGTTATTACTCCATCTGTTGATGCATTAAATGTTATTTTTGCATTATTGATATTCCATGCAAAGTCTTTAGGATCTGTAGTTTCATCATCCCACATGTAATTACTTAGTAATGTACATGTTTGAGTATATTCACCTACATTAGTAGCACTTTGAGTTCCACTTGCTGTTGTTCCTGTAGGACATGTAATACCACTTGCGATTGGTGATCCTGTATAAATTTTATCTGGACTAGAATTTGTTGGTGTTACAACAGGTTGTTTAGTAATACTAAATGTTTTAGTTGGGTTAGATATTGTATAGTTTGCACATTTAGCTTGTCCACCTGTTACACTATTACAACTTGCTGTAGATGTATAATTTGATCCTACATTAGTTGCCCCTGTTCTAGTTAAGTTAAGTTTTTCTGTTGTACTTCCAACTGTTACTCCATTTACTGGTGTAGTTACAGTTGGAGCTTGTTCACTTCCATTATATACGAAGCTTGTTGTTGTTCCCCAAGTTATTGTAACTGCTTTAGGTGTAATTGTATAAGATTTAGTCTTATTAGTTAAATTGTAGTTTGTACATTTAGCTTGTCCACCTGTTACACTTGAACAACTTGCTGTTGATGTATAATTTGTTCCTGCATTTATATTTGTATTTGTTCTTGATAAATTAAGTTTTTCAGAACCAACTCCGTTTACTTGTGCAGAAATTGTAGGTGCTTGAGCTTGTCCATTATATTCAAAGCTTGTTGTTGATCCCCAAGCTGAAGATACATTTATATCTTTAGCTGTAATCTTAACTTGATAGCTACCACAATCAGTAGTGCTATAGTTATCATTTGGTTTTAATACTTGGATATATACTGTTTGAGTTCCAACATCAATTATACCTGTTGGTACAGTATTAGACCAAGTTCCACTTGCACTTGTTTTATATTGAATAGTTCCTACGCTAACAGCTGATGTTGAAATAGGATGACGTGAACCATCATATTGTCCATTGTATGCTGTTACTGTTGTAGGACAATCAGTTGCTTTTACTGTAATTGAATATTTATGTGAAGTTGCATTTGTTAAT
The DNA here is from genome assembly GCA_902791625.1 of uncultured Erysipelotrichaceae bacterium. Classification (GTDB taxonomy): domain Bacteria; phylum Bacillota_I; class Bacilli_A; order RF39; family UBA660; genus CAG-417. Next base: position 107,427 of record CADAWN010000003.1, on the reverse strand, counting down.
GTATAGTTACTACATTTAGCTTGTCCACCTGTTACAGTATCACAACTTGCTGTTGAAGTTAAGTTAGTTCCAACATTTGTATTTGTAGTTTTCTTTAAGTTAATCTTTTCAGTTGTACCACTTACTGTTACTCCATTTAATGGATTAGTTGTAAATGCTGGAGCTTGTTCGCTTCCATTATATTCGAATGAAGTTTGACTTGTATTCCAAGATACTGCTACTGATTTTTTAGTAATCTTCCATGTAATATTCTTAGGTGCAGTAGTATCATCATTCCACTTAAAGTTAGTAGTTGATGCTAATGTACATGTTAATGTATAAGTTCCTGCATTAATCTTACTTGTATCTCCACTAGCAGTAGAATTTGTAGGACATGTTGCTGTTAATGCACTTCCTGTATATGTTCTATCTGCAAAAGTTGGAGGTGTAACAGTAAATGGTATAATACTATATGATTTTGTTTTATTTGTTAAATTGTAGTTACTACAACTTCCATTTGTTACACTAACACAACTTGCTGTTGATGTATATGAACCAACATTTGTTTCAGCAGTTCTTGATAAATTTAATTTTTCAGAACCAATACCATTTACTGGTGTAGTTACAGTTGGAGCTTGTTTACTTCCGTTATATACGAAACTTGTTGTTGTTCCCCAAGATACTGCGATATCTTTCTTAGATACAGTAATTGTTACACTACCACAATCTTTATCATTATGGTTGTCATCACCTTTTACTTGTACGTATACAGTTTGTGTTCCTGCATTTGTAATTCCTGTAGGTTTAGTATTAGACCAACTTCCACTTGCACTTGTTTTATATTGAACTGTACCACCAAGTTGTGCAGCAGTTTCACTGCTTACTGTTACTTGATGAGCATTTCCATCATATGCTCCACTAAATCCTGTTATTGTTGCTGGACATGTTGCTTCTTTTTTAGTAATAGCATATTTATGTGATGTAGCATTTGTTAATTTATAGTTAGAACATTTAGCCTGTCCACCTGTTACACTTGAACAACTTGCTGTTGATGTATAATTTTCTCCTACATTTACATTTGTAAGTGTTCTAGTTAAATTAAGTTTTTCTGTTGTAGTTCCTACTGTTACTCCATTTACTGGTGTAGTAATACTTGGAGCTTGCCCACTACCTGTATATACAAATGATGTTTGAGTTGTAGTCCAAGTTACTGCCACTTCTTTCTGTGTTATTTTCCATGAAATACTCTTAGCTTCTGTTTTGTTATCATTCCATTTATAGTTTGTAGTAGAATCTAATGTACATTTTAATGTATATGTTCCTACATCTATTTTACTTGTATCTCCACTAGCTGTTGAATGTGTTGGACATGTTGCAGTTAAAGCACTTCCTGTATATGTTCTATCAGCTATAGTTGGTATTGTTACAGTCGCAGGATTAATCGTAAATTCTTTATCTGTACTATCAGTATAAGTGGATTTAGTAGTACTATTATAGACACCTTTACCTGTTATAGTTACTTTTGCAGTACCTGCATTTATATTATTAGAATAAGTCAAAGTATAATCTGTATTCTCAAATAATTCAGTTTCTCCATCCTTTACCACAACTGTAGGACGTTTTTCATTTCCATCATATGTATAACTTGAATTACTTAAAGTTATTGTTAAATTAGATGTTGATTTTGTCCAATTTGCAGTATACGTTTTATTTCCTGTTAATCCACTAGTTAATTTTAAGTTCTTAGTTGGTGTATTTGTTCCATTTCCTGTCCATCCTAAGAATTCATATCCTGGTCTTGTTGGATTAGCTAAAGTAATATCTTCAGATTCAATAGTATAACTAGCTGGATTATTAGCATTATTAGTTCCATTATTTAAGTTATAAGTAATGTTATAAGATGTTGGTGTACATTTAGCATATAATGTTGTATTTCCTGTTGGTTTATATGTAGTTCCAGCTGATGTTGTATATTCGCTATCTTTATACCATCCACCAAATGTATAACCACTTTCCATTGTTGGAGTTGGTAAAGTAAATTGGTTACCACTCATAGTTATTACACTAGTTGGACTTACTGTTCCATGACATACTGATAAAGTTGTCTTATAGAATACTTTATTTGTATATGTTTTATTTCCAGCTTTATCTACTACTGATACATAGTAAGTTCCATTACTACTTACTGTTTTTGTAGGTGCAGAAGATGTTGGATTGTTAGAAATAGCTGTGTATGAAAGATTTGTTGATGCTGGATTAGATGTTCCCCAATAATATTTATCTAATGCTTTATTATCTCCTAAACTTAGAGTAACTGTTTGACTAGCAGCTACATTATTTGTTGATGTAATAGTTGCTGTTGGTTTAGTATTATCAACATTAGATATAGTTACTGCTTGTGATTTAGTATTTCCCGCATAATCTTTTACCCAAATATAATATGTTCCATCTGCTTTGATATCACCAAGTCTTCTAGTTAAATTAGCTGATGTTGTAGTTGTTAAATTATCAATTCTTGCCCATAGGTTAACTGTTCCTACTGGGTATGTTCCACTTGTATCATAAGAACCTGGCATACCATCTTTGTATGCAGCATATGAACCTATTGCATAGAACCAGTTACCAACCGCTGGTGAACCATCTATTAATGTGTTAGATGGATTTGAAGATAATGCCATACCAGCAAAGCTACTAGTTGTCCATGAAGGAGTTCCTACTGCTTCATATCCAACTGCTGTATTATTTGTAGTAACTGGATTACCTGTTTGTGTCCATCTATTATACCCAGTTGATGAAACTCCAGGATACTCTAATAAGAATTCCCAATTATTTGCATTTTTATAATCAGCTATATTATCTAATACTGAGTATTTATCATTATCATCAGTTATATATTTAGCTTCTGTTGCATTAGCAAAGTATTTACCACTAGTTCCCCAATGGTTATTATGGTGGAATACTCTAGCCCAAGCTGCATCATGATCGTATTTAGTTTCAGTTGTTTCTTCAACTGTACTAACTACTGGAATCCATGTAGTTGGTGCAGTAGTTGAAGTTGTTATGTTATAACCTTCAATTTGACTTCCACCATCTGTTGCATTAAAGTCTACATAATTTCTTAAATCTAAATCAGATGATGCTGTTGCATTAACAACAGTTGGTGCAGATTTATCAATTCTTACATTTGTTGTAATTTCATCAGATATATTTCCTGCATTATCAACTGCTCTAAATTTAATTGTTTCATTTCTTTCAGCAGTATAAGTAATTGTACCTACTCCATTAGATGTAGTTAAAGCTCTTGTAGTCCAAGCACCATTTTCATACCACTCATATCTTTTAATACCTGAACCAGTATCTACTGCAGATATTGTTATAGTTACATTTTGTTTAGTATATACTCCATTACTAGAGTTTGTAATATTTAAACCAGTAGGTGCTGTTTCATCTACCCATTTAGCATATATATCATGATTTTGTGTTTCTTTAACTACTGTAGAAGATGTTATATATTCTTCGTTGCCAGCAGTGAAATCACCAGTACCACTATTTCCATAGAATGTACCTTCTACTAAATCATATAATCCTGCTTTACCAGTAGTTTCATTTATACATGGAACCATATCTCTTGTTAATACTCCGGCTTTCCACATTTTAAATGAATATATTTTTGCTTTAGAATAAAATCCAGTTGAAGTTAATGAATTAAATAAACCAAAGTTTGTAGGTGTTTCTCCGAAAGAATATGCAGTTCCATCACTAGTTAAAGTTCCATCCACATACAATCTTCTAGAATCATAAAGTATAGAGTGTTTTTCTGTATCAGGTCCAGAAATTCCAGCAAATGTTCTTTGTGTACCATTAACATCTGTAATATATAAAGATATTGTATTACCGTTTTTATAACTATATACCCAGATTTTACCTGCTGTTGTCCATCCAGAACCAGCAATAAAATAGTTTCCATTTGCATCATTAGCTCTATAATCTAATATAAATCTATCAGTATCATTATTGAATTTTACTCCTGTATCAATATATTGAGTACCAGAAGATTGGATATATTCTACTTGTTTATATCCTTCAGGTAGTAATGACCATCCTTTGAATGTATATCCTGTTCTTGATACTGTTGGTAATGTTCCATATGTATTATTATATGTTACTGATTTAGTTGCAGTATTTCCTGTTCCAGTCCATCCTGTTGTAGAAGCTATTGTTCCACTATTAGCTTTTGCAGTTACTGTATAAGAGTTAGCTGTAAATCTTGCATAAAGTGTTTTATCTGTTGTGGCAGCCCATTTATCAGAACTTGTGTAACCTGTTACTGCAGTTCCTGTGAATGTTCCATCAGCATTTAATACTTTAGAACCACCAGTTTGTTCAGAATACCATCCACTTAATGTATATCCTGTTTTTGCTGCTGTTGGTAGAGATGTTTCATTTGAACTATATACTCCATCAAATACTTTAGTTTGATTTGATTTTGTATATACTACTCCTCCACCTGATGTTCCATCATTTTTATTAAATGTTAATTTAGCATTTTTAATTGTCATTTCTGTATCTGCAGAAGTTAAACTTGTTACTGTTCCTGATTGAATTGATCCTTCTTTTGCATATACACGGCATGAATACCATCTTTGTCCTGAGTACGCATTAGCTGCTACTTGTAATGTTGCAGATGTTGTTGCAGTTGTCCAGTTACCTGGAGTTCCACCATCTGTTGTAGCATAACCGAATGAATAATATTTATCAGTTCCACTTGCGTATGAAGTTGTAGTGTTACATGTTAAAGTTGTAGCACTTGCTCCATAAATCTTAGTAGCTCCACCTGTAATTGTTGGTGTTGCTGGATTATTAATTGAACAAATTGCATATAAAGTAGTACTTGCTGTTGTAGCACTTGCTGGATAACTTGCTCCACTTGCATAATCTGTTCCTGTTCCATCTGCTTTAGTATTATATTTACAAGAATATCCTGTCTTAGTAACTGTTGGTAATGTTACATTAGCTGAAGCCCAGTTAGCTACCATTGTTACTGTTCCAGTTTCTTTTAAGTTCTTGAAGTGTGTATTAGTTGTTGCAGTTCCATTCCAAGCTGTTAGTGAGTTAGCTGCTGCTCCACTTTCTGCATTACTTCCAATAGTTGTACTTGTCCATCCACTAAATGCTGGATTAACTTCAGCTTTTACTACTTCAGTTCCACTTGCATTCTTAACAGTTGCTCCTGTTCCATTTTTATCAATATTTACTGTAAATTTCTTAGTTGGATTACTAATTTCTACATCACTATCATAAGTTCCTGATGTTGGTTTTGTTGAAGGATTATTTCCACCATTCATTGTATAAGAAATTGTATAAGTATTAGCAGTACATTTAGCTTTTAATGTTTTATTTGCAGTAATTAACCACTTACCATTTTCATCTGTCCAATTTTCTACGCTAGATACTACTGTCTTATCAGCATTAATTACTTTTGTATCTCCGTCGTACCATCCAGTAAATGTATATCCATCTTTACTAGTTATTCCTGCAATTGTACCAGCTGTTGTTCCTCTTACTGTAGTAAGTACTCCTGTTGTTCCTTTCTTAACAAATGCTGGTGATGTTCCTGTTATTGTTCCACAGCTATTTGCATCATATGTAATTTGTGCATTATTTATTGTCATAGCTGTATCTGCAGAAGCAGAACTTGTTACAGTTCCAGATTGAACGCTTCCTTCTTTTGCATATACACGACATGAATACCATCTTTGTCCTACATATGCATCAGCTGCTACAGATAATGTTGCAGTTTTTGAAGCTGTTGTCCAGTTACCTGGAGTTCCACCATCACTTGTAGCATAACCGAATGAATAATATTTATCAGTACCACTTGCATATGAAGTTGTAGTTGCACATGTTAAAGTTGTAGCACTTGAACCATAAACTTTAGTTGTTCCTCCTGTAATTGTTGGTGTTGCTGGATTATTGATTGAACAAATTACATATAGTGTTGTACTTGAAGTTGTTGAACCTACTGTATAACTTGCTCCACTTGCATAATCTGTTCCAGTTCCATCTTGTTTTGTATTATATTTACAAGAATATCCTGTCTTAGTAACTGTTGGTAATGTTGCATTTGCTGAAGCCCAATTAGCAATCATTGCTACACTAGCTTCATGAATATTTGTTAAGTTTTTAAAGTATGTATTAGTAGTTGCAGTTCCATCCCAAGCTGTTAATGTACTTGATGTTGCACCACTTTGTGCACTTGATCCAATAGTTGTACTTGTCCATCCACTAAATGCTGGATTAACTTCTACTTTTGTTACTTCAGTATTTCCAGATTTAACTGTTGCTCCAGTTGAATTTTTATCAATATTTACTGTAAATTTCTTAGTTGGATTACTTATTTCTACATTTTGATCATAAGTTCCACTTGTTGGTTTAGTTGATGGATTATTTCCACCATTTATTGTATAAGAAATTGTATATGAATTTGGTATACATACTGCATATAAGTTGATAGTAGCTGATGCATCTTCTGCTATATCACTAGCTGGCATAGTACCTGCACTTTGATATTTAATAGTTGTTCCATCACTACTTGTATCCCATCCACATCTATATCCAACACGTGTTACACTTGGTAAAGTACTAGCTGCACCTGTCCAATGAGCAGTATATTCTTTATTTCCAGTTGATCCTGCTGCAATAGTTACTGTTTTATTAGAGTCTCCAGTTAATCCTGTTCCACTCCATCCTTTGAATGTTTGAGGTTGTGTAGTATCAGATCCTATTGTTACTGTTCCACTAGCTGCATTAGCTCCACTTGTTGCATTAGCATTTCCTTTAAATGTTATAGTTTTTGAAGGCACACTAATAGAAATCGCACTACTTTCAATAGTGTAACTTGCTGGGTTATTAGCATTATTTGTTCCATTATTTAATGTATAAGAAATTGTATAGTTTACTGGTGTCCAGTTAACATATAGTGTTACTGTTTTATCTCCAGTAGAAAGATCAGCTCCAGCAAATCCGTTTGCATCATAAGTAGATACAGCTTGATCATAAGAAGTTCCAGATCCATCTGCTTTTGTATTCCATTCTTTTTTTGATTTACCAGTATATCCTGTTCTTACTAAGTTTAAGTAATTAGAATTATTATAATCATCCAATCCTGAAGTATTAACTACATAAGTAGTAGTGTTAAGAGATCCTACTTTTGAACCGTAAACACCTCTTAAAAATTTAGTGTTTGTAGATATAGTATTGCCTGTATAAGTAACTAAAGAATTGCTTACTCCAAAACCATCACCATGTTGTTCTGCAAGTTGTCCTTCATTTACATGGAATTGAACATATAAATAGTTTCTTCTATAGTAAAGATTAATTACTCTTGAACCATCAGCTGATATTGTAGTTGTAGTTACTGCTCCACTTGTTGGTCTAGTTGTATTTCCTGTTGTATATCCAGCTTCATAAGTAAATCCTGATATTGTTTTCTTAAGATTAGCAACTGTTACACTTGAATCAGCTTTAGCTTGTTTAGTTTCAGTTGTATTAAGCGTATAAGTATTTGTTCCTAAATCATGAACATAATGTTTTACTGTATAATTAACGTCTACTGCAGTACATCTTGCATATACTGTTACAGAAGTTGCATTACTATTTGTTGGTGTATAACTTCCGTTACTATCTCCAACTTTATTTCCTCCAGTTGTACCAGCTGTGTCATACCAACTACATGAATATCCTGTTTTAGAAAGTGTTGGTAAAGCATTTGATATAGCTGAAGTATTCCAGTTAGCAACCATTGTTACTGTTCCATTTTCTATTAAGTTCTTGAAATATGTATTAGTTGTTGCAGTTCCATTCCAAGATGTTAGTGAATTAGCAGCTGCTCCACTTTGAGCATTACTTCCTATAGTTGAACTTGTCCATCCACTAAATCCTTGAGTTACTTGTTTAGCATTTCCTACATTTGCTCCTGTTCCATTAGCATCTCCTGTTATTGTTATTGTTTTTGTTGGATTACTAATTTCTACGTTACTGTCATAAGTTCCTGATGCTGGTTTAGTTGTAGGATTACTTCCGTTATTTAAAGTATAGTTAATTGTATATGTATTAGCTGAGCATACAACGAATAGTGTTGCACTATTTGTTGTAGTTGCTGGTGTATAAGTATCTCCTGCAGAGTATGTTGGAGTACCATTTTCACTTGTTGCATATCCGCATGAATATCCTGGTTTTGTAACACTTGGTAAAGTTACACCTACTGCTGTCCAGTTAGCAACCATTGTTACTGTTCCAGTTTCTACTAAGTTTTTAAAGTATGTATTTTTAGTTTTTGTTGTTCCATTCCAAGCTGCTAAATTACTTGCAGTTGATCCTGTTTGCGCATTAGATCCAATAGTTGTACTTGTCCAACCTGCAAATGTTTGTGTACTACTTGCACTATCAACAACAGTAGCACCTGTATTATTTTTATTAATATTAACTGTGAATGTCTTAGTTGGATTACTTATTTGTACGTTAGAATCATATGTTCCTTTTACTGGTTTAGTAGCTGGATTATTTCCACCATTCATTGTATATCCAATTGTATAAGTATTTGGTGTACATCTTGCATATACTGTTACATTCTTAGCATTACCATCAGTTGGTGTATAACTTCCGTTACTATCTCCAACTTTGCTTCCTCCAGTTGTACCAGAAGCACTATACCAACTACATGAATAACCATCTTTTGATAGTGTTGGTAAAGCATTTGATATTGTTGAGGTACTCCAGTTAGCAACCATTGTTACTGTTCCAGTTTCTACTAAGTTTTTAAAGTATGTATTTTTAGTTTTTGTTGTTCCATTCCAAGCTGCTAAATTACTTGTAGTTGATCCTGTTTGTGCATTAGATCCAATAGTTGTACTTGTCCATCCAGTAAATGCTTGAGTTACTTGTTTAGGATCTCCTACAGTAGCTCCTGTTCCATTAGCATCTCCTGTTATTGTTATTGTTTTTGTTGGATTACTAATTTGTACATTACTATTATAAGTTCCACTTGTTGGTTTAGTTGATGGATTATTTCCATTTTTCAAGCTATAACTAATTGTATAAGTATTAGGTGCACATACAACAAATAATGTTGCACTATTAGTTGTAGTTGATGGTGTATAAGTTGCACCAGATTCATATGTTACTGTACCTGTTGCACTTGTTGCATATCCACATGTATATCCTGTTTTTTCAAGTACTGGTAATGTTATATTTACTGCAGTCCAGTTAGCAGTATAATTCTTATTTCCTGTTGAACCTGCTGCAATAGTTACAGGTTTTTGAGCAGTTGATCCGTTAGATCCTGTCCAACCTTTAAATGTTTGAGTACTACTTGCACTTGTTACATTATTTCCTTGTGCATCTTTAATTGTTGCTCCTTGACTATTAGCATTAACATTAACTGTAAATGTTTTTGTTGGATTTGCTAATGTTATAGCACTACTCTCAACATTATAATTTGCTGGGTTATTGCTATTATTTGTTCCACCATTCATTGTGTATGAAATTGTGTAATTAATAGGTTCCCAAATAGCTTTTATAGTATGATCTTTACCTTGAGTTACATTAGTACTGTTTGATAAATAGTATGGTTCATAAGGAGTTTTTACATTTCCTTCTTCTAATTGAATATATTTTACATAAACTTTATATGCTGATGAACCATATGTCAAATATGGAATATTATATGTTGAATTTGATATAACCATACCTTCGCTTTCGTATGTTTCACTAATACATTGATAAATATTTCCAGTTGTACTAGTTTTAAATCCAATACATATTCCTGCATATTGGTTTGCTTGATTTCTATGACCTTTGAATGAAATAGTATATGTTTTATTACTATCAACATCTATACCAAAACCGTTTTTATATAAATTATAGGCCTGTGCAGGACTTACAACATAATATCCATCTTCATATGTTGTACCAGGTACTGCCATCAATAGTTTTTCTTCATCAAATAAATTCTTACCATTCCATCCTTTGAATGTATATCCTGTTCTTGATGCTGTTGGTAATGTTCCATATGTATTATCGTATGTTACTGATTTAGTTGCTGTAGCTCCTGTTCCTGTCCATCCCGTTGTAGAAGCTATTGTTCCTCCATTAGCATCTGCTGTTACTGTATATGAATTTTGTACACATACTCCATATAATGTTTTATTACTACTTGGAGCTATTTTTTCACTTGATGAATATGTAGCAGTTGTTGCATTTTCATCTTCTGTCCATCCACATGTATATCCATTTCTTTCAATTTTTGGTAATTCTGTTAAAACACTATCGAATCCTGCATATAATGTTTTATTTCCTTCTCTTATCCAATTTCCGTTTGCATCAGTGTATCCACTTACACTAGCTATTAGTGCAGGTGTTGCACTATTGTTAATTACTTTTGTACCACTTGTAGCATCAGCTGTTTGATACCAACCAGTAAATGCTGCATTACTCATTATTTTGCCATCTACTATTTCTTCATTAGCAGGCATTGTTACTGTAGCACCATTAGATTTTCTTGATGAATCAAGTCCAAATCCTTCTATTGTATAAGATTTAGTTGGTACTGTAATACTTGATGGTGTTAAAGTTGATGAATTATAAGTTGCTTTTATAGTTTGATTTGAACCACTTGTTGCTCCATTAACATTTAATACAAGATTATATTCATTTGCTTGCCAAATAGCATATAAATCAATAATTTTTTCTGCATTATTTCCTACTTGAGCTAAGAACCAATCATTTCCTACTTTGTTATTGAAACTTAATCTTACATTATCAGTTCCATCAGCTACAAAACTCCAACCTTTGAATGTGTATCCTGTTCTAGAATTCATTCCTGTTGCTGGTGCAAGATTATTATCTTCCATATTTCCATCATAAGTTATAGTTTCTGATGAAGTTGTTGTTCCACCATCATTCTTATGATAATTAATTACTAATTTTTTAGCAGTCCAGTTAGCAGTATAAGTTCTTATTCCATGTGAACCTTTTTCTATAGTTACAGTTGTATTTGTATCTCCTGTTAAACCTGTTCCGTTCCATCCTTTAAATACATATCCTGTTTTACTTGGATTTTTTAAAGTGAATGTATTTGTCTCTATTGTATAAGTTGTTGGGTTTGTTTGTCCTGATGGTAAGCTTCCACCATTTAATGTATAAGTGATGTTATATGTAGTAGCTGTTCCTTGTGCATATAACATTTGAGCTTGTGGTTTATCCCAATTTCTTGCGCTACTTCCATCTGCGTTATAATATTTTGTTCCTCCAGTAGCTGCATCGAACCATCCTGTAAATGTATATCCTATCTTAGTTGGTGCAGTAGTTGAAATAGCTGGCATTGCTTCTCCAAATGTTGCTTCTACTGTTTCACTTTGTCCACCTGTCCAACTATTTTTATTAAATGATATTGTATATTTTTTAGGAGTACATACACCATATAGTGTTGTTGTTGGATTTGATGGTGTAATAGTTTCTCCTGATGGATAAACTATTTCTGTTCCATTTTCATTTGTTGTCCATCCACAATCATATCCTTCTTTTGTTATTGTTGGAAGTGCTGTTGTTCCTCCAGTCCATTTTGCATAAACAGTTGTATTTTCTGCTTTCTTCCATTTTCCATTTGCATTTGTATAATTTGTTATACTATTTTGTAATACTGGTGGGTTAGCATTATTTAATAATACTGTTTCTCCATCTTTTATTGTTGTCCATCCACCAAATGTATAAGTTACTGGAACTATTCTATTTACTCCATCACTTCCTGCTGGTAATGTTACTTCTGCTCCATCTGATTTTCTTGATGCATCTAGTTCAAATCCTGTTAATGCATAATTCTTAACTGGTAATGTAATGCTTGTTAATGTTTGATTTGAAGTGTTTTTTAATGTTGATGAATCATATGTTGCTTTAATTTTATTTGTTGGTGTGTTAGTTGCTCCATTTTTATCTAATGTAATTTCATAAGTATTTGCAGTACATCTTGCATATGCTGTAATATTTTCTGTTGTTTCTGATGTTACTCCAGTCCATGTTCCATTACTATTTCCTAATAAATTTCCACCTGTTGTTCCAGCTGTATCATACCATTTACATGTATATCCTGATTTTGTTACACTTGGTAATTTTACTGCATTTGTTTCCCAATTAGCAATATATTCAACATTTACTGGATTGTTTATCATTGCATTTGTTGGTATTGTTAATGTTGTTTGAGCTGTTGTTCCATTTGATCCTGTCCATCCAATAAATCCTTCGCTTGTTGATGTTTGACTTCCTACTGTTGCTCCTGTTCCATTTGCATTTCCTGTTACTTTTATTGTTTTTGTTGGATTGTTTAAAGTAAATGGTGTTGTTTCTACTGTATAACTTTCTGGATTTGTTATTCCTGTTCCTAACTTACCACCATTTAACACATAGTGAATGTTATATTGTTCTAATTCATATACTGGATATAAAAGTACATCTATATCAAGTCCATATACTCCACCTGAAGAATATTTAGTAGTTGTTCCTCCTTGAACATCTGTCCATCCTAAGAATCTTCTTCCTGTTTGATGTGGTTGTTGTTGAGTAAGTACTAAATTAACTCCTTCGTACTTAATTTGATCTTGAATACTTCCTACATTATATCTTACATGATATACTTTTTTGAAATTAAATTTATTAACTACATTTATTGGTTCGTTAGATGGTAGAGAAGTTCTATATGTTATATAAAACTCAATCATTGATTTAAATCCAATGACATCTCTTACGTTATATCCACTAATTTCATAAGTTAATCCTTGGTTATTAGAACTTTGAGTTAACACGTCATAAATAGTTTGATCTATAGTTCCATCATTTGTAACTTGAACTTTATAAGTAATAGTTGAAGTACTTGATGGCAATATAAAACCACTAGAAATAGTACTTACACCATAATTACTTTCGTATTGTAGTGTAGCTCCATTACTATTTTCTAGCGTTATATCTGTTACTCTAATATCTGAAACAGCTCTTAATTTTGCTTCAGATTGAACTTGTAGTGATGAGTTAAAAGCGGAATAAGCAATAGTAGTAGCGATGACTAAAAATAAAGAAAAAAATAAGATAATTCTATTGTATTTCTTTTTCATCTACACCACCACCATTCTTTATTATACATACTATATATAGTATATAATATTTATAAAAAACAGTCAACTTAAAAAGGCAAAAAAATAGCGAAAAATCGGACTTTTTTTTATAAAAAAAATGAACTAATTAGTCCATCTCTTTTCTTGATACTTCATACTCATAAATTTCATCACTTATGATACTAAATTTGCTATGATCTTCATCTATTTTGTAGTAAATAATTGGCTTCTCCAAATTATTTCTAACATCTAATAATTCTTTAAATGATGGTATATTAAATACTTTCTTTCCACCAACTTCATAATCAGAATTAGAAACTGTTATATAAGCATCATATTCTTTTAATGTTTTCTTAATAAATCTATCATATTTACTTTCTGAATCCAATCTTTTTTTAACAACATCTATTAGTTTAACAATACAAATAGAGTCTATTATTAATATTACAATTGCTCCTACAAACAACAATGTATTTAACCATGACTTAGTTGTTGAAACAATATAAGAAGAATTATTATTAATATCTGCTGTTCTTGTTATAGTAATCATTTGTTCTGATAGAGGCATTTCCATAGTCATTAATCTACTTTGGCTTATACCTGTTTTATCATCTCTATATTGAATTACATAGCTTAAACTTAATTTACAATTGGCACTTATTCCATATTTTGTCTTAAATTCATTAGCTAATTGATTATATTTTTTATAATCTATAGTTACTTTATCTTCTATGCCAATTTCTTTTTTAGTTTCTTTTTTATTATTTAGACCTTCTGATTTTGTATAAATAACTTTACCAGTTTGTCCATCTACAATTCTTATATTTGCAGTTAAATTTGTTATAATTTCAAACTTATCTTGTTTATCAAACTCTGCATTATAATTATAATTTACTTCTAATTTGTCTATAATACTAGAAATATATTGCATATCTTCATCTAGATAATCTGTTCCATAATATGAGCTATCTGTTAAATGAACTTTATATCTTAAATACCCATTTTCTTTGTATTTTATTTCATTTAACACTACCATATTTTTAGATTTATCATACAAGACAAAGCATGTTATTGATAATATTAATGCTAGTATCGATAAAATTATCTCTTTTTTCTTCATTAAAATCACCTCTATTTGAACAATTCGTCAAGCCAGATGCTTGGTAATCCTACTTTTTTAATTCTTAATAATACTCTTCCTACTACATTAGACGGTTCTACTATTCCTTGATCTACTTGATTATTATTATCCCCCTTTGTAATAAAATATGGAGTTTCTTCTTTTTCTACTATTTTGTAAATTCTGTGGACAATAATTTTAGAACCTGTATTGAAGGCTATTATATCACCTTTTTTAAATTCTTTTTGTTCATCTAAAGTTGTTTTTCTTATTAAGACTACATCACCTTTAGAAATATATTTTTTCATAGAGTCAGAACCGATTACAAGTGTTCTATACTTAAAGAATCCTGTATTCAATAGTACTATAAATATTAGTACTAACATTACTATAGCTACTACTATTTTATTTTTAGATAATTCTTGAGGCTTTGGATTTAATTTTAATTTTTCTCCCTTATACATAACAACTGCTAGTATACAAGGATAAACAATCATTACTACTGATTTAAAATATGGTCCAAACCCTGGAACAATAGGTATAATAAATTCGTATAATTCCATTGCTAATCTATATGTAATAGGTATTACATAATCATACTTAATTGCCATTACAGTTAGTAAAACATTCTTTGTAATACCACATATTATTATTAATCCTATAAATTCATATAATTGATTTTGAACACCTAAATTATAATAGGTATTTGCAATGCAAACATCAATTGCAGTAAATATTATTGCGCTTAATATAACTACAAGCTTATCTTTATTTGATTTTTTTATGAACTGATATCTTAATATTTCACTTACTAATATTAACGCAAAAGTTGGTGCAATATTATTAGCAAGATTAGTTAAACCAAAAGAATATATTGTTTTATTAAATCCAATAAATAGACCAAATAAATAACTAAGAATGAAAAAAAACATTAAATAGATTACCAAACTTTTTAATACTTCTTTTTCATTCTTATATCTTCCAAAATCTAATCCTACTGCAAAATATGTTACTACACCCATTAGTACTAGAAAGATAATATATCTCTCATTTTCAAATAAATAAGGTACAAAAAAACCTGTAAGTATAGTTATAAGCATAATAATCTCAATTGTAAGTATTTTTTTTACACTTGTTTTCATTATACATACGTCCTATTCTCTATTTTTTCGTTAGGTATAGACCCCTACTCTACAATTACTATTATAACTTAGATATACTTGTATGTCAATAAAAGAAAAAGAAAATTAGCATATAAAATATGCTAATTTTGGCCATATGTCATGGTTATATCTATCCCACTAGCAGAAACATCTTCATCTGTAATCGGACTATTTTCTTTATATTTTATTGTCAGTGTTGTATTAATTCTTGTTTTCTTTTGTAATACATTGTTAACTGCTGGTGTTTGTCCGCTTGTTGTATATTTTAATGAGTATTCTAATTTTGAACATTCATCTTGATCTGCACCACAATTTGGTGTATTAAAAACTATTGATGTAAGTTTAGCTGCAACATCACTATCATTAACTATATCAAATGTATAAGTTACTGAATCTCCTGGTTTTTTTAAATCAACAACAAGTCCTCTAATTTGAGTAGTGTTAGCTTGAATTTGTGCTGGATGAATAACAGTTCCAGTATTACCAGAAGTGTTTTGAACAAGTGTTAAATTTTCAAAATGAACATCCCATTTGGTTGCTGCAATTTTACCACTAGCACTAATATTTAAACTAGTTGATAATGCAGCATATGCAACTGAAATTGATATTATTCCTACAAGTAATGTAATCAATAATATGTTTTTAGTACTAGATTTCATAATTATCCTTCCTAACTATTTTTGTGAATAAACTAATATTGCATCAAGTCCAGTTATATTAATATCTGTATTTGATATTTGTGTTGAAGATAATTTATAGTTAATAGTTAATTTTAGGCTTACAGTATCTCCTGCATTTAAAACGTCATTCATACCAAGATCATTACCATTAGCGTATTTTAAAGTATATTCTATATCATTGCAAATAACACTTGTAGGATTACAAACAGGTGTTCCAATTGTAATGCTAGTTAGTTTAGCATCAATTCCACCAGCGTTAGTTACATCAAAAGTGTATGATACAGAATCTCCTGGTTTTTTAAAATTTACTTCTAAACCAGAAATTTTAGTAGTATCTTCTTGTATTTTAGCTGATTTAACAACATTTGCAGTATTGTTACCAGTTATGTTTTGTTGTTCTAAGTTTTCAAAATGAATATCCCAATCATGTGCTTTTACTGTTAAATTATTTGTAATATTTAAAGTTGTAGAAATAGTTGCATAAGCAATTGATAAAGATGTAATACAAGCAATTAAAGCAACGATAGTTAAATCTTTACGACTCATCTTCTTTTCTTTCATAATACCTCCTATTTTATTACTCTAAGTATATATTAATATTTTATTTAAAATAGGTCAAGTTTTTTTTAAACAAAAGAGACTTTAGTAAGAATAAAGTCTCTATAATTCATTAATTTCTTCTATTGTAAGACCAGTTACTTCACTAATTATAGAAGTGTCTATTTCTTTTTCTTTCATCTTCTTAGCAGTTTCTCTTTTTTCTTCAGCTCTTCCTTCGGCAAGTCCTTCTCTTCTATATTCATCTCTTAGTGAATTTTCTATCTTTCTTGCATCTTCTTCAGCACTTATATATTCTCTAAAATCAGGATCTTCATTTACTCTTTCTATTTCACTCATATATCTTTCGACCACCTTATCTTTTTTTGATAGTTTTTCTAAGTCTTTAATCCCTAAATTCATCATTATTACATACTTATATTTATCTATCAACTTTTCATCATTAGAGTAGCATAATTTAGTGAAATAGTCCATATTAAACTCTATTAATTTTAAATTATCTATAAAAGGCTTACCCTTATTATTTCTTAACATAAATATATTTATATTTTCATCTTCTTTTTTATTAAAATATTTACTATCACTACCTAATCCATATGTAAAATTTATCTGAACAAAAAGTGTTTTCTCATCATACTTTTCTCCTACTCCTACATTATGTGAATATGTATCAAATAGAAAACTTGCATTCCTTGGTCTTATATAGTCATGCATCTGCGAATTAACTTCTATTTGAATATTTTCATTTTCTGTTTTTACATGAATATCAAATCTTTTACTTCTTACGTGTACATTATCTACATTCTTTTCTAAATTTAAATATTTTAATTCTTTTATCTTAATATCTAATATACTTTCAAGTAAAGCAATAAGTAAGTCTTTATTCTCTTCTTTCATAAATATTTCTTTAAACGCTCTATCTTTCTTACATGTATAAAATACTTTATTTTCCAAACAACATCACCTCCTTTCTGGAAGTGATGTTGTTATATATTAAATACTAATTCTAATCAAATAACCAATTTTACAAATTCACTCTTAAAGCAAACAAAAAACTACAAATTTCACTTAAGTAATTTGTAGTTATAGCAACAAAAAAAGCTTCAAATGAAGCTCTTTCTTAACAAATTAATTTTGTCCGTAAACAAATGATGTGTCTGGAATTGTAACACTTGTTGGTGTATTACCAGTTGGTATTGTTGCATCCTCAGCAAGAGTAAGTGTCATTTCACATGGAATAGTACCAGTTGTTTTAGCAAGATTCATTCCTGCAGCCAATGGAGTTGGTTCAGTTTTTGTACCAGTACCACATACTATTTCTTTAGTTACTTTAGTACTAGAATCTGGATTACCAAGAGTAAATCCTGTTAATTTAGCATCGATATCTCCTAAATTCTTAAGATTAAATGTAAATTTAGCAACATCACCTGGTTTCTTAAATATTACTTCAAGTCCAGTAATAGTTGTTCCTGAAGTTGATGTAGGACCAGTTACAGTTACTTCACTAGTACCTGAAACTTTGTTTGGTTGACTTGCAACTTCAGTAAAATCAGTAATTTGAATATCCCATTTAGTGTTATTAACTTTCGCACTACTTTCAATTTTTAATGTTGTTGAAAATGCAGCATAAGCAACTGTCATAGATACTAAACCAACAACTAATACTACTAAAAGTACATTCTTAGTTTTTTCTTGCATTCCTTTTCCTCCTATCTTCTATATTTTACAATTTAATCTTATCACTAAAATTTTATAATTGTCAATAAAATTTTAGTGCAATTTTTCAACAAAAAAAAGCTTCAAATGAAGCTTTTCTCAACATATTAATTTTGTCCGTAAACAAATGATGTATCTGGAATTGTAACACTTGTTGCCGCATCTGTTGGTATTGTTGCATCATTAGCAAGAGTAAGTGTCATTTCACATGGAATAGTACCAGTTGTTTTAGCAAGATTCATTCCTGCATCTTCTACTACTGGTAATACTTTTGTAGGTGAACCACATTTAACAGTTTTTGTTACTTTAGTGTTAGCAGCTGGTTCTCCAAGAGTAAATCCAGTTAATTTAGCATCAATATCTCCTAAATTCTTAAGATTGAATGAGAATTTAGCAACATCTCCTGGTTTTTTGAATGTAACTTCAACTCCTGTAATAGTAGTTCCTGAAGTTGAATAACCTGGTTTTACTGTTGCTTCACTTGATCCTGAAACATTATTATTTTGTCCTGAAACTTCTGTAAAATCAGTAATTTGAATATCCCATTTAGTGTTATTAACTTTCGCACTACTTGAAATAGTTAAAGTAGTTGATAATGCTGCATAAGCAACTGTCATAGACACTAATCCAACAACTAATACTACTAAAAGTATGTTCTTAGTTTTTTCTTGCATTTCTTTTCCTCCTATCTTCAATATTTTACAATTTAATGTTATCACTAAATTTTTATAATTGTCAATAATATTTTAGTAAAATTTAAGTGTTTTTTCTACAAAAAAAGAGCCTAAAATATAGCTCTATTTTTGACCATAAATGAATGATACATCAGTAAGTGAAACTGTTTGTAAAGTACCAGGCATTGTAGTTGCATCTTTGTTATATGAAATATCCATTACACATGAAATACTTCCTGGAGTTGTGTTAACTTTCTTACTTAAATCAAATGCTGCATTATTTGCAGTTGGTGTTGCATTTGCACATTTAACTGTCTTAGTTACACCACTTTTAGTTTCACTCATTCCAGTTGCACCAGTTAATTGAGCATCAATATCACCTTGATTTTGGATATCAAAAGTAAATCTAACAGCATCACCTGGTTTATTGAATGTAACTTCTATTCCAGTAATAGCAGTAGCAGTTTCTGATGGACTTGCTTTAACAGAAGCTTCACTAGTTCCACCATTTAAGTTAGAAACAGTAACTTGAGTCCAGTTTGCAAATCTAACATCCCATTTAGTAGCAGCTACTTTTGCAGTACTTGAGATAGTTAATGTAGTAGAAAATGCCGCATACGCAACTGTCATAGAAACTAATCCAATAATTAACGCAACAATAAGTATATTCTTATTTTTATTTTGCATTTTTTTCTTTCCTCTCCTATCTTTATATTTTATAATTTTATACTATCACTATAATTTTTTTATTGTCAATCAAATAGAAATTATTTGTATAAAACTTTACATATTATTGTTATATTTTTAAAAAAATTGTATACTATAGAAGTATTTGGAGGTAGAAATGAAGTTATTTATTATTATATTGTTATATGGATTTTTAAATTTTTATTTATGTAGAAAAGTAATACTCTGGTTTTCTAAGTTTAAACTTAAAAGAAGTAGTATTGTTATTAAAGCTTTAATTAGTATTATATATTTAGCTTGTTTTCTATCAGTAATACTTGGATATTTCTTACCAGTATCTAGTACACAGAAACTAATATTAAAGTTTTCTAATTACTTTACTGGTACGATGTTTTATATGTTAATTGCAGCCATAATATCAGATTTAATTATTCTTATTTCAGTAAGAGTGTTACATAAAGATAAAAATTTCTTCTATACTAAAAAGTACATATTTAGTGCCGCTATTATAACTCTTACTCTTGTTGGTGGACTTTCTTTATATGGTTTTATACATGCGAAAGATGTTAAAGTAACTAAGTATGATATTGTTGTTAAGAATAAAGAGATTAAAGAGAAGAAACTTAAAATTGCTTTGGTTGCTGATCTTCATTTAGGTTATAGTGTTGGTCATAAAATGACTAAGAAAATGGTTGATAAAATAAATAAGGAAGATGTTGATTTAGTATTAATTGCGGGTGATATATTCGATAATAGTTATGATTCTATGGATAAACCTGATAAAATAAAAGAATATTTAAAAAGTATAAAGAGTAAATATGGTACATATGCGGTATTTGGTAATCATGATGTTAAGGAAAAATTATTCGCAGGATTTTCTATTAGTGAAGGTAAAAAAGCAATAAGAGATGATCGTATGGAAAATATGTTAAAAGAAGCTGGTATTAAGATTTTAAATGATAAAATAGAAGAAATAGAAGACTTTTATATTATTGGTAGAAAAGATTATTCTAAGGCTGGAGATGGTACGAATAATAGATTAAGTATTGATAAGTTAGTTAAGAAAGTTGATACTAATAAATTTGTTATAGTACTTGAACATGAACCTAAAGATCTAGATGATATTTCTAAGAAAAAAGTTGACTTACATGTAGCTGGTCATACTCATGCAGGACAGTTCTTTCCTTTAACTATTGGTACAGCTATTATATGGGATAATAATTATGGATATAAAAAATATAATAATATGCATAGTATTGTAACTTCTGGTATAGGTGTATATGGACCAAATATGAGAGTTGGTACTGATAGTGAAGTGGTGATTATTAATGCCAAGTTTAAATAAATTTAAATATAGTGATGATAATAAGAGATATCATACTCTAAACTACTTTTATAAACATAAATTTAATTCTAAAATATTTAAAGTTAGTCTTAATGCTGGATTTAGTTGTCCAAATATAGATGGAACAGTTGGATATGGTGGATGTATATATTGTTCTAAGAGTGGTAGTGGTGAGTTTGCTGGTAAAACAAGTGATGATATAGTTACTCAGTTTAATAAAGTTAAAAACATGATGTTAAAGAAATGGCCTAATGCTAAATACATTGGATATTTTCAAGCTCGTACTAATACTTATGCACCTGTAGAAAGACTAAAACAAGTATATGAACCTATTTTAAAACAAGAAGGAGTTGTTGGTCTTAATATAGGTACTAGGTGTGATGCTATTAGTGATGAGTGTTTAGATTATTTAACTGACTTAAATAAAAGAACTTATTTAACTGTTGAGTTAGGGCTACAAACTATGCATGAAAAAACATCAAAACTTATTAATAGATGTCATTCTTTAGAATGTTTTAAAGATATGGTTAACAAGTTAAGGGAAAGAAATATTAATGTAGTTGTACACATAATTAATGGTCTTCCAGGAGAATCTAAAGAAGATATGATAGAAACAGTTAAATACTTAAATAATCTTGATATACAAGGTATTAAAATACATATGTTAAGTGTACTTAAGAATACTCCTTTAGAAGAGTATTATAAGAAAAATAAGTTTCATATTTTAACAAAGGAAGAATATATTGATATTGTAGTAACTGAATTAGAATACTTAAGAGATAGTATTGTTATTAATCGTATTACAGGTGATCCTGATATAAATGATTTGATTGAACCAACATGGTTAGTAAAGAAATTTTGTGTATTAAATGACATTGATAAAGAAATGGTTAAAAGAGATATTTACCAAGGTGATAAAGTAGTGTAAAATATCTCTTTTTTTTGTAATAAATTATTGTATTATTTTTTTTCATATATTATAATTAATTTATAAGATGAGGATGATAGAAATGAGTGACAACAAAGGTTTGAAATTATTAATATTTTCTCTTACTTTTTCAGGTCTTTTATCTACTACTAGTGGTATAGTTCTTAATTCTATGGATATTAAACCTACTAAAAACAAAATTAATGTTAAAGTAGTTGAAAAGCAAGTATCTAGAATTAAAACTAATATCCCTGTTTTAAAAGAGTTGGAAGTAGAGGTTAATGAACCTATTAGTGTTGATGTTAAAGAATACATTGATAATCTTGATGATATTGATCATAGTGTTCTTAGAGATTTTAAACTAGATACTTCTTTAGTTAATCTTACTCAACCAGGTAAATATACATATACAATAAGTTACGATGGTAAAAAATATACTGGTAATGTTGTTGTAAAAGAAAAAGAAAAGAAAACTATTTCTTTACAAATTAAGAGTTTAAAATTTAAATTAAATGAGGAAATTCCTACAGATGTTAAACAATATGTTGATACTGAATTAACAGAAGAAATGTTAAAAGCTATAACACTTGATATTTCTAAAGTAAATAATAAAGTAGCAGGTGATTATCAATATACTATTTCATATGATAATCAAGTATATACAGGTATTGTTAATATTTATGAAGAACAACCTATTCAAGTTATAAATAGTGTTACTTATACAATTAAATATGTATGTGGTAGTAATTCAGAAACTGTTAAGAAGACAATAAAGACCAAAGAACAGTCATTCTTACTTGAAAAGAGTGATTTAGTATTCTCAGATAAATTTACTAATTGTGAGAAAGAAATAGATGAAAATAAAACTAATTATACTTTCCCATTAACAGTTAATGATGGTGTTGTTCTTACAGTTTACTATAAAGAAAAGAAATAATTAAAAAAGATTGCAAATTGCAATCTTTTTTTTATTATGATAAACCAACTATTTTATTATCAACAACATCTATATTTAAATAATTAGGTTTTCTTGATAGTCCTGGCATCGAAATTATATCTCCTAAATATACTACTATAAAACCTGCTCCATTATATATTTTTATATCTCTTACATGAATAGTATGTTGATAGAAAGCTCCTAATTTTTTAGCGTCATCTGATAATGAATATTGTGTTTTGGCTACACAAATAGGAAGATTAGACATATTATTTCTCTCTAAATAGTCTATAATTTTATTGGCTTCTTCACTATATTCTACATCTTCAGTTCTATATATTTCTTTTGAAATCTTCTCTATTTTATCTTTTATACTATCATTAAGTTCATATATATAATTTACTTTGTTTTCTTTTTCTAGTGCTTCTTCTACTTTATTAGCTAATTCTATAGCTCCTTCTGATCCATTCATATAAGCATCACTTATAGCAAATAAAATATTATTTTGTTCACAATATTCTTTTACTATATTTATTTCTTCCACAGTATCTGTGGAATATTTATTTAGAGCAACTACTACATTTGTGGATAACTTTTTCATATTCTCTATATGAACTATTAAGTTAGGTAGTCCTTCTTTTACTTTTTCGGGATTTGGTTTTAAAATATCTTCTTTAGAAACTAAAGCATTATACTTTAGTGTTTTTATTGTTGTAACTAATACAACACAGTCTGGTTTTAGTCCTGCTTTTCTACATTTTATATCAAAGAACTTTTCTGCTCCTAAATCAGAGCCAAATCCTGCTTCAGTTATTACATAATCACCTAGTGTTAAAGCTGTTTTAGTTGCAATAATACTATTACATCCATGAGCAATATTAGCAAATGGTCCACCATGTATAATAGCTGGTGTATTTTCTAGTGTTTGAACAATATTAGGTTTTATAGCATCTTTTAGTATTGCAGCAACTGATCCTTCTATATGTAATTCTTTAGCAAATACAGGCTTATCTTCTTTTGTATAACCTATTATTATGTTTCCTACTTTTTCTTTTAAATCATTTAAATCATTAGATAAACATAATAATGCCATTATTTCGCTTGCAGCAGTTATATTAAATCTAGTATTACCACTTGATAATTCTACATTTCTTAAGGCTCTATCATTAACATCTACACATCTTTCAAAAACAATTCTATCTATTCCTAATTCATTCCCAAAATAGATATGATTGTCAATAGCTGCACTTATTAAGTTATTAGCTGCTTCTATCGCAGGCATATCTCCTGTAAAGAATAGATTAATATCTTCCATTGGTACTACTTGGCTATATCCTCCACCAGTTGCGCCACCTTTCATACCAAATACTGGTCCCATTGATGGTTCTCTTAAAGCAAGTACAACACTTTTATTAAGTCTTTTTAAGGCATCTCCTAAACCAATAGAAACTGTAGTTTTACCTTCTCCATATGGAGTTGGATTAGTCGCAGTAACAAGTATTAATTTACCTTTAGGACTTATCTCTTTTAAATCTATTTTAGCTTTATCATTTCCATAAAGAATAACTTCATCATCTTTAATACCTAAATTACTACATATACTCTTAATATCTAATTTTTTAGCTTGTCTACTTATTTCTATATCTGTCATAATCTCACCTCTTTCACTACATTTTACTATTCAATTTGTATATTTCCCTATACATTTTTGATGTATTCGTATATATTTTACCACTAATTTATAAATTTAGCTATTTGAAATATGAATATACATTAATTATTATATGTGGCGTCAAAAAGAAAAAGGAGGAATTATATGAAAAAAATAGTATTCTTGATGACAATAGTTTGTTTATTTTTTATTAGTGGTAATGTTAAAGCCCAAGAAGTAGAGTTTTATGAAGCAGAAAAGATAGATAATATATATACAAAGAGTGTTAGAGGTAGAGAAGCTCATTTCCAAAAGTCTAGGTTCTTTAGAAGAAAAAGTGATAATAAAGAAGCTTATTGTATTGAACCATTCGAATCTTTCTATGAAGATCATAAATATAGTAATATTGATGATATTAATAATATTAGTGATGAAGTATTAAAGAAAATATCTTTAATAGCGTACTATGGATATAATTATGAGAATCATACTGATAGTAAATGGTATGCGATTACTCAACTCATGATATGGAGAGAAACTAATAAGAATGATCAATTCTTTTTTACTGATACTTTAAATGGTAATAGAATTAGTCGTTTTGAAGATGAAATTAATGAGATCAATAACTTAGTTAACAATCATGACAAACTCCCTAGTTTTAGTAATAAAAGTATAAATATTAAGTATGGAGAAAAATATATAATAGATGAGAATAATATAATAGATGGTTTTACTTCTGATAGTAATAGTATAACTATTAGTAATAACAAAATAGATATTTCTAAACTAGAACCTGGTAATTATACTTTTAATTTTAAAAAGATTATGGTTAATAGAGGAGAAAGTATCTTGTTCTATTATAATGAAAGTAGTCAAAACTTAATGACTATAGGTAATACTTATGTACCTAGTTTTACTTTAAATATTAAGATATATAAACCTACTATAGAATTAGAAAAGTACGATAAAGATGATAATACTATTAGGAATAAAGATCTTTGTAGTTCTAGTTTTAAGTTATATGATGAAGATATGAATGTTATAAGGGATATTTATTTAGATGATAATTGTTCTAGTGTAATAGATGATTTAGATATTGGTATTTATTTTATTAAAGAAGATAAGGCTGGATTAGGCTATAAATTAAATGATGAGTTATACAAGATAGAAATATCTTTAGATGATTATAATAAGAATTTAAAGATATATAATGAGAAAATAAAGAATAATATTAAAGTACATAAAGATTTTAATATAAATAACAGTAATTATCCTGAAGAAAATGTTAAGTTTGATATATATAGTAACGATAAATATATAGATACTATTACTACTGATAGTAGTGGTGATGCTTCTATTACTTTAGAGTATGGAATATATACTTTTAGGCAAGCTACTTCTAAAGAAGGATATTCATATGTAGATGATTTTAATGTTGTTATTGATAATAATTCAAGGGATGAACAAGTATTTAATTTAGTTGATTATAAGATTAAAGTACCTGATACTAGAAGTGATGATAATTACTATTTCATTTATTTAATACTACTAATAAGTGGATTATATGTTAAAAAAGTTATTATTAGTTAGTTTTATACTAGTTATATATTTAGTATCTTGTATTACTATATATACTAAGTATTCTAAGTCTTTTAAATCTAAAATAACTATGGATACTAAGATATCTAAAGTAGTAGATAGTGAATATATTGGATATATTTATATACCTAAAATTAATTTAAAAAAGAATTTATTTAGTATTAATAGTAATAAGAATAATATTGAATATAACGTAGAAGTCCTAAAAGAAACTATATTCCCTGATGGCAATAATAGTATAGTATTTTTAGCTGCTCACTCTGGTACAGGAAGTAATGCTTATTTTAATGATTTAAAGTATTTAAGTAGTAATGATGAAGTTATACTTAGTTATAATAATACTATTTATAAATATATAGTAATTGATAAAAAAGAGGTATTAAAGAATGGTTATATCACTGGAAATAGAATTAATAGTGATGAGATAATTTTAACTACTTGTAGTGATTCTAAGGGTAAACAACTAATAATACGTGGCATATTAAAAAAGTAACATTATTATGTTACTTTTTTGTTATTAATTCTAAAGCTTTTTGTAATTGATTATCATTATCGTTTGTAGGTTCATCATAATAGTCTTCATTTAAATCTACTTCAACTGATGGTTCTATTCCTTTTTTATTTATATAGTTTCCTTTTGGTGTTAACCAATTTTCTATAGTATATTTAATAGTTCCTCCACCTGTTATTTTAGCAGTTCTTTGAACTGTTCCTTTACCATATGATTTTTTACCTACTATAGTTGCTCCATAACTTTCTTTAAGTGCAGCTGCAACTACTTCTGATGCTGATGCTGAATTTTCATCTAATAATACAACTACTTTATAGTTTTTATTCTTCTTTCCTTCTGAATAAAACTTTTCTGTTCTTTTTTTTGTTTTTATCTGATATATAACATGACTACTATCCATAAATTCTGAAAGAATATTAGTAGCTTCTGTTAAATAACCTCCTGGGTTACTTCTTAAATCTAATATATATGATTTTATATTTTTCTTTTCTAATGATTGTAATTCTTTTTTAAATTGTGTTGAAGTATTTAGAGCAAAAACACTAATACTTATTACTCCTACTTTTTCACCATTTTTCTCTATTACTTCAGAACTTACTGATGGTATTTCTACTTTTTTAACTTTTATTTTAAATGTTTTTTCTTCTTCTTTTCTTTTTATTTTTATTTCTATTTCTTTTTTATTTTGTACTTCTTTTATAACATCATCCGCATCTTTATTCTTAAATGATTTACCATCTATTTCTAGAATTATATCTCCTGCTTTTATTCCAGCAACTTGTGCAGGTGAACCTTTAAATGCTCCTATTATTATTATATCTTCTTTATATTTTACTATGCTTACACCTACACCCTTATATTCTCCATCCATTATTCTATTAAATGAATCTGTTTCTTCTTCATCCATATATGAAGTGTATGGATCATCTAAGTCATTAAGCATACCATTTATAGCTGATTCAACTAGTTTTTTTCTATCTACTTTTTTATAGTAGTTATTTGCTATATGATTATAAACATTAGTAAATTTTTTGATATCTTCTGACTCATTTACTTTAGCTGTTTTACTAGTAATGATACTACCCATAAACCATCCAAAGATGATTGCCATTACTGTTATAACTAAAACTTCTTTCATAGAAAAAAAGTCTTTTATATCTCTTTGTTTATTTGGCTTATTTGTTTTATTTGTTTTATTCTTTTTTTTCTTATTTTTAGCCATATCTTCACCTCTATACTTAAAACTCTTTTTTAAAAAAAGAAAAAGATAGTTTTCTATCCTAATAAATGGCGCCCCAACTAGGACTTGAACCTAGGACCCCTTGATTAACAGTCAAGTGCTCTAACCAGCTGAGCTATTGAGGCATAAAGAGTATTTCTACTCTATTTTAAATATGAATCTATATTATCAGTTACATATTCTACTATTTTATTATCTTTGAAATGAATAAGTGTTAATCCTGCTATTTTTAATTCTTCTGCTTTAGTTGCACTTTTATTTGATTCATTACTTATATACTCTTTATTAAAAGCTTCACTCATATCTACAGTATATAAATATAGTTTCTCTTTTTTATCATTATAATTTGATATTAAGTTATGTACTGTATCCATATTATCTTTAGTACTATCATAATATAATACTAAGTAATCTTTTTCTTTCTGAGTAAAACTCTCTCCAACTAATAATTTATTATATTGTATAGAAGGATTAGGTGTTGTTATAATTGGATCCTTCTTACTTAGTATACCCATTGTTAATAAATAAAATACTCCAAGTGTAACAGCCATAACTATTAATATTTTTATAACTTTTTTTAATTCTATATTTTGTTGTTCTTCTACTATTGGTTGTTCTTTTCTTCTTTGTCTTCTATTACCATTATTTCTTTTGCTCATATTATCACCGACCATTATTATTATATCATGGTTTAAATAATAATAAAAGTACTATTTCATTGTAGGTATTGAGTTTATTGAACTTGCTATTTCTATTAATTCATTTTGATTTAGTACATCACTAACTATGTAGTATTCTATTCCTCCAGTTGTCCAATTAAGTGAATTTTCTCCTAGTACTCCTACTGTATCTTGTAATATATATGGATCACCATTTGTTGGTATTATTGTAAATTCATTAAATACATTTGCAGTTTCTTCTACTAATAAAAATGGTTTTTCTCCATCAAATGTTAATATTACTCTTTCTCCATCTGTCTTTGCTACTTTTTCTTCTTTTGATAATTTTGTACCAGTAGGTAAAGCAAGTGGATATATACTATCTTCTATATTTGATACTTGTTTAACTTTTTCTTTTTGTAATGAGCTCTCCAATACTTTATCTAAAGAAAAATAGTTTTTCTTAAAAGTTGGATTATAATCTATTTTTTTATAGTTCATTGTAATTAGTGCGACACTATTTTCATCATATACTTTTATTTTCTTTATATTTAGATTTTTATCCATAATAATATCTTGTTTAACTAGTTTTCTATTGTTTGGATAATTAACTGTTGTTGTAAATATATATTCATCTTTTTTCTTTTTAAATTCTTTCTTATTATCATTTTTTATATCACTAACAACTGATTGTAATAAATATATTTGTGAATTATTATATGGCCAATCACTTTGAAATTTAAAACTTTTATTAAGTGATGGTGTTACTACAAAAACTCCTTCACTGTTTTTAAGTATTACTTGTTCATGATTATTAGATTTATTTAATAATTCTACTTTATAGTTGTCACTTTTCTTATATGAAGATTTTACTTCATAGTTATATACTTCATCATTATTAACCATTTCTAAATTACCTTCTAAATAATAGTTATTATCTATTTTAGATTCTAAATCTTTAATAACATCATCTTGATTATATTTCCCACATCCAGTAACAATTAGTATTAATAAAAAACATCCTAAAAACTTTTTCAAAATTTCACCTCTAATCTTTTTCATTTTAACTATATGTTATTATTTGTTAATTATTCCGTATAATTTAGTTTTTTTTGATTAGAATAATATCAGAAAGAAAGGATGGTAAAATGGAAACAATAAAAAAAATTGCTTTGGTTTTAGTAATAATTGGTGCGATTAACTGGTTATTAGTGGGAGCTTTTCAATTAGATTTAGTTGCGACTATATTTGGTAGTTCAACTAATATTCTAGCTAGAGTTGTTTATATTTTAATAGGTATATGTGGTTTAATATCTATAACTATGTTATTTGATAATGATAGAAGATAAAAAAAGATGCATTCTTAAATGCATCTTTTACTATTTTTGAGTAATTTTAACTTTTACTTTCTTAGTCTTAGATGTGTATGATAACTTCAAGTCATCACCTTTAACTTTAACATCTACTTCATGTTCTCCAGGCGTTAAACCTTTTAAGTCTATGTATGCTTTAATATTTTCATTCTTTATTGCATCAACTATATCTTTACTTCCTTTAACTACTACAGTTACGCTACTGTCTTCTTTGTTTAGTGCTTGTACACTGTATTTACTATCTAAGTTTTCAGTTTCTATTGGAATATTTGTAAATTCTTTTGTAGTTGATTTATCTAGTTTAACTTCTACTGAAATAGTTTTAACACTTAACTCTGTTATACCTGTAGGTTTTCCTAATGTAATATTATATGTCTTATCATTTTCTAATCCTTTAACATCAATTGGTACTTCAATTACATTAATTTTATTTACAGCATCTTCTGTACCATACACTGTTAGTGATGTTGAACTTGGTGTGATTGATTTAATTGATTGACCAAATGCTAAATCACCTTTTGGTATAACTTTAATTGGTACTTCTTTACTTGGTGATGTAATTGTGATATCTGCATTTAACTTAGATGGTACTATTTCTACATCTACTACTTCACCATTATCATCATAAGCAACTAATGGTACATCTTTTAATGTTAGTTCTCCAGCTTTTGGATTAACCATATTATCTACATCAATTAATGCTTTTACTGTTGCTACTTTTTGTAGTTTATATTCTGCACCTTTAACTATTACATTATCTCTATTTAATTTAACATTACTTATATATAATTTACTATCTAGACTATCCTTATGAAGTATATCATAAGTAAGTGGTTTAGTTTCTGATACTTTTTCATAAATAGTAACTGTTACATTAGATGGATCAACTCTATAATTAATTGATTTAATTTGTTGTGAGTATTTTAATGTTACTTTATGATTTCCTGGCTTTAATCCAGTTAAGTCTACTGTTACTCCACCAGATGGTTTTTGCTTAGCTAGGAATATATGTCTTTTTTGACCTATTAAAGTAATATCTACTGTTTTAGGTAATCCTTCAACAACATATAATTCTTCATTATAATTAGCTGTTACTTTTTGTTTATATAGTATTTCTGCATATTGATCAATCATTACATTTGAATTTCTATCAATTATTATGAATGCTCCAAAAGCAAGTAATAATGATATAACTAGTAATGTTGACTTCTTATTCAATAATTTTTCTAAACCTCTATTATTACCTTTTAGACCATGTGTTATTTTTAATATTAGCTTAGTAATTGGTGTGATTAACCATCTATCAAAGAATGAGAAAATAGCGCGAAATACAGTTTTAAAAAATTTACATATCTTCTTCATATATCTCTTCCTCTTCTTCTATTTCTTCATCAAAATCATCTTCTAGTGATTCTTTCTTTGGTCTTAATTCATCTATTAACATCATTCTTACATCATCTATTGTTAAGTTATAGTATAATTCACCTTTAATAGCTATAGACATTCTTCCTGTTTCTTCAGAAACAATTAAAGCAATACAGTCTGTTTCTTCTGTTATACCAACTGCAGCTCTATGTCTTGTACCTAATCTTTTATTAATTTTAGAACTATTACTTGTAGGGAATACTGCTCCACAACAAGTAATTTTATCTCCTTGGATAATTACTCCACCATCGTGAAGTGGATTATGTGGAAAGAATATTGACAGTAATAAATCACTTGATAAATCTGCATATATTTTTTTAGCTTTATCTATATATGGGTGTAAGCTTATATCTCTTTCAATAACTATAATCGCACCTATTTTAGATTTTCTTAAACTATCCATCGCACCAACAACTTGATAAACTAAGTTTTCACGTTCATCTACTGTTAATACTTTATGTCTTCCTAATAATTGACTTCTACCTAATTGTTCTAGAATACTTCTAATTTCAGGTTGAAATATTATTATTAAAGCTAGTGGTCCATACATAATTACATATTCAAGTAATAATCCTACTGTTGTAAATCCACATGCATCACTTATTATTTTTAATATTATTACAAAAGCTACTCCTTTAAATATTAAAGAAAGCTTAACATTATTACGTATATTTTTTAGTATGTAGTAAAAAATAAACCATACTAATGATATATCTATTATCTTTTTTAAAATTGATATTAAATCAGTCAATGTTATACTCATAAAAAATCTCCTTAGCTATTTAATAGTAGAATAAAACTTAAAATATGTCAAATTTGTTAATAAAAAATAAGTCTAGTTCACACTATTAATTATACCCTTTTCTTATATTAAAATAATATCATTTTTATAATATTTTTACAATATATAAATACTAAAATATGTTATTTTTGACGTTTTAAGTTTACAAAAATGTTTTTCAAATACATTTTAAATAATTTTATCCACAACTTTTTTTAATAGACTTTTTTATACCTATATTATATAATTTATTAGAGGTGAATCTTATGAAAATAAAAAAATTTTTTTCACTAATATTTTTAATAATTTTTATATTTACTCTTACAGGATGTATGGAGAAAAACTCAATTAATAGTGATAGATTTATTTCTATCTCAAAGAAAGATAAACTTACTGTTTATAATGTTACTGATCAATATAAGAAATCTCCTTCTATTAAGAAAGGATATGTAGCTGCTAACCTAAGAGGATGGAAAGTAGAGTTTTATGAATTAAAAGATTCTGATAGTGCAGAAGAGATGTTTGATAAAAACAAAGCTACTTTTGAAAAAGATAAAACAGATAAAAACGTTGATGCTTCTTCTAATATAAGAAATTATAATACATATTCACTTACTACTTCAGTAAATTATTATTACCTTAGTAGAATTGATAATACTTTATTATATGTAAAAGTAGAACTATCTCATAAGAATAGTGTTAAGAAATTTATTGATAAATTAGGATATTAAAAAGGGCACTTATGTGTCCTTTATTTTGTAAAAAAAAACGAACTTTATGTTCGTTATTGTCTTATGGTGCCGACTATAGGGCTTGAACCTATGACCTACGCGTTACGAATGCGTTGCTCTACCAACTGAGCTAAGTCGGCATTAAAGAGTTAAATGTTCCATTTAGCTCTTCTTTTTTCATTTCTTTTTGACTTTTTTAGACTTTTATTCATAGCCTCTAATCTTTTATTTTCATTAATACCTTGTTTAATATATTTATTTTGTTGAATTACCTTTAATATTTCAAACTCTATTGTTTTATTTTCTTTACTTGCATTACTTACTTCTACTTGTAATAAATCTCCATAATAGTAATCTTCATAAGCATCATCTAAAGCTACTAAAGACATAGTTTCTTCATTATATTCATAATGGCATGGTAACGTATTAATCTTTACTCTTCCTTCAATTAAGTTATCCAATTGAATAGTTATACCACTATTATCAATTTGAGAAATTCTTCCTTTATATGTATCTCCTATATGTTTTTCCATATATTCAGCACACTTCATAGCAGTAATTGCTCTTTCACATTTTTCTGCTTGTTTTTCTCTATCTGATAGATGCATAGCTTGTTCTTCTAATTCTAAGTAATCTCTTTTTTGTTCTTCTTCATCTTCTTCATATTCTTTACTTAAAATATATTTTTTTATAGCTCTATGAATAGTATCATCTGGATAACGTCTTATTGGTGATGTAAAGTGTACATAACCTTCACTTGCAAGACCAAAGTGTCCTATATTATCTGGACTATATCTTGCTTTTCTTAGAGTTCTTATTAATGGATATGCCATCATCTTACCTATTTCATCATAACTAGAAAGTTGATTAACTATTTTTTGAATTTCTAGTTGTAAGTTGCCGCTTCCATTAAAAGTACAACTTATACCAGCTTTATTTAGGCATTCTACAAAATCACTTATTTTCTCACATGAAGGATCTTCATGAATTCTATACATTGCTGGATAACTTTTACTTTCTAAAGCTTCAGCAACTGCTTCATTAGCTGCTATCATAAACTCTTCTATTAAATTTTCACCAGTTCCTGGTTCTCTAACATAAAAATTCTTAGGGAATCCATTTTCATCTAATTCAATCTTTAATTCACTATTATCAAGTTCCATTGCTCCCCTTAATAATCTTTTTCTAGCAAGTCTTAATGATAGTTTTCTCATAGTTCTTAACGTCTTAACAAAATCTCTATATTCTGGAGCAACTATATTTTTATCTAAAATATCATTTACTTTCTTATAAGTCATTTGAATTTTTGAATTAATTACTGATTCAAATATATTTGTTCTTATAATATTTCCATTTGCATCTATTTCCATTTCACAAGTAATAGCTAATCTATCAACTTTTGGATTTAGTGAACCTATACCATTTGAAATAATTGGTGGATACATTGGAATAACTTTACTAGCAAGATAAGAACTTGTTCCTCTACTATATGCTTCTCTATCTAGAGCTGAATTCTTTTTAATATAATATGTTACATCAGTAATATGTACTCCTAATAAATAATTACCATTATCAAGTACATCTAAACTTATTGCATCATCTATATCTTTAGTATCATCACCATCTATAGTAAATATCTCTTTTTTAGTTAAATCACATCTATTAATTCTATCTATATCTCTTACTTCCATTGGAATATTTTCTAATTCTTCTTCACATTCTTTTGGAAAAGCAGAATTAATCTCATATTTACAAGCTTCCATTAAAATATCAATACCAGGATCACTACTATAACCAATTAATCCTGTTATTGTTCCATTATATGTATTTTCACTAATCTCATCATTTAATTCAACTACTACTTTAGAACCACATATAATTTCTTTATTATTATTTAAATTAATATGTAATTTCTTATATTTAGGATTATCTGGTACTAAAATATAATCATTCTTAATTAGTACTACTTCTCCATAAATACTCTTTAATTCACGACTTAATATTCTTTCTATATGACATGTTTTAGATTTTTTATCTTTTATTCTAACTAAAACAGTATCACCACTTATCGCATTTGTATCTACATTAGGAGTATAAAAATTTTTACCTATTTCTACAAATCTATTATTATACTTTTTTTCTTTATAAGTTCCTACTCTATAATCCGTATTATCAATATGAATATATTTATTATCTAGTTCTATTAAATCATACTTATCTAGTTCAACTGATATTAAGAACTCAACAAAATCTTTTTTTTCATCAGAAAATTTAGATAGAATTTCTTCTTTTGTTATTCCATCTTTAGCTTGTTTTAATATTTTCTTTAATCTAAACTCTTCATTATCAATATTCATCCCAAACCCTCCGCGTATACACATAGTTTAACATAGTATGACAACAAATACACTATTTTTTTAAATTTGTTTTATTTTTTTATTATTAGAGTTATACTTATAATAGGTGATTATATGGTGAAGATAAATAATTCTATATTTAAAGAATTTATGTCATACGTTATTATTACAATTGGTGTTATTATTTCTAGTTATGCCCTGGAAACTATTTTAATACCTAATACTATATTAGATGGTGGTGTTACTGGTATAGGAATAATTATTGCAAAACTTACTCCTCTTAATTTAAGTCAATTAGTTTTTGTTCTTAATATTCCTTTTATATATGTTGGATATAGACATCTAGGTAAAAGATTCTTATTTAAAACAATCTATAGTATGGCAGTATTTACTTTTTTCTTGTATTTATTTAGTGGACTAGAACCTTTAACTGATGAAATATTACTTGCTACTGTATTTGGAGGTTTCTTACTTGGTCTTGGTTGTGGAATAGTGATTAAAATGGGAAGTTGCCTAGATGGTACAGAATCTGTTTCAATGGTTATAAGTAAAAAGTTTCCTATATCGATTGGTCAAATTATTCTAATCTTTAATATAATTATATTTGGAGTAGCTGGTTTTATATTTGGTATTGATAGAGCTCTATATTCCTTACTTACTTATTTTATTACATATAAAGTGATTGACTTTGTATCAGAAGGATTAGAACAAGGTAAAGCAGCTATGATAATTACTGATAGATCAATAGATATATCTAAAGAAATATATAAAAGACTTGGTAGAACTACTACTACTATTAAAGGTGATGGATTAATATCTGGTAAGAAAGAAGTTTTATATTGTGTACTTACTAGACTTGAAGTAGCTGAATTAAGAAAGATAGCTGAAGAAATTGATGAATCTGTATTTATAACAATTACTGATGTATCCGAAATTATTGGTAATCATATTAAATCAACTAAAAAAATTAAAAACATACAAAAAAAATAGTCATTTGACTATTTTTTTATTTTATATTACTTGCTGTAGTTTCAATAACTGGTCTTATTCCAAAGAATGATCCTTTGTAAAGTTCTGTATTTGAGTTAGCAGAATAATCTGACCATAATAATATTGTACCATCTCTTACAAGTACTGCATAAGCTCCATATTTTTCATAAGAAGGATTATAATCTTTTACATTACTCATTGTCCAAAATGTACCAGTTAATTTTAACCATTCTTGATTTTGTACTTGTTCATCAGTTCTATCAAAATCAACATTTGAATACATACCATCACTAACCATTTTTTGTCCTGCTAATTTTAAGAATTCATCCATTGTTATTAATCTAGCTTTTAAATTAGTAGTATCACCTTTATACTTTTCTAATGATGATTTTAATTCTGGTAAATATGTTTCTTCAACATATTTTTTTACATTAGAATTTGCATATTTTTGATGTTCTTCATCTGAAGCTAATGAATATCCCATTTTGTCAGCAACTAAC
Organism: uncultured Erysipelotrichaceae bacterium; assembly: GCA_902791625.1. Lineage (GTDB taxonomy): Bacteria > Bacillota_I > Bacilli_A > RF39 > UBA660 > CAG-417. The sequence goes on along the minus strand of CADAWN010000003.1, from coordinate 70,663 downwards.
TTATCTAATAATAAAGTTACTTTATCGCCAGAAACACTTATAACATGCCATGAAGAATCATCTAATAAAGTTACTTGCTCTCCAACTTTAAATGTTCTTATAACTTTTTTTGTTTCATTGTTACCGCTATTTTCAGTAGTTGTTCCATTTCCATTTGGATTACCACTTGTTTTGTCAGTAAGTAATGGTTTAATTACAAATATAACAAGTAAAACACATATTAATGTTGCTGATACTGCTATCGAAACAATTAAAATTATATTTGGTTTTTTTTCTTGGTTTGGTACTTGATTATTTACCACTGGTTGTACATTTTCTTCTACTGGAGTTACAACCTCTACTGGTGTTACCACACTTTCTTCAAATTTTGTTCCGCATTGTCCACAAAATGCTTGATTATCATCATTTTGTGCATTGCAATTCTTACATATTTTCATCTTTTCACCTCTAATATAGATTATAGTCTTTTTTTTACAAAAAGTAAAGAGCATTAATTTATAATGCTCTTATTTCTTATTTTTACTTAATGACATATTTCCATATTTTTCTACTTCAAATTTTTCTAGTAATTTAAGAAACCAACTTGGTTCTTTTCCTTTTTTACCTCTAAGTGTAGTTTTAGTTAAGCCATTTACATTCATACTTATATACCAATCTGTACTTCCTTCTTTATATTCTTTTAAATTAGGAAGAACATCTTTAATTAAATAGTCTTTAACATCACTAGATAATTTAGTTGTATTGATTTTTTGATTACCATTTGAATCAGTTATATCATATCCAGATTCATCAAAACCAGAATACTCAACTTTATAATCCTTATCTTTGGTTACTACTATAACATCCTTAGCATTATTATATCTAATATTAATAAATGATACATCGTCAAATTTAACATTAGCTAGTTTCTTTTCTTCTTCAGTAAGTTCTTTTTTTCCTGATAATACAATAATTAGTACTATAGCTATACATAAAACTGGTACTGCTAATAATGTTTTTTTCTTATTATTCATGTAACCAACTCCTTATTTATCTATATATTATATCATTTTTATTAAAAAAGCAATTACTGATTTTAGTTAAAATAAAAATTTATTCTGTAAACTAAGTGAGTTATTCTTTTATTTTTTTTATAAGATGCTATAATTAATATATGATGGGAGTGATTTTATGGAAGCATGGAGAAATTTTAAAAAAGATTTATGGGATAAAGAGATAAATGTTAAAAACTTTATTGAAAAGAATTATAAGGCATATGATGGTGATGAATCATTCTTATCTGGGCCAACTAATAAAACTAAAAAAGTATTAAAAGTTTATGAAGATGTTTGTAAAGAAGAAGTTAAAAAACATGTTATTGATATAGATGTTGTTAATCCAGCAGGTATTAATGCATTTAAGCCTGGATATATATGTAAGGAAGATGATGTCATTGTAGGACTACAAACTGATTCTTTATGTAAGAGATCTATTGTACCTAAGGGTGGATTAAAGATGATATATCAAGAGCTTGATGCTTATGGATATAAGATGGATCCTACTCTTGATAAATTCTTAAACTCTAATATGGTTAAAACACATAATGATGGTGTATTTGATGCTTATACTAAAGAGATAAGAAAAGCTCGTCATAATAAGTTATTAACTGGTCTTCCTGATGCTTATGGTAGAGGAAGAATAATTGGTGATTATAGAAGAATTGCTCTTTATGGTATTGATTATTTAATGGAACAGAAATTTAATGACTGGGATAACATGAAGATTGATGTTATGGATGAAGAGACTATTCGCTTAAGAGAAGAAATATCAATGCAGTATAGAGCTTTAAAAGAAATTAAAGAAATGGCTAAGAGTTATGGAATAGATATTTCAAAACCAGCAACATGCGCTAAAGAAGCAGTACAATGGACATACTTTGGATATTTAGCTGCTATTAAAGAAAATAATGGTGCAGCTATGTCACTAGGTAGAGTTGATGCATTCTTTGATATTTATTTTGAAAGAGATTTAGAAGAAGGAAAAATTACTGAAGAAGAAGCACAAGAAATAATAGATCAATTTGTTATTAAACTACGTGCTGCTAGACACTTAAGAACTCCAGAATATGATGAATTATTCTCAGGAGATCCTACTTGGGTTACTTGTTCATTAGGTGGACTTACTGAAGATAAGAAGAGTATGGTTAATAAAACTTCTTACCGTATAGTTCATACTCTTGAAAACTTAGAAAGTGCTCCTGAACCTAATATGACTATTTTATGGGCTCAAGACTTACCTGAGGATTGGAAAAAGTACTGTGCTAAGATAAGTATTAAAACTGATTCTATTCAATATGAAAATGATGATTTAATGAGAGCTAGTATGGGAAATGATTATGCGATTGCTTGTTGTGTATCTGCTATGAGAGAAGGAAAAGATATGCAATTCTTTGGAGCTCGTTGTAATCTTGCTAAAGCACTTCTTTATTCACTTAATGGTGGAGTTGATGAAGTAAAAAAAGAATTAGTTGTTGAAGGATTTGAAAAGAATACTGATAAAGTACTTGATTATAAAACAGTAAAAGAAAATTACTTTAAAATGCTTAAAGTAGTTGCTCGTATTTATAGTGATGCAATGAACATAATTCACTATATGCATGATAAATATGCTTATGAAGCTGGTCAAATGGCTCTACACGATACATATGTTAACAGATTAATGGCCTATGGAGTTGCAGGATTTTCTGTTGCAGTAGATTCACTTTCTGCTATTAAATATGCTAAAGTAAAACCAGTAAGAGATAAAGATGGAATAACTACTGACTTTATAGTAGAAGGAAATTATCCTAAATATGGTAATGATGATGATAGAGTTGATGAAATAGGAAAAGAGTTACTTGCATACTTCTATAAAGAATTATCAAGTCATAAATGTTATAGAAATGCTCATCCTACTCTTTCAGTATTAACAATAACATCTAATGTAGTATATGGTTCTAATACTGGTGCTACACCTGATGGAAGAAAAGCTGGTGTTCCTTTCGCACCTGGAGCTAATCCAATGCACGGAAGAGATGAAAGTGGAGCTATAGCATCACTTAACTCAGTAGCTAAACTAGATTGGACTAACTGTTGTCGTGATGGTATTTCAAATACATTCTCAATTATTCCTAGTGCATTAGGAACTAATGAAGAAGAACAAATTACTAATTTAGTAACACTATTAGATGGATACTTTGTACAAGGTGCTCATCACTTAAATGTCAATGTTTTAAATAGAGAAATGTTAATAGATGCGATGAATAATCCTGATAAATATCCACTACTTACAATAAGAGTTTCTGGTTATGCAGTTAGATTTAATAAACTTACAAGAAAGCAACAAGAGGAAGTTATTTCAAGAACTTTCCATGAGAAAATGTAATGATAACAGGAAGCGTTAATTCAATTGAAACAATGGGACTAGTTGATGGTCCAGGAATAAGAACAGTTGTCTTTTTAAACAGCTGTTTTCTTAGATGTAAATATTGTCATAATCCAGAAACTTGGAAGATGGGTAAAAAGAATATGACAACAGATGAAGTAGTTAAAAAAGTACTTCGTAGTAAACCATACTTTAAAAATAATGGTGGTGTAACATTCTCTGGTGGTGAACCACTTCTACAAGAGGAATTCTTACTTGAATGTTGTAAAAGATTAAAAGCAGAAGGTATTCATATTGCACTTGATACTGCAGGATATACTACTGATAACGTAGAAGAAATACTCAAGTATGTAGATTTAGTTCTTCTAGATATCAAACATACCTCTAAAGAAGGTTTTAAAGCCCTTACAGGAGGAAATAAAGATATCCAGGATAAATTTATCGAACAATTAAATAAAAGTGGTAAAAAGGTCTGGATAAGGCAAGTAATAGTACCTGGAATAATGGATAATAATAAATACTTAGAAAGTTTAGTAAAAACTATTAAAGAAATTAAAAATGTTGAGAGAATAGATTTTCTTCCATATCATAAATTAGGAAGAGAAAAATATATTAGAATGAATATTAATTATCCTTTAGAAGATACTCCTGAGATGGATAAAGATAAATGTAATAAATTATATGAAGAATTTATGAAAATGTATAAAAAAAAGAGCTGTTTAAAATAGCTCTTTTTATATACCAAGTTCTATATAATATCCCTCATCTGCCATAACTACAACTTCATATTTAACTTTATCAAAGTCTCTTTTATATTTTATATGATCATTATGGGAAACTATAATCTTACTAATCTTAAGTTTATCAATGTTTTTATTAGTTGTAATAGTAGATCCACTTACATCTAATATTTCAACACTATTATTTATATTTCCAATATTACTAATATTTAAATCTTTTAACGTTAGGGATTTAATCTTTACTTTATTAATATATTTTAAATTAAAATTCTTACAGTTTTCTATTCTTATTTGTCTAAGTGGTTTTAAACCATTCATAGTTGTAATAGTTTTTCTAAATGTACAATTTTTAAATATAATATTTTCTAAATAATCCATATCTTCTAAGATCTTTATAATATAATCTGTTATTAAGATATTTCTTATTTCTAAATATCTTAAATTCTTTAGAAGTTTTACTTCTCCAAAAGATACTAATTGTTTTTCTCCATTATCATTTTTTCCATCTATTGTAATACCCTCTACTTTAAGAAGATCACTATAGCCTATTTTACTAGCTGATTTTTTTATTACTTCTTTCAAGTAAAGTTTGATGGACTTTGTAACTATTTCCATAAAACCACTTACTCCCTATATATATTATACTATTATAACTTGTAAATATTAAATTATTAAAAGATTTAATGTGTCAAAAAACGTTAATTATAATAAAAAATCCACAGTTTTTGTGGATTATTAGTTATCTACTTCTAAATCATTTAATTCTTGTTGTAACATATTATATTTTCTAGTTAGTTTTTCTTCATCTTCTTTTTCTATTACAAACCAACCTTTTCTAAAGTATAATTCATATGCATCTCTTTGAAGTTCTGAAATATTCTCAAACATTTCATGAATCTTTTCATAATATTCTTCATGTGATGCTTCAGTCATCGCTATTACCAAATTCTTTTCTAAATCTTTACAAACAGTAAGTATACTCTCTAAGTAATCTTTATCATTAAGTGTTAATCCTTTTTCTACTTCTGTTTTAGGATTAGATATTTCATTATTATTCATTTGAACCTCCTTTTAGTATTTCTAAAATAATTTCCATATGTCTATAATATATTCCTGCTGCTCTATCCATTAATTCTTCTATTTCTTCATCATCTACATTATCTTCTCTTGTTGCAGTCTTTTTGAATGCTCCATAATGCCATTTAAACATATCACATAAGTAATTTAAATCTTTACTAGTAAACACTTTTGGTGCTTGTTCATAATTCATATTTTTTCTCCTTTCTATATTATCTTTAACAAAGTAGGTAAATATTATACTTTAAAAAATATTTATTAAATATACTATATTGAAAGGAGTTTATTTATGTACGGTTATATATATCCAGCATATCCTTATCCTAACTATAATAATAACAATAATGATGGATTTGGTTCAGGATGGGTTTGGGCAATAATTATTGTTTTATTTATAATTTTCTTCTTATTCTTTGGAAACAATAACAGCTGTAATAATCATTACAGATAAAAAAATAACATGATCTAAATATCATGTTATTTTTTTTTATTAAGTATTTTAATTACTGCTTCTTCTACTTGTTTGTCTTCTACAATAGTATCGCAATGATTACACCTTACTTTACTACCTCTTTTAACATCAAGAAGTGCTCCACAATTGGAACAATTTATAGTTACATAATCTTTTTCTAATTCTCTTTTTCCTAATCTATAATACACTATTTTATCATCAACATAATCCAAAATTACTCCATTAAGAAGTCTTTTATTATCAAGATATATTAATTCTTTCCATACATCTTCTTTATTCATTTTTAATTCTTCTGCCATTTCATCAACAGACTCATTCTTATAGTAAATTGGATGCTGATACTTCTTTAAAAGCATAAGATCTTCAGGACTACATAAAGCAACTAATCCCGCAGCTGCATCAACATAATAATCCCCTAATACTCGTTTATTCTTTAAATAGCAAATTTTTAAAATACATTCATCATAAGTACAATTAGATTCATTCGCAATATCATGAAGATTTGTAAGTCCATCTTCTAAAATTAATTTTTTTATAATTTCAATTTTATTTTGAAATTCTTTATCTTTTAATTCATCAGTTCCATAAAATCTTGCATATCTTTGATATGACCATTCATTAACATTATTATTCATATTATTCTCCTAACAACAATTTTCTTTTTTCCATTCTCTTCTTTCAAGCAATTTAATTTTTTCATTTTTTAATCCTTCTAATGTTATATTTTCCTCTGTTTTAGAAAGATTACTATCATATTCACAACTTCTATTCTTTAATTCATCTATTAGTTCTTTAATATTTTTTAATACATCTTTTATTTCTTTGGTACTAGTCATAGTATCTAATTTATCTACTGATTCATTTAATAAAGCAAATTGATTATAAAAGTCATCTATCTTAACACTTAAATCTACTGAATTAGTAATTTTCTTACATTCATTTTTCTTTTCTTTTTTTAAATTTATAATACTATCAAATATTGTTTCTTTATCTATTTTTTTTGGTAGTTCATCAATATTAAATAACAAACTATTTAATGCTATAGTTCTATTACTTCTTGAAAAATCAAAACATAATGTTTTTAAAATCATTTTATAATTAGAATTTTTAGTTCTATAATCAACTACTCCAAAATCATAATTTGGTACTACATCTATATTATCTAAATATACTACTTCTTCATTACGATTAAATATATCATTAATACTATATTTATCATTTGTGAAATCTAATTCTTCATCAAAAATAATACTAGAAAATCCTAAATTATTAAGTTTATTAAGTAATTTTAATATTTGTTCTTTATTATTCTTATGTTTGTTTAAGTATTCATGTAATTCTTTTATACAAGAAGTATCAGAAATATTACCTTCTTGAGTATAGTTGTTAGATATAAAATCATTGATTGAGCAATTTTTCTTTATTTTTGTTATTACTTCTTCATTTTGAAGATAAAATTTTATTAGATTCTCATTTTCCTTGACACCTTTTATTTTTTCACCCATAGAAATTCTATATAATCTATATATATCAATAGTACTATTACTACTAGTCATAATTTTCTTAATTTCTTGATTAAAACTATCAAAATCATCTTGTATATCACATAAAGCCATTCCTGCTTTAATATCAATTTTCTTAGTTTCTTTTTTTACTTCTTTTAACATAAATTTACTCCTCCTATTATTAACAAAAATAAAAATCAATCCAAAAAGATTGATTAATACTATTTTTTAGATAGTTTCTCCCATATTTTTCTAACTGCTTTTAATGATAGTGTAGATAAAGTAAAACCTATTACAGGAACTAAAGAAGTTAGAAAGATATTATCATACTTTCTAATTAGATAAGAATAAACAATAACTACAATATAAGTTAAGATCATTATACAAATTCTTCTTAACCAACTAGTCTCCCATGATTTATCTAATTCTACTCTTTTATTTCTTTCTTGAATTTTAAGTACTTCCTGTTCTAAATTCATAACCTTATCTCCTTATCATCATTATACCATAAATTTTATTATTGAAAATAGTATTTATTATCTTCTTTTATTAAGAACATATCTTTATATACTAATAGCTTTATTGTACTGTTAATTTTATATGGTTTTGTATTTTTTCCTGTTTGATATAAAATGAATTTTTTACCTTCATTTGTATCTACAAGTAATTTTACTACTTCTGCATCACCCTGATATTGATCATTCATATATCCATATACAGTTGCATCTATTTCTTTTCCATATGTTTTAACTTTTTTATTTCTTATTACTCTATTAAGTCCAAATATTATTGTTCCTAATCCTATACCACCAAATATAACTATAACCATTGGAAGCATGATATCAATTTCATTCATAGAAAACATAAGTGCTAATGGTACTCCTACTCCTATAAGTATAAAAAAGGCTCCAAAAATTATAAAAAATGTAGAAGTAATAAAGGTTAAATTAGCTTCCTTACATTGAATTACTGGATATTCCATAACCAAATCTTGTGTTTCTACACCAGTTACACCATTACAATATGGACATATTTCTGATGTTAAAGGAGCTCCACAATTAGGACAATATCTTTTTTTATCATTGTTATCGTTCATAAGTTCACCTCTATTATAATTGTATCACTTATTTAGAGATTTTAATTATTTTTTTGATTATTGTGTAAAGTATACCAAAAATAAAAAAAACGAACTAGAAAAGTTCGAATAATTCAATAATGGTGGAGATGATGGTGGAGATGAGGAGAATTGAACTCCTGTCCGATATTACCTCTACATAAACCTCTACAAGTTTAGTTAACTAAATAATCTTATACACTTATCAAGTAGTTAACGACAAAATAAATGTACCAGCCTGATTATTCTTTCTATCTTCTAGGCAAAAGATAGCTATAACCTATAAAATGAATCCCTATCTATTTGCTAGGTAAAAATAGTAGAGACGCTTGCCTTTTAATTAATTAGGCGAAAGCTAATTCTTGGTTCTTAGAACCAAATAAATTAGCTAAAGCATTTTTTACTTTGTTTGCATTTATTGCTTTTTGCTTTTTACGTAAGCACTCGACTTGCCATCTATGCGATAATAATACCGTCGAAACCATTGCATCCCCATGAGGAGATTATACAAAAAAATAAGTAAAAAGTAAAGAAAAAAGGTCCTGAAATAGAACCTTTATCTACTTTATATTATTATTTATGAAAGATATATACATTTTTTATACTTTAATATCTATTCTTTAATAATTTAGCAACTTCTCTTTTTTCATCTCTTTGTTTTATAGTTTCTCTCTTATCATAATTCTTTTTACCTTTACATACTCCAAGTTCTATCTTAACATTAGAACCTTTAAAATATAGTTTTAAAGGTATAAGAGTTAAACCTTTTTGTTCAATATCTTCTTTTATCTTTTTTATTTCTTTCTTATGAAGTAATAATTTTCTAGTTCTAGTTTCTGATACATTATATATACTTGCTTCTTTATAAGAAGAAATAAACATATTTAAAAGATATACTTCATTATTCTTAACTATTCCATAGCTATCTCTTAAATTACATTTACCAGCACGTACAGATTTTATTTCAGTACCTTTTAGAACTATACCACATTCATATGTATCTTCTATAAAATAATTGTGCCTTGCTTGTCTGTTTTCAATTTCCATATTATACCTCGTGTGTTAATCCCCATGTTAAGTTTGGATATCTCTCATTAACAATTGCTTTATACTTTTCATAATATGTTTGATAATTATTAAGTTGTGAATTATTTAGTTTAGGATATGGTACTACTTTAAAGTTAGTATTATATCCTCTAGTTCTAGAAGTTGTAGTATAAATAAGTTCTGCTTTTGGATCAATTACTTTATTTGTTACTTGATCTTTTAAATCTACATGTTTATGTAGTGTTACTTCAAACATTAAACCAGTAAAGTTATCTACATCATTTTGATCACTTATAAAGTTACCTAAAGAGTATACTACAAAAGTCTTTCCATCATTTATATATTCAACTGTTTGAATAACATGTGGATGAGCTCCTATTATTAAATCTACTCCTAAACTAGATAAATAATTAGCTATTTCTGTTTGTTTTTGATCTACTTTAAATGAGTATTCAGTACCCCAGTGCATAGCTACTATTACAAAGTCTACTTTATCTCTTACAGATTCAATATCAGCTTTTGCTTTTTCATCACTATAAACATTATTTAAATATTCTTTACCAGCTGGTGTATTTAAACCATTAGTCCATATAGTATATGAGATAAATGCATATTTAATATTATTTTTTTCATATATTTTGGCAACTGAAGCATTTCTTTCTTCAAAACTACTCCATTGTCCTGATACTGCGACATTTTCCTTTTTCTTCCAGTATTCAACTGATTTTAATACTCCAGCTTCACCCTTATCCATTGTATGATTAGTAGCTAAACTTACCATATTAAATCCTGCATCTAAGAATGCATCTCCTACTTCTTGAGGTGAATTAAATCTAGGATAGCTTGCAACACCTAAAGCAGTACCCCCTAGAACTGTTTCTTGATTATAATATGCTAGATCATATTTTGATGAAATTGGCTTTATTTCTGATAATTGTGGCTTAAAATCATATGATCCATCACTTTGTTTAGCATCATTATAAACACCCCAGTGTATTAGGGCATCTCCAACCATTACAATTGATGCTTTATAATCTTTTTCTTTCTTTACTTCTTTTTTTACTTCCTTCTTAGGTGTTGGTTTATTATCTTTATTTTTATAATTTCTATATTCTAGTCCTACGCCTACTCCTATTAAGATTATAGAAAAGAAAATAATTATTTTAGCTGATTTCTTCATTTTTCTTTTCTTTACTTTTGTCATACTACACCTTCTTTACTATTTCAAAATCTATTGTTTTCTCGTCTTTTGAAGCTCTTATTACTTTAACTATTACCCTATCTCCAATTATGTACTTTTCTCCACTTTTTTCATTAGTTAAAGACATTCTTTCTTCATTATAATTAAAGAATCCTTTCATATCTTTAACAGATACTAATCCTTCAATTAAATTATCTAACTCAACAAACATACCAAAACTCATAACTGATGATATCATTCCTTCAAATTCTTCACCAATATGTTTTTCCATATATTCAGCCATCTTCATATCTTCAACTTCTCTTTCACAGTTAATACTTGCTCTTTCTTTAGCTGAAGAGTGATCAGCTATATATACTAATTTATCTTCCCAATGTCTTATTGTACCATCATCTAACTTATTATTAAAGAGATAAGTTCTTAAAAGTCTATGAACAGTAGTATCTGGATAACGTCTTATTGGTGAGGTAAAGTGTGTATAACATTTACTTGCTAGTCCAAAGTGACCTAAGTTAATTGGTTTATACTCAGCTTTCTGCATACTTCTAAGTAGTAAGCTTGATAGTATTTTAAACTCTTTTTTATCCTCTAATAACTTAATTAGTTTTTGAATATTTTTAGGAGTATTTTCTTTTAAATTACCTGTAGTATTGTATCCAAGTGTACCTATAAAGCTTAAGAATTCTCTTATTCTTTCTTCTTTTGGCATTTCATGTACACGGTATATAAATGGTAGATTCATAAAGTAAATATGAGTTGCAACACATTCATTAGCTGCAATCATAAAATCTTCTATTAGTCTTTCTCCTGTTCCTCTATTTCTAAGTGTTACTTCATATGGAACACAATCTTCATCTACTAAAATCTTAGCTTCATCTACTTTAAAATCAATATATCCTCTATTTTCTTTTTCATGTCTTAAAATATCAGCAAGTTCATGCATTAATTTTAAGTCTTTAACAAACTTTTCATATCCTTCTGGAACCTTATTTTCTTCTAATACTTGATTCACTTTTTTATAAGTCATTTGAATATTTGATCTAATTACACTTTCAAATATTTCATAATTTACTTGTCTTCCTTGTGCGTTAAATTCCATTACACATGATATTGCAAGTCTATCAACATTTGGATTAAGTGAACATATTCCGTTAGATAGTTCATGTGGAAGCATTGGTATAACTCTATCTACTAAGTATACAGAAGTACCTCTTTCCATTGCATCATTATCTAGTGGGCTTCCTTCTTTAACATAATAACTTACATCTGCGATATGTACTCCTAATATATAATTACCATTATTCTTTCTCTTAATTGATATTGCATCATCTATATCTTTAGTATCATCACCATCAATAGTAAATATAACTTCGTTACGTAAATCACGTCTACCTTTAATTTCTTCTTCTGTTACTTCATTAGGAAAATCTTTTAATTCAACTTTAACATCATCTGGTAAATCAGTTTCTATATTATATTTTTTAACTATTGATAAAATATCTATTCCTGGATCATTCTTATGTCCAATTATTTCTATTACTTCACCTTGAAAAGTATGATTGTCTATTCTTTTACCAAGTTTAACTACTACTTTATGTCCATCTACAGCATTCATAGTTTTATCTTTTGGTACTTGTACTTTAATTCTTAACTTATTATCATCTAGAGATACTATTCCTTTATCTTTTTTAAAGTTAATTTCTCCAACATAAGTATCATTTTTTCTTTCTACTATTCTTAATACTCTTCCTTCTGGTCTATCTATTCCTTTTTTACTAGTTATTTCTACTAATACTATATCATCATGAAGAGCACCATTCATATTATCTTCACTAACATATACATCAGTTTCTGAATTGTCTATATCAACAAATCCAAAACCTTTCTTATTAGCTCTCATTATTCCTCTATGTAGGTGACTATCTTCTAACATCATATATCTATCTTTATTAGAATGATAGATAATAGCTTCTTTTTCTAAGTTATTTAAAATACTTTGTAACTCTTTTATATCATCTATTTCTTTTATTCCTAATTTATCTTGTATATCATAAATAGTAAGTGCTTTATCACTTTCTTTTAATACTTCAACAACCTTGTCCTTCATACTCTTCACCTTCAACTATATTATAACAAATTGTACTTAAAATACCAAGAAAAAAAAGACCTTACGGTCTAAAAAGAAGATACTAAACAAATTATAAAAAATGTAATACCTAATACAAATGTAATTCTAGTTAAAGCTAGTTCTGTTCCTCTTTCTTTTCTCTTAGAGAATAAATCACTATTACCACCAGATAATATCTTAGCAGCATCTCCTGATTTACCACTTTGAAGTAAAACTATTATAATTAATAGGATTGATATTACTAATAAAAATACTTTCATATATGCCTCCGTTTCTCGACTAGTAATATATTACCATAAAATAAAGGTTTTGGCAATTAAAATTTAAATTTATCTCCTATACCAATTACTTCGGTTCCCTCATCATTAGTTTTTTCTATTTTTTCTTGTTCTGCACGTATATCATTATATACTAACATATCTACTAAATCATCAATTCTTTTTTCCTGAGAAAGATCAGGATATATTCTTTTATGAACAGTTCTTACTGCTCTTTCAATTGTTTTACCATCTATTTCTTTATTCTTAGTTTTAGACTGAATATGAGTATATAAATCAGCTATTAGTTTTGGATCTTTTTTTATAAATAGTCCACTCAAATCATATTTTTCTCTAATTTCTTCATAATACTCTGAATCTATATTTTTAATAAGTTCAATTAAATCATTAAAACTATAAGAAGGTAAATAATTAAGTTTTCTTAGAAATTCATCTATATTATCAACATCTAATAAATCTTCCGTTTGCATTTTTAAAGGTTTAACTGATATATTAGTTATTTCTCTAGGTGTTAAAGCAAGATAAGTGTAGCTATCTTTATCCAAGAAATTATCCCAACAAGCATCTGCATAATAATAACCATCTAGATTATACTTAGGATCTTTTAAATATACCATATTTCTTTCATGACCAACATATGCTTTATCATCAAATTCTTTTCCTTCTAACACTGATTCATTCATATAACAATCTATAGATGTACATGGTATATCTATTTTATTACATAGAGCTTTCAACATTTCTGAATACCCAACACACACCATATAATCATTAAAAAGTATATTATAAATATTTCTTGATTTCATCTTTTCATCAGTTACTTCTCCTGGTGTTTCATTATACTGTTTATACTTTTTTACGATATTATAAACACTAATATATTTTTCAAATGGACTTAAATTTGATTCTTTTATATCTTTAACAAAAATATTTAATAACTCATCTGTTCTTATAGCTTGTGAAATTTCAACACCATATTGAAAATCTCCTATTTTTACTTTGTTTATATATTTAGTATTTTTAAATTCACTAAAAGGAAAATCTTTTTCTTTAAATATTTTTAAAATTACGTATTGATTATTATCTACTAATATATCTACAATTTTTTTTACTTTTTCAATACTATTCTTTTCATTATCTTTTACTAAAATTTCGCACTTTCTTAATTTATGATTAATATTCTTCAAATCTTCTATTTCTTTTTCTGATGCATTAGAATCTATTACTATTTCTTCACATGACATCCTGTACAATTCTTCTGATTTAGAATTAAAATCATCAAACATTAATTTTTCTATTTCATCTATATCATATCTTTTATTAAGTGGATTATCTATTAGCATATTAGTACTCCTTTCTTTATATTAAAAGAAAGTTATTCGTAAAAACAACTTCCTCCAATAAATTCTCTTAATACTGAATCTTGTGGTATTGCATCAGCTGGTATTGGTAAGAAGAAACCTAAGAAGTTAATTAATCTTTTAGCTTCTTCATAACAACTATCTCTTGGATCTACTGAATAAAGTAGTGGTTCAACATATGTTTTTAGTATTCCTATTTCATATAGTAATCCAGAGTTAAATACATAATCTGCGTTATCTTGATAAGGGAAAATATATTTTTCTTCTCCTGTTCTTACTTCACCCCATGAAGATAATGTTTTTTGAACACTATGTCCGCGAGTTTTATTATCTCTTACTATTCTTCTTAGTAATCTATTACTTGTTGTTGAAATACAATTATGATTATCTATATTTAATTCTGTAAGAGCAGATATATATATTCTAAATACATTTTTACCATTACTATTCTTTAATATTTTATCATCAAGTGCATGAATACCTTCCATAACTATAATTCCATTAGGGTCTAGTTTAGCTTTTTCTTTAAATTCTTTTTTTCCTGTTAAGAAATTATATGTAGGAAGTGTTACTTCTTCACCACTTACTAATTCTTGTAATTGTTTATCCAATAGTTTTAAATCTACTGCTTCTAAACATTCATAATCAGGTTTTCCATTTTCATCAACTGGAGTTTCTTCTCTTTCTACAAAATAGTCATCCATAGAAATAACTAAGGGTTTTACTCCAAATGATTTTAAAAACATACATAATTTTTTAGATGTAGTTGTTTTACCAGATGAAGATGGTCCAGCAAGTAATACTGCTTTTAGTTCACCATTATTTTTAATTCTTTTAGCTAGTTCTAATAACTCATTATTTTGTTTAGCTTCATTTATACGAATAAACTCATCTATCTTTCCAGTAGATACAACATCATTTAGTAAAGATGCATCTGTTACATTCATATTTTTAGCCCAATCTGAACAATCTTTAAATGCTTTAAACATACCTGGATGATCTTGATATTCTTTTATAGTATCACTATTATATATAGTTGGGAATCTTAGTACTAAGCCATCTTTTGAAATATATGTTAAGTCAAATTCTTTAACATATTTAGTATTTATTGGCATTCTAGTATAAAAATAATCATAATAGTTACCCAATTTATATAAAGTTATATATGAATTAGTAGTATACTTTAAAATATTAACTTTAGACTTATCTCCTATTTTACTAAAGTAATCTCTAGCTTCTAATCTATCAACATTTAGCTTAGCAATTGGTCTTTCTTCGTTTATTATTTCTTCCATCTTTTTCTTAATATCTTCTAGTCTACTTTCAGTTAGAACAAAATTAGTTCCAATGTATAGTCCTTTATCTATAGAATGTCTAGAACAAATATCATATTTAATTCCATATAATTCTTTTACTGCAACTGAAAGAATGAATACAAGTGTATTAATATGTATTTTATTTCCTTCTTTACTAGTTAAATCTAAAAAAGTTATGTTTTTAGGTTTTTCTACTTTATAATTTAATTCTTTTAAAGAATTATTTGCTTTAGCAACTAATATTGGATGTTTAAAATCTTTTTCAAATTCTTTAGCTATTGCTTCCAAAGTAGTTCCTTTTTTAGTATAAAAATCTTTTCCATCTACTGTTATTTTAACTGTATCTAGACTCATTTTTTTCACCCTCTTATATCTTATTCATATTGTATCATATTTTGACGGATTTTAAAATGTATATTTTTTATGTTTTTACATTAAAATATTTATAGGTGATTTTATGAATTTAGTTCCTGTTGTGGTAGAAAAAGATTATAATGGTGAGAGAAGTTATGATATATATTCAAGATTACTTAAGAATAGAATAATTATTTTAACTGGAGAAATTGATGAGAATACTTCTAGTAGTATTGTAAGTCAACTTCTTTATTTAGATTCAATTAATAATGAAGATATATCACTATATATTAACTCTCCAGGAGGTAGTGTATCTGCAGGAATGGCTATATATGACACTATGAATTTTATAAAAAGTGATGTCTCTACTATTTGTGTAGGTATGGCTGCATCAATGGGTGCATTCTTACTTAGTAGTGGAGAAAAAGGTAAAAGATATTCTCTTCCTAATAGTGAGATTATGATTCATCAACCACTTGGAGGAGCGAAAGGTCAAGCAACAGAAATAAAAATAGTTGCGGAACATATTTTAAAATTAAAAGATAAGTTAAATAAGATATTATCTAAGAATACTGATAAAGATTTATCTACTATTGAAAAGGATACTGATAGAGATTTTTATATGAGTAGTTGTGAAGCTTTAGAATATGGTTTAATAGATAAAATAATAGAAAAAAAAGAACTAATTACTTAAACGTGTAGCTAGTTCTTTTATTTTTCTAAATCTATGATTAAGTCCTGATTTAGTTATTTTTTTACCTGTTTCAAGTGATATTATTTCACTTAATTCTTTTAGTGAAGATTCTGGATACTTTTTACGATAAAGAAGTGCTTCTTTAGTTTTATCATCTAAAAGTTCAACACCCATATTTTCTTCAATAATACTAATATATTTTAGCTGTTCACTTGCTGTTTGAATGATTTTATCAATATTTGCTTGTTCACAATTATTAAGACGATTCGCAATATTTTTTTCTTGATGATATATTCTTATATTTTCAAAATAAAGTACAGCCTGATTAGCTTTTAATATTCTCAAATAGTCACCTATCTTATCAGCTTCTTTAATATATATCATATAACCATTATTACGAGTTAATATCTTTGCATTTAAATCAAATATATTAAGAAGCTTTTGTATAAATACTGCTTCATCTGGTTTATCAACAAGAAGTTCCATATGATAAGAAGATTCTGGATCATTTATACTTCCTTGGCATAAAAATACTCCTCTAAGGTAAGCTCTTATCTCTTCATTAGCTCCTACTATATAATTAGGTGGAGATTCTAAATAAGTATTATTACTAGAGTAATAACCTATATCTTGTAAAATATAATTAACTTTATCACTTACTTTAATAACATTTAACTTTTTCTTAGAGAAATTAAGGTTATCTTTCTTCTCTAATTCTACTTTAATATCATATAAACTAGTTAAAAACTTAGTTAATCTATTAAGTATATTTTCATTTTCAGTAGTTAAATATAAAGTGTTATTATCTATATAACCATTATTTCTAATAAAAGCAGATAATTCAGCTATTGACTCTGATTTAGTATTTTCTATTTTAGCTATTTCATTTTTAATCTTTGTTGTATATGACATATTAATCCCTCATTAAATAATACATTATAAGCGTTGCAAGTTTTATACTATCATGTCTTAAATATCCACCTTCTATTTTAAAGATATCAGACTCTATTAATTCAACATTTAACTTATTAATTTTACTTTTATCTATTTTTACAGGATCTTTTTGTTCTTGTGTTTCATATTTTTTAGTAATTACTTTATCTATTTTAGAATTACTTGCGATAACAACATCTATTTTTCTTTTATTTAAATAACTATTTATCATTTCTATATGATCACCTACAGTAAAATGATCTGTTTCTCCTGGTTGAGTCATGGCATTACATATATACATAATAGGTGCTTTTGTATTATCAAGTGCATCAAGTACTGAATTACATATAATATTTGGAAGTAAGCTTGTATAAAGACTCCCCATACTAAATATTATTAAGTCAGCATTACCTATCGCATCAATAACTTCTGGTAATACATGTGGTTCTTTTTTATAGAAGATGTGATCAATTTTTTCATTACATTCTGTTATTTCACTTTCTCCTTCTACTATATTTCCACTTTTTGTTGTAGCCATTAATGTTATTTTTCTATCTTCTGATAAAGGTAATACTTTGTGATGAACATCAAGTAGTTTAGAAAGATTAGAAATAGATTTCTTTAAGCTACCAGTAATATTAAACATAGAAGTTAATATTAAATTACCAACAGTATGACCATTTAAATCACTAGAAGTTTCAAATCTATATTCAAGCATTTCTTTTATACTATCATTAGTATCTGATAAATTAGAAATAACTTGTCTAATATCTCCAACAGCAGGCATATTAAACTCTTGTCTAAGTCTTCCGGTAGATCTTCCATTATCTGAAACTGTAATAATAGCAGTTATTTCAAGTGGGAAATCTTTTAATCCTTTTAATAGAGTAGAAAGTCCGGTTCCTCCTCCAAATATTACTACTTTTTTCTTCATTATCTCACCTCTTTAAGATATCATATCTTCTTCATAATCACTAGTTCTGGTTGTAGATTTATTATTATATAATTTATCTTCTTTCTTAATTATTGGTTTAATTATTAGTATTAAACCTACTATTATTAATATTCCAGATACTATTTGAGCAACTTTAAAGTTTTTAAGCATAAGACTATCTGCTCTTAAAGATTCTATATACATTCGACCAATCGAATACCATAAGAAATATATTCCTGTTATTTGACCAATCTTAATTTTCTTTCTTGATCTAGCAAGTAATAATATTATAAATCCATTAATATTCCATAGCGATTCATAATAGAATGTTGGTTCATAATACTGTCCAAGTATTTTCATACCTTTGATTATAAATTCTGGTATTAAATTTTGTTTAAGAGCAGCATATGTAGTAAGTGGTCCATAAGCTTCTCCATTAAAGAAATTACCCCATCTTCCTATAGCTTGACCAATAATTACTCCAACTACTATCATATCCATTAATTTTAATTTATTAAGTTTATGTTTTTTACAAAAATGTAATACATATAAAGCTCCAAATAAAAGTCCTCCATGTATAGCAAGTCCTCCATGCCATATCTCAAGTATTTCTATTTTATTATTCCAATAATAAGAGAAGTTAAATAATACATAATAAATTCTAGCACCTATTATTCCAAATACTACAGTATTAAATAATAGGTCTGTAAATTCTTCGCTTTTTAGACCTTGTTTTTTACATTCCTTATATATTAAGATTGCCGCAACAAGTATTCCAAGTAAAATAAATATTGAATACCAATATATTTGTATAAATCCTAAGTCTATTGCAACTCTATCCATTTTATCACCCTATTTTTTCATTATTCTCTTTAAATATTCTCCTGTATATGATTTAGGATTCTTAATTATTTCTTCTGGTGTACCACATGCGATAACTTCTCCACCAAGGTTACCACCTTCAGGTCCTAAATCTATTATATAGTCAGCTGTCTTAATGACATCTAAGTTGTGTTCAATTACTATTACTGTATCTTTATTATCTACTATTTTTTGTAAAATAGCAAGTAAGCGTTTTATATCATCAGTATGAAGTCCTGTTGTTGGTTCATCAAGTACATATAAAGTCTTTCCAGTAGATACTTTTTGTAGTTCTTTAGCAAGTTTTACACGTTCTGCTTCTCCACCTGATAAAGTAGGAGCACTTTGTCCTAATTTAATATATCCAAGTCCTACATCCTCAATTACTTGAAGTTTTCTTTTTATCTTAGGAATATTTTCAAAGAATTCTAATGCTTCAGATACTCTCATATCAAGTACTTCTGCAATGTTTTTACCCTTATATTTTATGTTTAATGTCTCTGTATTATAACGAGTACCATGGCATACTTCACAAGGTACATATACATCAGGTAAGAAATGCATCTCTATTTTCTTAACTCCATCACCTCGACAAGCTTCACATCTTCCCCCTTTTACATTAAATGAAAATCTATTTTTTTCAAATCCATACATTTTAGATTCTTTTGTAGTTGTAAATAATTCTCTTATATCATCAAATACACCTGTATAGGTTGCTGGATTACTTCTAGGTGTTCTTCCTATTGGATTTTGAGATATTGCTACTATTTTATCTATATTATCAATTCCTAGTATTTTATCATACTTACCAGGTTTTTCTTTACTTCCATATATCTTTTGTGATAATGCTTTTACTAGTACTTCATTTATAAGAGATGACTTTCCACTACCTGAAACACCTGTTACACAAGTAAATGTTCCTAGTGGTATATCTATATCTATATTTTTCAAATTATTTTCTTTTGCGCCTCTAATTTTTAAGAATTTTTTATTACCTTTTCTTCTTATTTTTGGTGTATCAATACATTTTTTACCTGTTAAATACATACCCGTAAGGCTCTTTTCATTTTTCATTACTTCTTCTGGAGTTCCAGCTGCTACTACATATCCACCTTTATCTCCAGCTCCAGGTCCTATATCTACTAAATAATCAGCTGCAAGCATAGTATCAGTATCGTGTTCAACTACTACTAATGTATTACCTAGATCTCTCATTTCAAGTAATGATTTAATTAATCTATCATTATCTCTTTGATGAAGTCCAATACTAGGTTCATCTAAAACATATAAAACGCCAGTAAGATGTGAACCTATTTGGGTAGCAAGTCTTATACGTTGAGCTTCTCCTCCTGATAAAGTACCAGCGCTCCTAGATAACGTTAGATAATCTAATCCTACATTAGACAAAAAGTGTAGTCTATCTAATATTTCTTTAATAACAAGTTTAGCTATTTCAATCTTTTCCTTTGATAGTTTTAAATTTTCAAAAAATGGAATTAATTCACTAATAGACATTTCTGTTACTTCATATATATTTTTTCCACCTAATTTTACTTGTAAGACTGAATCATTCAATCTTGCTCCATGACATGTATCACAAGTATGTTCTATCATATAATTATCTAACCATTCTCTAACCCATGTTGAGCTAGTTTCCATATGTCTTCTTTCTAAATTATTGATAATTCCTTCATAGAACTCTTTTTTATTATATTTTGTTCCGCCTCTAGATGAATATTCAAAATGAATTATTTCGTCACTTCCATATAAAATATACTCTTGTTCGCGTCTTTTTAGTTTTTTCCATGGTATATCCATCTTTATCTTATAATGTTTACATAAACATTCTAATTTTAAATAATCCATTCCTTCTGGATCATCAGTTAATGTTTTAATACAACCTTCTTGAATTGATTTATTAGTATCCGGTATAAGAATATCTTCATCTATTTGGAGTTTTACTCCTAATCCATTACAATCAGGACAAGCTCCGTATGGTGCGTTAAAACTAAACATTCTAGGTTCTAATTCTGGAAGAGAAAACTCACAATATGGACAGGCATATTGTTCAGAAAAAACTAATTCTTTTTTCTCATATCCTAAGATTTGTACTACTACTTTTCCATTAGAAAGTTTTGTAGCCTGTTCTATTGCTTCAAAAAGGCGAGATCTTGAATCTTCTTTTAATGCTATTCTATCAATAACTACATCAATTTTATCTTTTTTATTTTTTTCTAATGATATATTCTCGCTTAAATCAATCATTTCACCATTAACTCTAACTCTAATATATCCATCTCTTCTAAGGTCATCTAATAAATCTTTATGAGTTCCTTTTTCTCCGTGTACTACTGGTGACATAATAATTAGTTTGGTTCCCATAGGATATTCCATTATTTTATTAGTCATTTCTTCTACACTTTGACTAGTTATAGGTATATTATGATTAGGACAGAATGGCACTCCAACGCGTGCAAAAACAAGTCTTAAATAGTCATATATTTCAGTTACTGTTCCTACTGTAGAACGAGGATTGTTATTAGTAGTTTTTTGATCAATCGATATAGCTGGAGATAATCCTTCAATAGAATCTACATCAGGCTTTTCACTATTACCTAAGAATTGTCTTGCATAAGCAGAAAGGCTTTCCATATATCTTCTTTCACCTTCAGCATAAATAGTATCAAAAGCTAAACTACTTTTACCAGAACCAGATACTCCAGTCATAACAATTAATTTGTTCTTTGGAAGTTCAAGATTAATATTTTTTAAATTATTCTCTCTAGCACCTTTAATAATAATTTTATCCATATACATCACCTGTAGCATATTATATCATGATAAAAAAAAGAAAACAATTAAATGTTTTCTATTCTACACCTATAACCATTCCATTTTCATCAAACTCATATTTTGGTTCACTTGTATCTTTTTGTTCTTCTTTAGTAGGTTCTTTTTCTTTTACTCCTACAACAACGCCGTTTTCATCAAATTCATATTCTGGTTCACTTGCTTCTGTTTGTTCTTCTTTAGCAGATTCTTTTTCTTTTACTCCTACAACAATGCCATTTTCATCAAATTCATATTCTGGTTCACTTGCTTCTGTTTGTTCTTCTTGAGTAGAATCTTCTTCTTTTACTCCTACTACAACACCATTTGCATCAAACTCATAAACTGGTTCAGACTCATTAACTAATGTTATTTTTTCATTTTGTGTTTCTTCATCTTCGACACCTATAATAACTCCATTTTCATCAAATTGATATTTTGGTCCTAAAACATCTGATTGATCTGGTATATTGGAAGGCGTATACTCCTCTGCTGATACAACAACACCATTTTCATCAAATTCTATATTCTTAAATATTGGCCAATCACCAGGATCTTCATCTAATTTTTCTACTTTTGGTTCTTCCACAGAGAAGGGATTCTTTACTGGTGTTTTAGTTTCAGAAGTAATAACTCCATTTTCATCAAATGTATATGTAGATTCCATTTTTTTCTCTTCATAATCTACTTCATCATTTAATAAAGCTTTTATATTCTCAAATTTTTCATCTACATAACCCATATATAATATTGATTTTATATTCTCATTATCAAATTTATATTCTTCAGTAGATAAAGTTCCTTCTGGATATTTTACTCCTACATAATCTTTTATAGATATATTTTTATTATCTATTGAAATATTTTTATATCCTATAATCATTATTATTTTACTATTATCTAATTCACAAATTGTACCTATTGGTAATATTTCCCTTTTCATTCTTTTCCTCCTATATCTTCGGTTTCTGTATTTTCATTGTCTCAACTTTATCTGAATAAAGTCTATTTTTAATATTTCTATCTATAACTGTTATTCTAGTATTTTTGGTATTAATATTATTTGAAAGTGTTGTTAATCTTGTAACATCTGCTTGTAATTCATTTAGTACTTGATTTAATAAATTTCTACAATTAAAATCATCTGGACACTTGCTTTTTATATTATACATTTCACTTGTTGAGATTTTACTTTTTGCAGTATTTATTCCCGGTAATACTTTATTAATTAATGCACTATTATCATATTTTACTATCATATCAACTTCCTCATTTCTGTTTCCATGTAAGAAGCAACGTCAAATGCATTTTTACCATCTTTATATACACTATTTTTAAATGCATAGTATTGTGATTTATCCATTTTTACTTTGCTTGAATATAATAGTGAAGCTTGACCTTTCCAAGCTCCTATCTTATCTAAGTTTTCTAAAACTCTAAAAAGACCATTAAGCTGTTCATTTAGATTTTTTGATAAATTCATCAAAGATTGTCCATCACTCTTTACTTTATCAGTATTCATTATGATTTGACTCACTTTATCAACCTCCTACAACTGATTTCTTAGTTGTGTTAATTTAATATCTAAAGCTGGTAATAACGTATAAATAATTCTATTTCTATTTATACTTATATTATCTCTTATTGCCTTTAACTCTTTTAAATAACTTCCTATGCACACAGAATCTCTATTTTTTTCTAATATAGGTATAATTTTATTTAAATCATTTAAAGCGTACTGTGTATAGTTTTTATAATAATTCATTCTTGTTTTTATGTATTCATATTTTTCTATAACTTGAGTTAAGTTTTCTTCCATCATTACACCTACTTATTTCTATATTCAGTACCAACATACATATTTCTTGCATCTTTATTTAGTTTATCTGCTGCATCAATACTTGCTTTTTTATATAATGTTTTTATTTTATTTAAATCAGCTTTGTAATTATCTAAATTAATACATATTATTTTATTATTTTCTGCAACTGTATTAGCTTTAGCTAAATATGTTTGTTTACCATTGTAGTTAGTATTGTTTGATAGATCTTTGTATATATCTGCCATACTATTTAAAATTTGTTTAATATTCCTTTGATAGTTATCAATATCTAATATAATATTATTAATAGCAATTTCATTTAAACTAAATGAATAATTAACACTTCCCACATGCACACCCCGCTATCTTATTATATAATACTACATTTATTCTATTCTTTCAATAATTATAAAAAAAAATGCAAAAAAAAAACACCTAAAAGTGTTTTTTACTAACGTCCTACTGTTCCTCCATTAGCATTAGTACCAGTTTTATATTCAGTACCAGCAGCATAACTTCCTGTATCAGTATTGATATTTTCAGCAAGTTTTCTCTTATTCTTATCATATGCACTTGCAATATCAGATAATTTATCGTTAAATGCTCTTAATTGACTTGTTAAATTAAAACAATATTCTTTTACTTTATTAACGTAGTTTTCTACTGCTTTTTGTACTTCTTCACCCTTATATGCACCATTTGCATCTGCTGTTGGTTTAATTCCATCTAAATGATTTTTAACTTTATTTACATAAGTATTAATTGCTTCAATCATAGCAGGTATCTTTTGAGCATTAATTCCTACTACAGTAATACCTCCTGTCCAATTAAACTGTTCAGTTTCTTTTGTTCTTGTATCTGATCTTTTTTCAATTGTATCATTTACAAATTTATTTGCATTAAAATCTCCATGTGCAGCAGCAGCACCTTCAAACCATGTCTTCATTTAAAACTTCCTCCTTTATTATCTTTGTTCATCAATAGCCTTTGCAATATGTGTTTCTTGATAAATATATGAAGCTTGTAATTCATCTAATCTTCTTCTCAAACTTACTTCTTCTTTATCAAGATCTTGTTCTACTTTTATTATTGATTCTTGCAATGATTTTAAGAAACTGGCCTTTGCAGAACCATTCCATCCTGCATCTACTGCTGATTGAATACCTTCTACTTGTTCTAGTATCTTTTTTGTATCACCAATTAATGAAGCATTTAATGAATTGATATATTGCTCCATTCCAGTTTTACTAATACCATAAGTTGCATCTTGAATTGTCATATTTTGATTATCAAGTTTAAAATTTGGCATACCATTTCCTCCTCATATTTTTCCTATTAATAGAATCCCTTCTACTATCACTATAGTAGCACCTTTTATTTACTATTTCAACATTTTAAATATTTTTTACTTTAACTTTACACTCTTTTGTATATTATATTTTTGTAATACGTTTATACTATAATACTTTTGTGTGCTTCTATTCTCTTCCATTTTTTTATAATAATTACTGTTTTCTTCTTTTAATAACTCTATATCTTGATGGCTTGAAATATGATATTTATCATATATTTCTTGAATTTCTTCACTTGTTTTTCCATAATATATACTTAATTCTTCAAAGAACGATTTTTGAATATTCATATAAGCTTCTAAAAATTTTGTATAATCATCTTCATATTCTTTGACATTTGTTTTTAAAATTATTGCTAATTCATCTTCTTCTATTGATATTAAGTGAAGTATATCTTCTAATTTACATTCTTTATTTGATATATTATTAATCAAATTCTTATAGAATAACTTAGCCTCATCCATAGCTACAGAAGTACAAACATTATATAAAAATTTTTCTTTTTCTTCACCTAATAATCTATAACCATTTTTAGCTTCATAATAATTGTAGAAATCTGCTGATGAGCTAGTGAAAGAATCTTGACATATCAAATTTAGTTTATAAAATAGTTCTAATAATTCTTTTTTTTCATATTCAGTATTACAATTAAAATACTTATATAATTCATTTATATCGCTTGATAAACTTATTCTTTCTAAATCTGTTGTTTTTTTATCATTAAATAAAGTTGCAATTTTAAGACCATCAAGTGCATTTATTTCAAATTGATATAAAAGTGGAGAATCATATTTACCTTTTTCTACTATCATTTGTTCAGCAGATGATTCAATATACCATTCCCAATATAATGAATTAACTTTTAAATTAGGACTTTTAATGCATGGTCCGAACCATTCAGTATAATTATTATCTTTAATTTCTTTTTCTGTTATCGCTTGCAATAGATGATTTGTTTCATGTCCTACTATTCTTTCATAAGTCTCATCGAGAGATAAGTTTTCTTGATTTGAAATAGTTTTTAAACTTCTTGGATTTATAGCTAATGTGTTTTTTGACGGAGAATAATAAGCGTAAGCAAAGTCTGTATTATCCTCTATTTTTAAAAGTTCTAATTTTTTTTCTAATCTATTAATATTTATATTATTATCTTGCAAAAAATAGTCTATATTATTTTTTAAAATATCAACACATTTATTTAATATTTCACCATCAATATTACTATTACTATTTCTTATTATTGATTCTTTTAATTTTTCTTTATTAACCTTCTTATTATTAATTATAATACCAACATTATTAATATTTTCTATTTTAGATGAATTATACATATGTAATGCCTTATCTATTTCAAATAAATTATTGTATTTACAATTAATATCAGTATTATTTATTATATCTAAAGTTTTTGAAAAGCTTATATTTATTGTGCTTTTTTTCTGGAGATATGACTTTTCATTTTCACTTAATTCATCTACATTTATACTATCTTCTGTATTATCAATTTCACTATTAGTAATTGAACTATAATCACTACTAGATTCTGAAAAAGTTGATGTTGTTTCTGTAGTAGAAACATCTTTTATTGTTTCTATTTGATTACTATTGGTACTGCTAGTACTTAAAGTACAGCCAGTGCATAATGCACTGGCAATAAGACCTATCTCTGTTATATAAATTTTTAAATTACTTATTTTCATTTTAGTTCCCCCTAAATAAGTATTAATCTTGTGCCATTTCTAATATTTGTCTTTCTAATTAATACTTCAGATGAATATTTTTCACCTGTTAATGAATTATATAAAAAGGTTTTGTTGGTACCATTAAAAGTACCATTTGATAATTCATATATAGAATGGCATATAAGATTAATAACATTTCCTATTGTTCTATTAACAGGAAGATATATATCATATTCTTCATTAATTTCAGGTACACTAATTTGTACTAGTACTTTGTTCTTCATTTTCTTCATCCCCCTTGTCAATAACAAATTTTATAGTTTCTTTGGTACCTTTTGAAACAGCAAATCCAATTTGTGGGAAATCATTTTCTCTATCATCTGTAGATAGATTAGTTATATTAATTGCCACTTGACTTCCTACATCTGTACCTAACCATATTCCATATGATTTATCTACATTAGTCATATACCAACTTTCAAGTTGAATATTTTTATATGAATAATATGTATCTATTAATATTATAGAAGCATTATCCATTGTATTTATATTCTCAATAAAATGTTGCAATACTTCTTTTGAACCAGAATCAAGTTGTTCATTTATTTGACCTATTCCTAAGATAATACAAATATTTTTACTATCGACTTCTTTGTTTTTGATGAAATCATTGTTTAATTCAATTATACCTTTATTATAATCCTCATTTATAACTTTTACATTATCATAATTTCTATCATATACTTTTGCAAAATCAACCAAAGTTATATTTGTTTTTTCCAGGTGTGACAATAAGTTAATAAGTGCAAAAATGAAGTAAATTTTGTCATCATCCATTTCATTAGCCACTATTGAATTAATCTTATTAATAGTGAAATTATAGAAGTATGGTTCTTTACTATTTTCTGAATAACCGATTGGTAATTTATCTAAAGATTTTTCTGTATTATCAAACATACTTATATTTACTTCTGATGGTAAAACATTAATTTGCTTAGCACTATATGAATATGTTTTTGACATTTGCTCAGTTAATTGTCTAATTCCAGCAACCATTTGGTTTCTTTCTGCAAATAAAGCCGTCTGAAACTCAAAAATAGACTTATCAACTTTTATTAAACCTCTACCAAAGAAGTTACTAGGTATTAATCCTTTTGGTGCATCTATCGCATCCATGTATTTTGTATCATCAGATAGTTTTAAAGTGATGAAATTATTAAAATGTTGTCTATTTCTAGAAGTTATAGAGTTTGAAGAATTGGCTGTAATAATAAACATAACACCATATTTACTACCATCTCTATATAAAGTAGTTAAACTATCAGCTAATTTTCCATAATTTTCTTCAAATGTATCATAGTAGTTAATTATTACTGTTATAAGAGGAAGTTTTTCATTTGAATTTGCAATATATTCCTTGTAACTACCTCCGAAATCAGCAAATAGATTTCTTCTTCTATCTATTTCTTCAACTATATAATCAAATATTCCATATATTTTCTCTTCTTCTCCTGTAGTTGCTACCGCTCCTACATGTGGTATTTTGTTAAATACTTTTAATGTTTCTGCTCCACAATCAACAATATAGAAATTAATCTCTTCTGGTCTATGTTCAGTAATGCATGAATATATTATTGTATTTAGTAGATTCTCTTTACCACTTCCACCTATACCAAATATCAATGTATTTCCTCCACTTATTTTTAGCAAAGAAATACCTTGTTTCTGATTAGCTGGATCATCATACTCACCAATTACAGGTGTAATATTATATGGTTCTGGTTGATAATTATATTTTGTTTTTAAATTCTGAACAAAGATTTTTTCTGGTATAGCATCCAACCACAATTTAGATGTTTTAATTTCTTCTTTTTTACCTAAATCACAAATATATTTAACAATATTAGTTAATTGATCACCATAATCTTGAGTAGTATCTACAGTCACTAAGTCTTCTATATTTTTGTATTTATCTCCTGTATGTGAAATGAAATTGATTGAATCATCTACTTTCTTCAATATTTTGTCTGAAGGAATATATTTAGCACCAGCCCAAGCTGATTGTCCTAATTGAAATAAATCATCATAACCTACTTGTAAATAAAATCTTCCTGCTTCTTTTATACTTGCAGCTTCTGGTCTTTTTATCATTTCCATACTGTCTGATCTACTTTGTACTTTAAGACATACCTTAAACTTAGAGTTAGACCAAATTTGATCATTTACTACACCACTTGGCTTTTGTGTTGCAAGTATTAAATGAACTCCTAAACTACGTCCTATACGAGCTATACTTATTAATTCATCCATAAATTCAGGTTGTTGTTGTTTTAGTTCCGCAAACTCATCTGAAATAATGAATAAATGTGACATAGGATCTTCTATTAATCCATCACGATAATATTTTTGATATTTATAAATATCAATAGTACTTTTTCCTAGCTTATCTTTTGTTTCATTAAATACTCTTTGTCTTCTTTGTAATTCACTTTTTATAGATACTAAAGTACGATTCATCTCTGCAACGTCTAAGTTTGTAATTGTACCAGTTAAATGTGGTAAGCTAACACCAGTTTCTTTATTTTCGAATGCTCCTGCAAGTCCACCACCCTTATAATCAATCAAAACAAATTGTACTTCATATGGATGATAGTTTACTGCCATTGATAAAATATACGTAATAATAAATTCAGATTTACCTGATCCAGTAGATCCAGCAATTAACCCATGTGGTCCATGATATTTTTCATGTAAATTTAACTTAAATAATTCACCATCTTCTTGAACACCAATTGATGTGGCTAAAGTACTTACCGGACTATCATTTTTCCATCTATTGCTAATATTTAATTGTTCAATTTTAGATACACCATACATTTCTAAAAAGCTAAGTGATTGTGGTAATTCCATAGCACCATTCTTAGTTATTGTAGGTATATTAGCAGTTGTAACACTATAACCCATCATGTTTTCATTATTAAATGGTTCAATTTTAAATGATAATTGATTATCGGATGACATACTTTTTTCTAAATATGCTCCATCTAATGATCCAACTTCAACAAAGCTTGTACAAGCAGCTGGCAATTGTTTTAAATTATTACCTAAATATAATATTGAGAATCCATAATTATTTTGAGAATTTTGAATGTCATTAATTATTTGTAGATTCTTAGCTATTTTGAAATCATCTACTATTAATAAATAATAATCTTCATATTTACTATATTCTTTACCTTCTTCTACTTTTTTCTCTTCTGTTTGCTCTTCAGATTTATTCTTGTCACCATCTCGTCTTAATTTATATACTTCTTCTAGCTTTTCAGATAGTTCCTTAGCCTCATCTATATTGGTAGCAAATAATCTTGTGTCTTTTGTAGCATTCCAACAATGTGGTAACATAGTTACATATTCCCATTTACTATAATTATCCTCATTAGTGATAAAGCATAATTTTAAATCAATCGGACTATGTAATGTAATTAATTGCATTATTACTGAATCTGCATATTTTTGTTTTTCTTCTCCACCACATACTATAGCACTTACTTTCTTTTTTGTTAAATTTATGCATATTGGGAAATCAGATGTCATCTTATATTTTTCACATAAATCATATACTTTTTGCATTAAATTATCTGTCTCTAATTCAAAATGTTGTTCAGGTGCTAGTATTTTCACTTTTGATTTTATAGTTCCTATTCCAAGCCTAATATCCAAAAAATCATTATCACTTAATTCTCTACTCCAGAACAATCTGCCTTTCTTCGATATTATTTCCTTGCATTGCTCAGATGTTGGTGAATTAGTATTAATTATGTTCTTTTGATTACTAATAGTAGCAGTTATTTCTTTTTCTTTCTCATCTAAATACTTTGAAAATAAAACTTGTCTTTTCTTTTCCATCTTTTTCTTTTTTCTATTTTCAATTCGTCTAACAATTGTTGGTATTAACAATGTTCCTATTATCATAGCTACTAGCATTACTATTTGTGGTATACTTTCCTTCATTGAAGCTTTTCCACTAATTAACTGATTAAATACAGAATAACCCATCATGAAAGTACTAGAAACCATTGTAATAGACATACCTACAGTCATTAGCATAGATCCATTTCTATCATTTTGATTTCCAGGTGGAGTATCTATATTTATTTCTTGCTCTTCTAGTACCTCTTTTATAGTTGGTGTATGAAAGAAGTAATCATCTTCTGAATATAAATCTACATTTTTATCTTCTTCACTTACTTCTTGATAGTTAGTATTATCATCACTATCATTGTAAGCAAACATTGCATTTACTCCTACTTGATTATTTGGATTATTTATTTCAATAAAGTCCTTCATGACTATTATTTTAAGTCCATATATAAATATTACGTCACCATATTTTAATAGTCTTGTTTTTGTCTTTAATAGATTATTATTGATATATACTGCAAACTTAACATTTACTAAATCTATTTCCCAAAAGTTTTCTTTTTTATTTATTACTAGTTGAAAGTCTCCTAGTGCAGGATTATTATAACTAATATTATTGTTAGCAGCATTACCAACTGTTATTTGATTAATCTTATCTAAAGAAAGTCTGAATATACAATCATTTTCTGCAGGCATCGCATAGACATAAATAAGTCTATTTACCCCAACCATTTTAAGTGGATATATATAGTAATTTTGTAAAAATGATTCGTCCATAATCATTTCATTATTCATTACATTAACACTACCATTACTTTTAATTATCCAGTTACCATTTCTTGCTTCTAAAGTAATTAAAAAAGTATTAGTATAACCATAAGGTTTATAACTAATAGAATAATCTTCTTCTACCTTTGTCGGTAATTGATACTTAACTAGTTTTTCACTATCCAATATATATATATTCATATCCTACACCTACTTTATTCTAATTGTATTATATCGTATCTACAATAAAAAAACAATCAATTTGATTGTTTTTATTCCGACTTTAATTCAAATAATATATCCCTTAGTTCCATTGCTCTTTCAAAGTCTAAATTACGAGCTGCTTCTCTCATTTCTTCCTCTATATCATTAATAGTTTTTAGAAGTTCTTTCTTACTTATTTTTTGTTTTTTATCCTTAGTTGTATCAACATTACTAATTACATCTCTTATTTCTTTTTGTATTGTTTTAGGGGTTATACCATGTTCTAGATTATACTTTTCTTGTATTTGTCTACGTCTGGCTGTCTCTTTTATAGCTTCGTCCATGCTATCAGTCATTTTGTCTCCATACATAATAACGTGTCCCTTACTATTTCTTGCACATCTACCTATTGTTTGAATTAAACTTCTAGTACTGCGTAAGAAACCTTCTTTATCTGCATCAAGTATTGCGATTAATGACACTTCCGGAATATCTAAACCTTCTCTTAGTAAGTTAATTCCAACTAATACATCATATTTACCTGTTCTTAAATCATGAATAATCTGCATTCTTTCTAGTGTCTTAACTTCTGAATGAAGATAAGCTACTTTAATATCTAATTCTTTTAAATAATTAGTTAATTCTTCAGCCATTCTAATGGTTAAAGTTGTAATAAGTGTTCTCTCATTACATTTTATGCGTTCTTTGACCTCTCCAATTAAGTCATCTATTTGTCCTTTTGTTTTTCTTACTTCTATCGTTGGATCAAGAAGTCCAGTAGGTCTAATTATTTGTTCAATAAAATGATTATTAGTTTTTTCCAATTCATAATCCCCAGGAGTTGCTGAAACATAAATAACTTGATTTATCTTTTTTTCAAATTCATCAAACTTGAGTGGTCTATTATCAAGAGCACTTGGAAGTCTAAATCCAAAATCTACTAAGTTTTGCTTTCTAGCTCTATCTCCATTGTACATACCTCTAACTTGAGGAAGAGTAACATGTGATTCATCTATAACAAGTAGATAATCATCACCAAAGAAATCCATTAAAGTAGTAGGAGTTTCTCCTTCTTTACGTCCTGCCATATGTCTAGAATAGTTTTCTATTCCTGTACAAAAACCAGTTTCTTCTAACATCTCAATATCATAATTAGTTCTTTGTTCAATGCGCTCTGCTTCAAGTGGTTTATTATGTTCTTTAAAATATTTAACTCTTTCTATTTCTTCTTCTTTTATTCTTTTAATTGCTTCTTTTAATTTTTCATCACCTATTACAAAGTGACTAGCTGGAAAGATACTTAAGTTCTTTTTATTTGAAATAATACTTCCAGTTAAAACATCTATTTCACTAATTCTATCTATTTCATCTCCAAAGAATTCTATTCTATAACCTGTTTTATCTTGAGATGCGGGAATTATTTCAAGTATATCTCCTCTTACTCTAAATGTTCCTCTTTTAAAATCTAAGTCATTTCTTTCATAAAGCATATCTACTAACTTTATTAATACTTTATCACGACTTATTTCTTCTCCTACTGATAGGCTTAACATTTTATTTTTATACTCTTCTACTTCTCCAATACCATATATACAAGAAACACTTGATACTACTATTACATCTCTTGTTGATAAAAGAGCACTTGTTGCAGCATGTCTTAACTCATCTATTTCATCATTAATAGATGAATCTTTTTCTATATAAGTATCAGTTGAAGGAACATATGCTTCTGGTTGATAATAGTCATAATATGAGACAAAGTATTCTACTCTGTTTTCCGGGAATAATTCCTTTAACTCTGAGTAAAGTTGTCCAGCAAGTGTTTTATTATGTGCCAGTACTAAAGTAGGTTTATTAACTTCTTTTATAACATTAGCAATAGTAAATGTTTTACCTGTACCTGTTGCACCTAATAGAACTTGATCTCTTTTTCCTTCTTTAATACCTTCTACTAAATTTTTAATTGCTTCTGGTTGATCTCCAGATGGCAAGTATTTAGATACTAATTTAAACATAATAAACACCTCCTTCATGAACTAGTAGTATTATATACTATTTTTTAAAATAATAAAAGAGAAGATTACTCTTCTCCTTTATATTCAGTTTTATATCCATGATTTTCTTTTGGTCTTTTATCATTTGGATACATAACATCAGTGTATATATCAATTTGTAATTTCTTAACAATCTTATATACTTCATCATAATTACTGATACTTTTAAATGTAATTGATACTGGTATACCATTTTGATTCATTTGACTAGTTGTAGCTTCAACATCACCACAATTTAACATTTGATCAAATATACCTCTCTTTAGGTTAACATGAGAAAGTTCTGCGAATGGTTTCATATCATATTTTTTAGAAAACATTCCTTCAGATAAATACATTCCTCTATCAGTAACTATATAATATGTATTTTTATATCTTCTAAATGAGAAAATTACTCCAAATAGATATAACCATACAGGCATTAAATGAATTAGAAAGAAAGGTACTAAAAAGAAGCCCATTCCACCAGTACCAAACTTAGAGAAACCACCAATAAAACCAAAGTCTATAATTGCCCAAAGAAGTGCGAAAGGTAATAATGGATTAAATATGCTTTCTAGTATAAAACATTTTTTTGAAGGTCTTCCTTCCCACATTATCTTTTCTTCTTCTCCAACCATGCTTTTTAAATCTTCACTCATATACTTCTCCTATTTAAATAGTCTTCTAAATAAACTAGTTAATCCTTTGTCTATAATTTTATTTTCTGCTTTGTTAATAACTTTTCTCTTTAGTTTATTTTCATAAGAATTATTTTTTTCTTTTTCTAATCTTTTTTGTTCTCTTTCTTCTTCTCTCTTTTGTCTTAATTCTTCTTTTTCTTGTTCTTTTCTTAATTTTTCTTCTTCTTTAGCTTGTTGTTCTTCT
Organism: uncultured Erysipelotrichaceae bacterium; assembly: GCA_902791625.1. GTDB lineage: Bacteria > Bacillota_I > Bacilli_A > RF39 > UBA660 > CAG-417. The sequence continues at coordinate 35,747 of CADAWN010000003.1, read as the reverse complement.
AATTTTTGTTGTTTTGCAGCTTCAATTTCTGCTTGTTTTTCTTGTGTATATTTTTCTATTTTTTCATAAGCTGATTCATTATCTATTTTTTCATCATATTTCCCAATTAAGGAACTATTATTAATGACTTTATTTCTAGTCATATCATCTATTGTTCCCATCATACTTTGAGGTGGTAAGATAGTAGCTTTTTCTACTATATTAGGTTCACCTTTTTCATTTTGGAAACTAATAAGAGCTTCACCTATTCCTAATTCTAATATTGCTTTTTTTGTATCAAATTTAGGATTTTCTCTAAATGAGTTAGCAGCTGCATCAACATTTTTAATTTCAATTGGAGTATAAGCTCTTAGGGTATGTTGAACACGGTTACCAAGCTGAGCACTAATTTCATCTGGTATATCGTTAGGAGCTTGAGAAATAAAGTATAGTCCAATACCCTTAGATCTAATTAGTTTAACTATTTGAGTAATCTTCTTTAATCTATATGATGGCATATCTTTAAATAATAGGTGTGCTTCATCAAAGAAGAATACAATTTTTGGTTTATCTACATCTCCTACTTCTGGTAATGTATTATAAAGTTTTAATAACATCCATAATAGGAATGATGCATATAAATCTGGACTTTTAAATAGTTCAACTGCATCTAAAATATTAATTGTTCCTCTTCCATCTTCTGATTTTATTAAGAAATCATTAATATCAAGTGCTGGTTCTCCAAAGAAATTAGCTATTCCTTGATTTTCAAGTGTTAATAAGCTTCTTTGAATAACACCTACACTTTGAGATGCGACATTACCATACTTTAATGTATAATCATTTCTTTTATCTCCAATATATTGTAGAAGTGCACGTAAGTCTTTTAAATCTACTAGAGGCATATTTTCGTCTTCAGCTACTCTAAATGCGATTGCTAATGTTCCTTCTTGTGCTTCTGAAAGTCCTAACATAATAGATAATATTTCAGGACCAATATCTGATACTTTAGCCATTACATTATGACCTCTCATACCATATAAATCCCAAAATCTTACAGGGAATTTCTTATAATCAAATCCTTCAATTCCTAGTTTTTGTAGTCTTGACTCTACATTTTCATTAGGTACACCTTCAACTGCGCATCCAGCTAAATCACCTTTAACATCAGCTAAGAATACTGGTACACCACAATCAGAAAACCCTTCTGCCATGACTTTTAAAGTTATAGTTTTACCAGAACCAGATGCTCCAGTTATAATACCATGCCTATTAGCCATATTAGGTAATATGAATAGTTCTTGTTCATCGTTTTTACCGATTAATATTTTATTATTAATATACATATGGATTCCTCCTAATCTTTAGATTTAAACATTTTGAAGATATCTTTAAATGATAATTTAGTACCATAATTTAATATAGCACTTGAATAAACTTTTATAGCTACTTTAGCTACTAATAATATAGTAAGAAGTAATACGCTTAATGAAAGTATTATTTCTTTTGTACTAGATAATCCCATCATTACTCTACAAGGCATACAGAATGGTGATGAAATTGGAATGATTGCTGCATATTTATTTAATGCACTTGTTGGATTCATCATTGAAAAATATGATAAATAGAATCCTGCTAAACTTATTATTGCAAGTGGAGTATTAGCTGATTGTACATCTTCTGGTTTTGATACAGTAGAACCTGTTAAGGCATATAATAGTGAATATACTAAATATCCAAATATAAAGTATATTAATATAATAAATCCAAGGAATGGTGTAATCTTACTCATATCAAGTAAACTATTAATTGTACTTGCATCAAATGAATTAATAGCTGTTATATAAGCCACTCCTCCTATAAGAATAACTTGAATTATTCCTACTATTCCAAGACCTAATGTTTTTCCTAAAACTATTGATCTAGGTGAAGTTGAAGTAACAAGTGTTTCCATAATCTTTGATGTTTTTTCTGTTGTTATAGATGTAGATATTTGATATGCGAAGAAATAAACTCCAAAGTATAGTAACATACTTATTGCCATTGCTAGAACAACATTACCTTCATTTGTTTCTTTTTCTGATTGAATTATTTCAAATTCAAATGATGGTGAGATTGCTTTTATTTGTTCATCACTTAAATTAAGTTTACCAATTTGAACATTTTTATATAGTGATGTAAGTGATGTAAATAAATCATCAGGTATTCTTTCTACATACATTTTATTTTTAACTACATAATTTAATTTAATTCCATCTTCACTTTTATTAACAATAATTGAACTCTTTATCTTGTCTTTATTAATTTCTTTTTTAATTTCTTTTATATCTTTATTTTCAATTACAAATTCATAATCTAATTTTAAATTATTTAATTCTCCTAATTGATTATCAAATAAGTTTTCATTATCTACTATTAATACTTTTGGATTTGATGACTTAGAATTTTTTATTATTCTAGGTATTTGAAAACCAGCAACTATTAATAATAATATTATTATTGTAGATACTATGAAAGATTTCTTTCTTAATATATCTTTCATAGAAAATTTAGCTACGATTAATATATCTCTCATTTATCTCCACCAACCTTTTCTATAAAGATATCATTTAGAGTAGGTTTCATAATTTCAAACTTCTCTATCTTTACTTTATTTTTAACAAGTTCTGTTAATAACTTATCTGCTTGTTCCTCTTTATCAATGTGAATAATATAATTATTATTAACTTCATTTTCTATAGTTAATTTTTGTTTTTTAACTAAATCTTTAATATCTGTATTACAATTAACTAATACTCTATTAGCAGGATAAGTATCCTTTATATCTTGTAAGTTACCTTGTAAGACTGTTTTGCCTCTATTTAGTATTAAAATATCACTACAGAATTCTTCTATAGTTACCATTTGATGAGCAGACATAATTACATATTTACCTGCTTTTACTAGATCAATAATTACATTCTTAATTATTTCTGTATTAACTGGATCTAATCCACTGAATGGTTCATCTAACACTACTAATTCGGGATCATGAATAATAGCTGTTAAGAACTGTATTTTTTGTTGATTACCTTTAGATAATTTTTCTGCAGGCATATTTAAGTATTCTTCTATTTTTAATACTTTTGCCCACTTATCAATGCTTTTTAAAGCATCTTCTTTGCTCATACCTTTTAATTCAGCGAAGTATACTAATTGATCAACAATTTTTATTTTTGGATATACTCCTCTTTCTTCTGGTAAATATCCAAAGTTAACTTCTTTTCTATTTACTGCTTTTCCTTTCCAAGTAATCTCACCAGAATTAGTTTTAAGTATTCCAAGAAGCATTCTGATAGTTGTTGTTTTACCAGCACCATTTGTACCAAGTAAACCAAATACACCAGGTTTTTCTAATCCAAATGAGATATTATTTACAACTGTTTTATTTCCGTATTTTTTAGATACATTTTTCAATAATAAACTCATAGTTACCTCCTTCGTATATTATACCATAAACAAAAATAAAAAGAACTTAAAAAGTTCTTTTTATTATTTTTCAACCATTGTTATATTAAATGAGAATTTAATATTTTCATCTTCTTTAGGTAAATCTTCTAAAGTTACATCTTTTAAATATTCAACTTTAATCTTAGCTGTTTTTGTTTCACCAGCTTTAAATATATCTCCTACTTTTACTTTTTCTCCATCTAAATACTCTATATAATAGTCTATATATTTTTTAGCTTGTTCAGATAACTCTTCTTTATCTACTGTATCTATAACAGCAGTTTTATTACTGTTGTTTTTAATATCAATAATATATTCGGTATAATCTCCTGGATTATTTAGTTCTGTATTTAAATTAATATCTGTATTATCTTTTACTTCTACTGTACCATTACCATCTAGTTTTCTTACATTATTATAAGTAATATCAAATACAGATGCTTTACCATCGTTTATTTTAATTAAATCTTTTTTATATGCATAAACTGTAGTTGTACTCATTAAGACAGCTAAAACAATCAAAAGTATAAACCTTCTCCCCTTCATAATATAACCCCCTTAAATTGGACATATTATATCATATTTTTATTATTTTGTCAATTTAAACAAGGTTTTATACACTAAAAAAGAATAAAGTTTTACATCTTTATTCTTATAAAATTACAGCTGTTTCATGAAACTCTAATCTTAGTTTATCAGCAACAGTTACTATAAACTCTGAGTTTGTTGGTTTTGCTTTATCTATATCAACACTGTGACCAAATATTTCTTCCATTAAGTCCCAGTTACCTCTGTTCCAACTTACTTCTATCGCATGTCTTATTGCACGTTCTACACGTGATACTGTAGTATCATATTTCTTTGCTATATCTGGATACAACTCTTTTGTTATTCCACCAATCATACCTGGTTTATTATATATCATTGATATACCATCTCTTATATATTGATATCCTTTAATATGTGAAGGAACACCTAATTCATGTAATACTTTAGTAATAGATTTTTCTAAGTTATTATGAAATAAATCTATTGATTTATTACCAAACTTTTCTGGTTCAACTACTTCTTTAATAGTCTTTTCTAGTTCTTTTAGTTCAAAAGGTTTTAAAATAAAATAACTAATACCTAACTCTGATACTTTTCTAATCATATCAGGTGTATTATAAGATGTTAACACTATTACTTTTTTATCAATATTCTTACTTCTCATTTCTTCTAATACTGATTTACCATCTTTTTTAGGCATAACAAGATCTAGTAATACAAGATCATATTCGTCTTTTCTATGTTCAATTATATTAAGACCTTCTTCTCCATTATGTGCTTCTAAGTTAATTGTTATTTCTTTATTACTACTAAAATACTCCTTTACCATATTCACTAATTCGATGTTATCATCTACCATTAGTACGCGAGTTTTTCCCATTATATCTCCTTTCATATACTACTACGCTTTTTCATTATATAATACTTTTGTATTTTTTTGTAGAATAAAAAATGACAAGTTTTGTCGAAAAGTAAAATCTTGTCAAATTATTTTAATACTTGTTTTAAATTATCTATATTATTTCCAAATCTTCCTACTAAAACACCATCTAAATACTCTACTTTTTCAAGATGTTTATAGTTTTCAATAGTTACTCCACCACCATATAGTATTTTATTGTTTATAAATATATGATGAATGAATTCTACTATTGTACTAATATCTTTAACATTTAAATCTATATCTACATTAATAGCCCATTTAGGTTCATAAGCTATTATTATTTTTTCTCTTTCTTCTAATTTTAAATCACTCATTATATAGTTAAGTCTAGCAAGTAAGTCTTGTTTTATATTATCAATACGACTATTTTCTTTTTCTTCTCCTACACAAAGTATTGGATTAATTCCAACATTAAGCAAGTTTCTTACTTTTGTCTTAACCATATCTACTGATTCATCTCTATCCGCATGTCCAACTAGAGTATATTCCACTCCTAATGATTTTAATTGTCTTGCAGTTATTTCTCCAGTTGCAAACGAACTCTCTTTCATACTTACATCTTGACTACCTACTGTTATATCTTTATCTATACAAAAAGGTAAATAACAAGAACTTGGACATAAAATAATATTTTCTTTTTTCTTTATCTTATCAAGTTCAAGTAAATACTCTGAAAATTTATCCACATTAAAACTACTTTTATTATTTAATACTATTAACATAATATCTCCTATCTTTTATTTCCTTTTATTATTTGTTCTTTCTCCTTAATTAATGGTACTAATTCTTCTTCACTATTATCGTCAAAATAAGGAGTATATTTATCATCTATTAAACTATTTATTAATTTTTTATTATTCTTATCAACCATTGCTGCAACTACACTCATACCTATATTTTTAGTAGCATACATTTCTAAATCGTTATACATTTTATAATTTTTATCATCTAAATACATAGTAAATATTTTTAAATCTTTTTGTTGAGAAGTTAAACAAAGTTTAGATAAGTTTTTTCCATCATAGTAAGCAAAAATATCATTAGTAACTGGTACAGTCATTTTATATATCTCATATTGAGCAGAATCTTTGATTGTGTTTTTTACATATTCTATACAATTATAATAACTTGTACCATTTTCTTGATCATATAGTTTTACTTTTTTTGCCATTTCTTCATTAAATGGATTAATTTCTACTAATTCTTGCTTACTCATAACTTCACCTACTTATCTAAAGCTTTTATTCCTGGAAGTTCTTTTCCTTCTAGATATTCTAATGTTGCTCCTCCACCAGTTGATGTGTGATATAACTTACTTTTTAACTCTTCATTACTTGAAACAATTGCAGCAGTATCTCCTCCACCTATTATTGTTTTTATATTATTATCAGTTAAATATTTAAGTATATCTAATGTTCCTTTTCTAAATCTATCTACTTCATATACTCCTAGTGGTCCATTCCATACGACAACTTTAGCATCACTTAAGTATTTTTCAAATTGATATACTGTATTTTCTCCTACATCTACACCAATCTCATCTTCACCTATATCTTTGATAGTAGCTTCTCTTACATCTACTTCTTTTAAAGCTTCTTTAGATAGTACTACAGATGTTGGAAGTATTATTTTATCTTTATACTTATCTAGTAAATCTTTACAATAATCTATTTTTTCTTCTTCTAGTAATGATTTACCTATATTATATCCAGCTGCTTTTAAGAATGTAAAAGCCATTCCTCCACCTATAAGTATATAGTCAGCTTTAGTAACTAAATTATCAATAACACCTATCTTATCTGATACTTTAGCGCCTCCTAAAATAACTATATAAGGTCTATCTGGATTATCTAGTATTTTAAGAGCATTTAACTCCTTTTCTACAAGAAAACCTATTCCACTTGGTAAGTATGTCGCAATACCTACATTTGATGCATGAGCACGATGTATAGTACCAAAAGCATCATTTATAAATATATCTCCAAGATTTGCCCAGTATTTACCAAGTTCCGTATCATTACTACTTTCTTTTTTACCATCTAAATCTTCATATCTAGTATTTTGAACAAGTATAACATCTCCACTCATCATAGAATTAACTTTATCTTCTAATTCTTGGCCACGAGTTTCATTAACAAAAGTAACTTTCTTACCTAATAACTCACTTAGTCTATATGAAACTATTTCTAAGTTATTTTTCTCTAAATCACTTTCTTCTTTAACTCTTCCTAAATGAGAAAAAAGTATTACTTTAGCACCCTCATTTAAGGCATATTCAATAGTAGGTAAGCTTGATACTATTCTATTATCATCAACTATCTTACCATCTTTAATAGGTACATTAAAATCACATCTAATTAATACTTTCTTATCTTTTATATCAAAATCTTTAATTGTCTTTATCATCTTATCACCATATTAATTATATCACATCTAAGAGTTTTATTTAAGATTTATGTCTAATTTAAGTGTATATATATTTATAATACTTTACAAAAATAAAAAATTATATATTACATTTATATCTTGCTATTGCTTATTTTTTCACATATAATAAGATTTAATATTTTTACATATGGAGTTTTATATGAGTGAGTACTATGATAAATTAATCGCTAATGCAAAAGATTTGTTTTGTTCATGTAGCGAAGAAGAACTATATATTATGAGTAAAGATTTAGCTTATAATGAAAGAGTCAGATTTTATGATTATATAAGATGTATAAAAGAAAAAAAGATTTTCATCAAACTTTTAGCATTTATAATTGTGGTGATATCGTACTAAATGAATTAATTAAACACGATGAATTAAAATATATTATTGAAAATATATCAAAAATTATGAAACCATCTTCTAATTTAAATCATGAATTATTAACTTACCTTAAACAAAAAATAAATTGTATTAGTGAGGATGATTTATTAAAAATAGAATATGCAATTTCAAATACTATGTGTAACTGTATAACAAATAGAGATGAAGTTGTAGAAGAAGTAAGAAAGTTACTTGTAGAAATTGCTAGAAGTGAGAATGTAAGTGTATTAGATATAAGAAAAATTGATTATGGAGCATATTCTCAAATATATAGATTAGGTGAAAAAGTAATTAAGATTGGTTTAAGTAGAGCAGTTGAAAATATAATAGATAATCGTCTTCTTCTAATTCCTGATTATAAAGGTTTTATAGGTAGTGAATATATTGAAGTAACTGACTATATTGAAATAGATAATGAAGGTGTTACATTTAATGATTTATACATGATGTATGAAGAGCTAAGAGATCAAGGAATAGTATGGTTAGATCCTAGTCGAGAAAATGTAACTAGAGTTAATGAAAATACTTTAAATAAGTTGAAAAATAAAGATAGAAGTAAATTAGGCTTTTATCCTAATCCAAATTATAATAATAAAGAATTAGTAGCTGGTGATCTTATTATTATAGATTTAGATTATATGGTGAGTATAGATGATATAGATACAATAAAGCATATTAAATATAATCTTAATGAAATGCTTGTTGCAATACTAGATTCTTTTGAAAAAAAATATGATGAAACACATCAAAATAAGTATTTAACACTAAAAAATGTAAGAAATTAATTTTTCTTACATTTTTTATTTATTTCATTAAATATTTGGCTGTTCTTACCATTTGTGATGAGTAACTCATCTCATTATCATACCAAGCAACTATCTTTACTAGTTGTTTTCCATCTACTTCATTAATACTTGTAAGAAGCGAATCAACAACTCCTCCATATAAACTTCCAATAACATCACTTGATACAATTGGATCTTCTGTATATCCTAAAGTTTCATTAGAATTTTCTTTTAAGACTTTGTTAATCTCTTCTACACTAGTATTTCTTTTAAGTTCAAGTACTAAATCTACTACTGATCCAGTAGATACAGGTACTCTCATAGCTGTTCCTTGCATTTTTCCTTCTAGTGATGGAATAACTTTTCCAATTGCACTAGCAGCTCCAGTAGATGCTGGAACAATGTTAGCAGCACAAGCTCTACCACGTCTTGAATTAATTCCTTTTGGATGAGCAACATCTAGTGTTACTTGATCATTTGTATATGCATGTACTGTAGTCATATAACCTTTTTCAATACCAAAGTTCTTTTCAATTACATCAAGAACTGGTGCAAGACAGTTAGTTGTACAACTAGCTGCTGAAATTATTTGTTCATCTCCTGTTAATGTATCATGATTAACATTATAAACTATAGTTTTTAAATCTCCTTTAGCAGGTGCTGAAATAATAACTTTTTTAGCTCCAGCTTCAATATGAGCCATAGCTTTTTCTTTATCAGTAAAACGTCCAGTACATTCAAATACTACATCAATATCTAAATCACCCCAAGGTAGTACACTAGGATCTTTTTCTGCATATACTTTTATACTTCTACCACCAACAATAATAGAGTCATCTTTAAATGATATATCATCTACTCTATAATTTCTATGATTAGTATCATATTTTAATAAATAAGCAAGTTGTTCAGCATCAGTTAAATCATTGATTGCAACAACTTCAAATTCACTATCTTCTTCCATTAATCTAAAAACAAGTCTTCCAATTCGACCAAATCCATTAATCGCAACTCTTACCATTAAATCATCTCCCAACTTTATCATATAACAATTTAAATATTTTATCCACAAAAGTTGTGGATAGTTTACAAAATAGGACAAAAAAAGAAGAAATTAATCTTCTTTTAGTTTTGATACTAATTCTTTAAATTCAGCTCCACGTTCTTCACATTCTTTATATTGATCCCATGAAGCAGTAGCAGGGCTAAGTAGAATTACATCTCCTTCATTTGATAAATCATATAACTCTTTAAAACCATCTTTTAAGAATTCATGAGTTATACATTTAATTCCAAGAGACTCTACATACTCTCTTACTCTTTCACGACATTGTCCGATAGAAAGAACTGCTTTAACATTCTTCATGTATGGAGTTAAATCTTCTAATACTTGATTCCTTTCTAATCCTCCTAAAATTATTAGAATAGGATTATTAAAAGATGATAAAGCTATTTGTGTACATTTAATATTAGTAGCTTCTGTATCATTATAGAAATCTCTTCCATCAACTGTTGCAACATACTCTAATCTATGTTCAACACCTCTAAAGCTTCCTATTACTTCATTAATTACTTCATTTGATACATCAAACTCTTTAGCTATAGCAATAGATGCCATACAGTTTTCTATATTATGACGACCTTTAATCTTAATATCATTAACGTCCATTACTTTTTCACCAAAATAGTAAATAGAATCATCTTTTAAATAAATACCATTTATTTCATTTTGACTAGAGAAATACTTAACTTTACTCTTTATTCCTTTAAGTTCATTCATTACATCTTTATTTTCTATATTAAGTATTGCAACATCATCTTCAGTTTGATTAAAGAACATCTTACTCTTAACACTTTTATAATATTCAAAAGTATTAAAGAAATCTATATGAGCTGGAAAGAAATTAGTAACTAGTCCAACATTAGGTCTAAACTTAACTAAGTTTTCTCCTTGTTGAGCAGATACTTCCATAACTATTATGTCTCCTGCTTTTACTTTTTTGAAGATACTACTAAATGGATAACCTATGTTACCTGCTAAATATACTTTATCTCCATACGCTTTTTTCATAATGTTATAAGTAAGTGTTGTTGTTGTTGTCTTACCATTAGTACCAGTAATTGCTATTAACTTAACTCCTTCTGGAAGAAGTCTATAACACATCTCTACTTCATTAATTACTTCTATTCCTAATTCTCTTGCTTTAACTACATATTTATGGTTAATTGGTACTCCTGGATTTTTTACTAGATATTGAAAACTATCATCAAGTAAATCATCTGGATGACTACCAAAAATTAAATTAACACCTAAATCACGTAATTCTTTTACTTTTTCTGGATCTTGTTTTTCTTCTGGTTTATTATCATTTAAATAAACTTCATTTCCTCTTTCAATTAATACTTTAGCTGATTCATATCCACTTCTTGCAAACCCTAATATTAAAATCTTATTATTTTGAAACATTTATATCACCACTATAATTATACTACAAAATGGTAGTTTTCAAAACAAGAACATTTATGTTATAATAAAAAGAGATGTCTAAGGAGGGAGAATCTAATGAAAATAATTAATATTGATGAGAATCAATTTGATAATTTTGCAAAAAATCATGTGTATAAAAATTATTATCAAACTTCTTCCTATGGAAAAGTAATGCAAAAATGTGGATTTAATGTTGAATATATCGGAATAGTTGATGATGTTAATGTACTAATTGGAGCTTCACTTATTATATATAAAAATATTTTTATGGGTAAATCTATTGCTTATGCACCACGTGGTATATTGTTTAATTATGATACTGAATACTCAGTAATTGAATTAACATCTATATTAAAGAATTATTTAAAGAAAAAGAACTGCATATATTTTAAGATGGATCCATATATTGTTGCGACTATTAGAAATAGTAATGGTAAAGCTACAAGTATGAATAACCAAATTAATAATATAATGGCAAACATTAAAAAAGCAGGTTTTATATATAAGGGTCAAAATAAATTTTTTGAAAATGAATTAAGTAGATATGAAGCTATATTATTATTACAAAATAGAGATATAAAGGACATATATGTAAGTTTTTCTAAATCTGCTAGACACAAAGTTAATAAAGCTGCTAATTCAGGTATAGTTATTAAAAAAGATGAAAATAAAAATTTAAATATCTTATATAATTTTTGTAAAACTAATAAAATTAGTAAACTTAAAAATTTTCATAAGCATATAATAGAATCATTTGATAATAAATCTAGTATTTATTATGCAGTACTTGATACTAATGTGTTTGTTACAACTTCAAAAAATATTTATGAAAAAGAAATGGAAAAGAATGATGAATTATCTCAAAAAATACAATCATTTACCGCTTCAAATCAATCAGCAAAACAAAAATTATTAAATTCTAAAATTGAATCAGATAGACTTTTAGACCTATATAAAAATCAATTAGTTCTAGCTACAAAACTATTGGAAGAACATCCAAGTAGTATTATATTAGGTGCTGCAATTACTATTGAGTTTGATAATTCAATATATTTAGTTGATGACTTCTATATGCATAGATTAAATAATTTATCTGCAAATTATTTAATAAGATGGTTTATTATTAATGAAGCAAAAAATAGAAATTATAAATTCTTTAACATGAATTCAATGGTAGGCGAATTTAATAGAAAGAATCCTTATTGGAATTTAAATGATAATAAACTAGGTTTTGGATGTATACCAACAGAATATATTGGTGAATTTGAACTTGTAATAGATGGATTTAATTATAAGTTATATCAAAGTTTCAGTAAAGAAAAGAATTATAAATTTAAAAACGATATTAAATAATATCGTTTTTTTATGAACAAAAAAAAGAGAGTTAACTCTCTTTTATTATTTAATGATTTCGCTAACGTTACCAGCACCAACAGTACGTCCACCTTCACGGATAGAGAACTTAGTACCTTGTTCAATAGCAATAGGGTGAATTAATTCAACAGTAATGTTAACATTATCACCTGGCATAACCATTTCTGTTCCTTCTGGTAATTCGATTTCACCAGTTACGTCTGTAGTTCTGAAATAGAATTGAGGACGATATTTTGTGAAGAATGGAGTATGACGTCCACCTTCTTCTTTAGTTAATACATAAACTGCAGCTTTGAATTTAGTATGAGGTGTAACTGTTCCTGGTTTAGCAAGAACTTGTCCACGTTCAACTTGTTCACGAGAAATACCACGTAATAGTACTCCAGCATTATCTCCAGCTTCTGCATAATCTAATTGCTTACGGAACATTTCGATTCCTGTAGCAACTGTTTTTTGAGTATCTCTAATACCAACGATTTCAACTTCATCGTTAAGTTTTAATGTACCACGTTCAACACGTCCTGTAACAACAGTTCCACGACCAGTGATTGTGAATACGTCTTCAATACTCATTAAGAATGGTTTTGCAGTATCTCTTTCAGGAGTTGGAATCCATTCATCAACAGCATTCATTAATTCTTCAATCTTAGCAACATATTCAGGATCTCCTTCAAGTGCTTTTAATGCAGAACCACGGATGATTGGAGTATTATCTCCATCATAACCATATTTGTTTAATAAGTCACGAATTTCCATTTCTACTAAATCAAGTAGTTCAGGATCATCAACCATATCACATTTGTTCATGAATACAACCATTCTTGGTACTCCAACTTGACGAGCAAGTAAGATATGTTCACTAGTTTGAGCCATAGGTCCATCAGTTGCAGCAATAACTAAGATTGCTCCATCCATTTGAGCAGCACCTGTAATCATGTTTTTAACATAATCAGCATGTCCTGGACAGTCTACGTGAGCATAATGTCTCTTATCTGTACTGTATTCAACGTGTGCAGTATTAATTGTAATACCACGTTCTCTTTCTTCTGGTGCTTTATCGATATTTTCGAAAGCAACAGCTTGATTACCATTCTTACCAGCTAATACTTTAGTAATAGCAGCAGTAGTAGTAGTTTTACCATGATCTACGTGTCCAATTGTACCAATGTTAACATGTGGTTTTGAACGATCAAATTTTTCTTTTGCCATAATTTATTTCCTCCCTTATAAATTTCTAATTACAACACATATTTTAACTTAATATTTATTTTTTTTCAACTGTTTTAGAAAAGTTTTTAATTAATTGCCACTTTTCTTAATAATTTCTTCACTAATATTCTTAGGTACTTCTTCATAATGATCAAAGAACATAACGAAGTTAGCTCTACCTTGAGTATTACTACGTAGTGATGTTGCATAACCAAACATCTCTGAAAGTGGTACCATAGCACTTAGTTTAACAGCTCCTAATTGAGTTTCTTGACCAAGTGGTTTACCACGTCTTCCAGTTAAATCACCCATTACGTTACCAAAATATTCTTCTGGTGTAGTAACGTCTACTTTCATAATTGGTTCAAGTAAAACTGGTTGACAGTTTTTCTTAGCTTCTTTTAAAGCTAAGCTTGCAGCAATCTTGAATGCCATTTCGTTAGAGTCTACATCATGGTAAGAACCATCATATAATGTAGCTTTAACATCTATCATTGGATATCCTGCTAGAATACCAGTTTGCATAGCTTCTTGTAATCCTTTATCAACAACTGGGATATATTCACGAGGAACTACACCACCAACGATTTGATCAACGAATTCATAACCTTTATCTGTGTTTGGCTCAAATTTAATCCAAACATGTCCGTATTGTCCACGACCACCTGATTGTTTAATGTATTTACCTTCACATTCACCAGCAGCCTTAATTGTTTCACGATAAGCAACTTGTGGACGACCAACATTTGCTTCTACGTTAAATTCACGTTTCATACGATCAACAAGTACGTCTAAGTGTAACTCACCCATACCAGCGATAACTGTTTGACCAGTTTCATGATCTGTGTGAACTTTAAATGTTGGATCTTCTTCTGCTAATTTTTGTAATGCTAAAGCCATTTTATCTTGATCAGCTTTAGATTTAGGTTCAACAGCTAATTCAATAACTGGTTCAGGAACTACTAAACTTTCAAGAATAACTGGTTTCTTTTCATCACATAATGTATCTCCTGTAGTAGTAGCTTTTAATCCTACTGCAGCAGCGATATCACCTGTATATACTTCTGAAATTTCTTTACGAGTATTAGCGTGCATCAATAAGATACGTCCAATTCTTTCTTTTTCATCTTTAGTAGAGTTAAGTACATAACTACCACTATTTAAGTGTCCAGAGTATACTCTAAAGAATGTTAAACGTCCAACGAATGGATCTGTCATAACTTTAAATGCTAAAGCACTGAATGGTTCACTATCACTTGGATGTCTTTCAGTTTCATTACCATTTAAGTCAACACCTTTAATTGAAGCAATATCAAGTGGACTTGGTAAATAATCGATAACTGCATCAAGTAATAATTTGATACCTTTATTTCCTAAAGCAGTTCCACACATTACTGGGAAGAACTCAGCTTTTAAAACTCCTGTACGGATAGCTTTCTTAAGTTGATCAACTTTAATTTCTCCACCTTCAAGATATGCTTCCATTAAGTCATCATCAAATTCAGCAACTGCTTCAATTAATGCATTTCTCTTTTCTTCAGCAATACCTTTTAAATCTTCAGGAATTTCAATTTCTTTAGCTTCTTCTTCAGGTTTACCATCATATTCATATGCTTTCATTGTTACTAGGTCAACTACACCTCTAAAATCATCTTCAGCACCAATTGGCCATTCGATAGGAGCAGCATTAACTCCTAATCTGTTACTAATTGTTTGTAAACTGAATTCAAAATTAGCACCCATTTTATCCATTTTATTTGCAAAAATTATACGAGGAACTTTGAATTCAGAAGCTTGTCTCCAAACTGTTTCAGTTTGTGGTTCAACACCAGCTTGTGCATCGATAAGTGCTACAGCACCATCTAATACACGCAAACTACGACTAACTTCAATTGTGAAGTCTACGTGTCCTGGAGTATCAATTATATTAAAACGATATCCTTTCCAATAAGCAGTTGTTGCTGCTGATGTAATTGTAATACCTCTTTCTTGTTCTTGAACCATCCAGTCCATTTGACTTTCACCGTCATGAGTTTCACCTATTTTATGAATCTTACCAGTATGATATAATACACGCTCTGTTGTTGTTGTTTTACCAGCATCAATGTGAGCCATTATACCAAGATTTCTAGTTTGTTCTAGTGAAGTATCTCTTGCCATATTTTTTCCTCCTACCATTTATAATGTGCGAAAGCTTTATTAGCTTCAGCCATTCTGTGAGTATCCTCACGTTTTTTAACTGCTCCACCTGTTCCGTTAGCGGCATCCATAATTTCATTAGCTAAGTTATCAGCCATACCTTTACCACCACGAGTACGAGCGATTGATGTTAACCAACGAAGTCCTAATGCTTGTCCTCTAGCTGGACTTACTTCGATTGGTACTTGATAGTTAGATCCACCTACACGGCGAGATTTAACTTCAACTTCTGGTATAATGTTTTCCATAGCTTTTGTAAATACTTCTAGTGGATCACTACCAGTTTTAGTTTTAACTTGTTCAAATGCATCATAAACAATAGTTTGAGCGATTCCTTTTTTACCATCTAACATAATTGTATTAATTAGTTTTGTAACTACTTTTGAATTATATATTGGATCAGCAAGAACATCTCTCTTTACTGCACGTCTCTTACGCATTATTATTTCCTCCCTTCAAATATTTTAATTAGTTATTTTATTTCTTTGGTTTTTTAGCACCGTATTTACTACGACCTTGCATACGGTCTTTAACACCTGCAGTATCTAATGTACCACGAATGATATGATAACGTACACCGATAAGGTCCTTAACACGTCCACCACGGATTAATACAACGCTGTGTTCTTGTAAATTGTGTCCAATTCCTGGAATATAAGTATCAACTTCTTTTCCATTACTTAGACGTACACGTGCATATTTTCTTAAAGCTGAGTTTGGTTTCTTAGGTGTCTTAGTACCAACACGAGTACAAACTCCACGTTTTTGAGGTGAATTAATTTCTGTTGCTTTTTTCTTAATAGTATTAACTTTTACGTTTAGTTTTGATTAATTGGTTGATTGTAGGCATATTATATATATCTCCTTTCTTGACACATACCCTGGTGTATCATTTTAACCCTTAAATAAAGTTTTGCCCAAAAGCAAAACTAATTTAATCAGCAAACATAATATACCACTACTATGAAAAATAGTCAATATTTATTTGCTTTTTTTTATTATTTTTCTACACATTAAATCTAAATAGACAAATATCTCCATCTTGCATTAGGTAATCTTTTCCTTCAAGTCTTGCTCTTCCTGCTTCTTTTACCTTTAATTCACTACCATATTTTATTAAATCATCATAACTCATTACTTCTGCTTTAATAAATCCTTTTTCAAAATCTGTATGAATGATTCCAGCACATTTTTTAGCATTCATTCCTTTTTTGAATGTCCATGCACGAACTTCATCTTTTCCTACAGTAAAATATGTTGCAAGTCCCAATAAATCATATGTTGCTTTAATTAGTTTATCTAATCCACTTTCATTAATTCCAAGTCCTTCAAGCATTTCTTGTTTATCAGCGTCATCTAATTCACTTAATTCTTCTTCTACTTTTGCACATAATGTTACTACTGGGGCATTTTCTTTTTTAGCATATTCTCTTACTTGTTTTACATATTCATTATCTTCACCTAATTCTTCTTCTGATACATTAGCTAAATATATAATAGGTTTAATAGTTAGGAAACTATAACTTTTTAATAATTGCTTTTCTTCATCAGTATAATCTACTAATCTTAATGGAATATTCTTTTCTAATGATTCTTTTGCTCTTTCAAGTATTTCTACTTCCATTAAATCTTCTTTATTCTTAGTTGTCTTAGCTTTCTTTGCAACTCTCTCTAATCTATTATTAATAATATCTAAATCTGCAATTGCAAGTTCTAAATTGATTGTTTCAATATCTCTTATTGGATCAATATTTCCTTCAACATGAATTATCTTTCCTCCGTCAAAACATCTAACAACTTCGCATATCGCATCTGTTTCTCTAATATGTGATAGAAACTTATTACCTAATCCTTCTCCTTGTGATGCACCTTTTACTAATCCTGCTATATCTGTAAATTCATAAGCTGTTGGTATTAGTCTTGCTGGTTCATATAATTCATTTAATTTATCTATTCTTTCATCTGGTACAGTTACTACTCCTACATTTGGTTCTATTGTTGCAAATGGGTAGTTTTCTGCCAAAATGTGTTTTTTTGTTATTGCATTAAATAATGTTGATTTTCCTACATTTGGTAGTCCTACTATTCCTGCTGTTAAACTCATACTTACACCTCTTTCTTCTGTATTATATCATAATATAAAATAAAAAACACCAAAAGGTGTTTTAAATTATTGCTTTTACTCCTGGTCCTATAGGAAATCTTGCTATATACCATAAAACTATTATTAAAATCCATACAGCTAACATAATTAAGAAATATGGTAATACAAAATTCATAGATTTTCTTAATCCTATTGGTTTATCTTTATTTTGATTATATAAATTTAAATAACATAAATAAATTATATAGAATGCCATAAATGGTGTTACACCACATGTCATTGTTTGACCTATTCTCATAACTATTTGAGAATATTGAGCTGATATATTATTTTGCATAAACATTGGTACAATAACTGGTGATAAAATTACCCACTTGGCTTGCATATTAGCATTAAATAATCCTACAACGGATACTAATAATAATGTTACTATTAATAGTACTATACCATCTAATTGTAAACCACTTAAGAAATTAGCAGTCCATCCAGTTAATACTGTACCTATATTTGATACTCTCCAAAAAGCTAAGAATTGTGAGAATACAAATATTGAAAGTAATATCATACCAATATTTTTAAATGAATCTTCTAATTTTTCTACTAAATCTTTATCATTTTTTATTGTTTTAGCACCTATACCATAAGCAATACCTGTAATAACTAAAAGTGCTGTTACCATATAAGTGAATCCATCTTGGAAATATGAATTAGGGCCAAATAATTGATTGATATATATTTTTTCATTCATATCAAGAAGAAGACCAGAACCAGGTAATCCTGGAATAACCATATAGATGAATGCAAGTATTACAACAATACCTGTTATAAATGCATATTTAACACCTTTTTTACTATGCTTTTCATAAGCTATTTTTTGTTGTTCTGCTTCTTGAATATCACTTAATAATAATTCGCTTGTTTGTAATGTTTTACCTGTTATTTTATCATATCTTCTATATTTTGGAAGTCTTGGTCCAACTATCTTTTCAATAATAGGTGTACCGATAAGTGGTATTAATATTGAACAAGCTATTATAAAATATAGATTTGAAGTTAAACTAATATGAGCATTGGTATCAATTAGTCGTGCTGCTGATGTTGTATAAGGAATTAAACTAATTTCTTGTGATCCAACAAACATAGCTACACCATAACCAAATGCTACTCCACAAAAGGCTGTTACAATTCCTAAAAGAGGATTTCTTCCTTCTTTTTCATATATAATTGCTGTTAGTGGTATTAATATTGCATATCCAACTTCATTAATTATTGATGATATAATACCTAAAAATAATACTAAAAAAGTTAATTGATTTTTAGACATTTTCTTAATAAACCTTGTTGATAGAATATCTATAAATCCTGTTGCATTTGCAATACTTATTCCTATTAGTGATACTAATAGCATACATAATGGAGTAAATCCCATAAAATTACCTACAGCATTACTTATTAAATATTTTAAATTGTCAAATGCAAATAAGTTTTCTACTACTGCAAGTTTAGAAACCATATCTGTTCCTGATGAATTTACAACATTATATGTTGATTGCATTTGAAATAGTGATAATATTAAACTTAAAAGCATTATTACTATTATTCCTATAAAAAATATTGTTATAGGATGAAAATAAAATTTCTTAAGTCTTAAATTTTTTCTTTCTGGCACTTTACTCACCGCCTGTTACTATTTTTTTTATTTTTTTATTCAATTCTACTCTAGGAACAAAAATAGTTCTTCCACATGTAGTGCACTTAATTTTTATATCTGCACCTAATTTAATAATTTCCCATTCAAATCCACCACAGGGATGTTTTTTTCTTAATACTATTTTGTCACCTATATTATATACTTTATTATCCATATTACTTATCCAAATTCATTATTTCAAGTAAACGATTTAAATCATTTGAGTTAGTAAATGATATTTCAATCTTATTACTTTTTATTTTTACTTTAGTTCCTAATTTTTCACTTATAGTCTCTTCAACATATTTATAAGCTGCATTTTGTTCTGTTTTTGGTTTTTTTATCAAATTTTTTCTAACAAAAGTCTCTTGTGAAGATGTTATTTCTTCTAACTCTCTTACACTTATACCATCTTTTATTATTTTATTTGTTAGTTCTTCTATTTGATTTTCATCATCTAACTTACTTAATACTCTTGCATGCCCCATAGATATTTTGTTTTCATTTATTAATTCTTTAGTATGTTTTGGTAATCTTAATAAACCAAGAGAATTAGTAATATATGATCTACTCTTACCTATTCTTTTTGATAATTCATCTTGTGTTAAATTTAATGCTTCTATTATTTTTTGATATGCTTCTGCTTCTTCTATACATGTAAGGTTTTCTCTTTGTAGGTTTTCTAGAAGTGCAATTTCCATCATCTCATTATCATTAAAATCTCTTACGATTGCTGGTATTTCATCTAATCCAGCTTGCAATGATGCTTTTACTCTTCTTTCACCTGCTACTATTTCATATCCTTTTATACTTGGTTTAATAATAATTGGTTGAAATACTCCATGTTCTTTAATTGATTGAGCAAGTTCATCTAATGCATTTTGATCAAAAATTTTTCTAGGTTGATATGGATTACTTCTTAATTCAGAAAGTTTTACTGAAATAATTTCTTCTTTTGGTGTTGTTTCAATTATTTTTTCTTCTACTTTATTAAAATCTAGTGGTTCATTATTAAATAATTCTTCTAAACCTTTTCCTAAAGCTTTTCTAGGTATATTATTATTTTCCATTTCTTTCAATCACTTCCTTAGCTAAATTTAAATAAGCTTCTGCTCCTCTACTTTTTGGTTCATATATTATTATTGGTTCACCATGTGATGGTGCCTCAGATAATTTTATTAATCTAGGTATTATTGTATTATAAACTTTTTCTTTAAAGAATTTTCTTATATCATCAACTACTTCTATTCCAAGATTAGTACGTACATCTAACATTGTTAATAGTACACCTTCTATTTGTAAGTTTGGATTTAATTTCTTTTGTGCCAACATTATTGTATTTAGTAATTGCATAATTCCTTCTAGTGCAAAAAATTCACATTGAACTGGTATTATTACAGAATCTGATGCAGTTAGAGCATTTGTTGTAATTAATCCTAGTGATGGTGGACAATCTATTATTATATAATCAAATTCATTTTTAATACTTTCTAAATGATTTTTTAATTGTGCACCTTTTTGAAACAATGGATTATTTTGACTTTTTTCTATTAATTCCATATCTAGACCAGCTAAGTTAATTGTTGCAGGTAAGACATATAAATTTTTATATTTTGTTTTAAATATTGCTTTTGGTGTTTCACATTTATCAATTAAAACATCATAAACACTATTTTCTATATCAGCTTTATTAATTCCAACACCAGTAGTTGTATTTCCTTGAGGATCCAAATCTATTAATAATACTTTTTTTCCTAATACCGCTAATGATGCAGAAAGATTTATACTTGTTGTAGTTTTTCCTACTCCACCTTTTTGATTTACTAATGAAATAATCTTTCCCATCTCTAATCACCTTTCTTTTTTTACATTTAATATTTTACCAAAAATAATTAATTTTGAAAACTATATATTAAAAAAAGTTGATTTATTTCAACCCTTTTTAATTATTCTTATCTATTCTAATAACTATTTGATATTGATTTTCAAAATCAATCTCATCAGTATCTATTTTTGCTCCACTTCTTTCTAACATTTGTATTGTTTTTCTTATTTGTTCTATCATTTGATTAATATTTATACCGTTGTTATTCTCTTGGCGTGGTATTTTATATGTTTCTTCCATTAGTGCTTGTCCTAATGTTTTTTTAATACTTTGTTGTTGTTCTTGATTAGTATTTGAAAAATCTCTATTATAAAAATTGCTTATATTATTTTGATTTCTATTTATATTAGTTGAATTATTTTGTTGTTGTGGTGTCGGAATATTCATAATAGAATCAAGATTATTTGTATTTGTGTTAGGTAATTGAATAGACATTAAATCTGGAGCTTGGAAGTAATCATCTTTATTTACTTCTGTATTATCATCTTGTGCTTTTATTAATTCCTGCATTGGATTAAAACTATTATTATCTTGTGGTTTTATATTTAATAATGCATCTAAATTTCCTACTTGTTGAGTTTCTGGATTACTTTCTACTTCTTTTTGTTGATTAATAACTTGATCTATATCAACAATATTAGATTTCATTTCATTTATATCTATATTTTGACCAGCAGTACTTGTTAAATTATTATTAAAATCGATATTTTCATTTTGAATTTCATCTTCATCTATATTTCCATAATTAACTATATTATTTTCATTATTTATTGATGAAGTATTATCAATACTATTAAATGCTTCCATTAAATTTGGTTTTTGTTCAGTTTGAAGATTAGAAGTATTATTGCTCATTTCAGGGATATTTTCTTGTTGTGGTGTCGGTATTAGATTATTTACTGGATTTTGTTGTTGTTCTGGCATTATATTATTTATTCCGTTATTGTTCATTTCAACACCCCCTTCTGGTTCTTGTGATTCTTTTATTCTTTTTATTTCTTCTTCTAAGTTTCTAACACTCATTTTTTCTGTAATTATTTTATTTAATAATTCTTTTTGTTTATCCACATTATCTACATTTAATAAAGCTCTCGCATGACGCTCTGATATTTCTTCTTTTAATAAAGCTACCTGTATTTCATCTGGTAGTGATAATAATCTTAGTTTATTAGCTACTGCTGATTGACTCTTACCCATAGTTTTAGCAAGTGAATCTTGAGTCATTTGATCAAGTTCTAATATTTTTTGATAAGTTCTTGCTTCTTCTATTGCATTTAAATTCTTTCTTTGTAAGTTTTCTAGAAGTGCAACTTTTGCTGCTTCTTTATCATCTAAATTATTTACTATTGCAGGAATCTTAGTCATACCAGCAAGTGCTGATGCTTTATATCTTCTCTCTCCAGCAATTATTTCATATTTGTTATTAACTTGTCTTACTATTATAGGTTGTATTACACCATGTTCTTTAATAGATGCAGCTAATTCTTTAAGTGCTCTTTCATCAAAAACTTCTCTAGGCTGAAATCTATTAGGAATTATATCATCTAGATGTAATTGTACTACTTCTTGTCCTGATTGCATAATGAACCCTTCTTTCTATTCTTTTAGACTTTCTTCTATGATACATTATAACACTAAAGGTACTTTAATACAAGAAAAAAGAAATCAAATAAATTATTGATTTCTTATTTTTATTACTAATATATTTCTTATACTATTTTCTTTAGGTAAATAGAAAGTTTCTTTGTTTTCTATAAATAAATTATATTTTTTTAATGTTTGTTCAGCATTTATAATTTCTTCATCTACATTAGCTTTTAATGGAATAAACTTAGTATTATTATCGATTAAATTATGAGTGTATATTATTAATTTTTCTAAGTTGGCTACTGCTCTTGTTGTTATAACATCATAATTACTATCTTTTAAGTTTTCTACTCTTTCATGAATAGTAGTAATATCTTTTAAATCTAATTCTTTTATTACTATATCAAGAAAATTAATTCTTTTTTGTAGTGAATCAACAAGAGTTACTTTTAATTTTGGAAACATTATTTTTAATACCATTCCAGGAAAACCTGCTCCTGTTCCAAAGTCTAGAAGTGTATTTTCTTCTTTTAAATCAACTACTTTAACTATTGTAAGACTATCATAGAAGTGTTTTAGATATACATCTTCTTTATCTATAATTCTAGTTAGATTAACTCTTTCGTTCCAATATACTAATAATTCATAATACTTTTCTAGTTGTTCTAACTGTTTATCTGTTGGAATTATATTTAATTTTTCTAATTCTTTTAAAAACTCTTCTTTAGACATTCTTTTCACCTTTTCTTAAGTATACCATTAATATTGAAATATCTGCAGGATTTACTCCACTTATTCTTGATGCTTGACCAAGAGAAGTTGGTCTTATTTTTTCTAGTTTTTCTCTTGCTTCACTTGCAATATTAGGTATTTTACTATAATCAATGTCTTCTGGAATTAATTTTTCTTCTAAAGATAACATCTTTTCTGCTTCTTTTGTTGCTTTTTCTATATAACCACTATATCTTATATTAATTTCTACTTGTTCTTTTACTTCATCACTAAATGGTATTTCTATAAAATGTTCAATATGATTAATACTTATTTCTGGTCTTTTAAGTAGTTCATATAAAGTTATTCCATCTTTTAATGGTGAAGTATTTATACTTTCTAGATATTCATTTATTTCTTTTTTAGGTGTAATTTTATTATTTTTTAAAAGTTCATATAGATTATTAATATCATTTAATTTTTTTGTAAATACTTCATATTTTTCATCATTAATTAGTCCTATTTCATGACCATATTCTCTAAGTCTTATATCTGCATTATCATTTCTAAGTAAAAGTCTATATTCAGCACGAGATGTAAGCATTCTATAAGGATCTTTTATACCTTTTGTAACTAAATCATCTATAAGTACTCCTATATATGCTTCATTTCTCTTTAGGATTAATGGTTTCTTATTTTCTATTTTTAGTGCTGCATTAATTCCTGCGATTAAACCTTGTCCAGCTGCTTCTTCATAACCACTTGTTCCATTTATTTGACCAGCAGTAAATAAATTTTCAACTAATTTAGTTTCTAGACTTTGATTTAATTGTCTAGGATCTATTGCATCATACTCTATTGCATAAGCATATTTAAGTATTTTAGCATTTTCAAGCCCTTCTAGTGAATGAACCATTTCTTCTTGAACAACATGAGGCATACTTGTTGAAAACCCTTGTAAATACATAGTATTTCCATAATCTTTGCTTGTTTCATCTATACTTTCTGGTTCTAGAAATAATTGATGACGTTCTTTATCACTAAATCTTACAACTTTATCTTCAATTGATGGACAATATCTTGGCCCTACACCTTCTACATATCCACCATACATACTTGATTTATCTAGATTATCTTTAATAATCTTATGAGTTTTATCATTTGTATAAACTAAATAACATAATTCTTGATTCTTATAGTCATAATACTCTTTATTATCAAATGAAAAAGTAAGTGGTTTATCATCTCCTCTTTCTATTTGAGTTTTAGAATAATCTATTGTATCTTTATCTATTCTTGGAGGTGTACCTGTTTTTAATCTAAGTATTGTAAAACCTAAATTTCTTAGGTCATCACTTAAAAATTTACTTGGTTTTTCTCCATGAGGTCCACCAGATGTTTTACTACTTCCTACTAAAATTGATCCTTTTAAATATGTTCCTGTTGTAAGTATTACTGCCTTTGTACTTATTTTTCTTCCATCTTCTAGTTCTACACCTTTTATTTTGTTATCTTCTACAATTAAGTGTTCCACTAGTGATTCTAAAACTTCTAAGTTTTTAGTACTATTTATAGTTTTCAACATTTCTTTTGGATATTTTACTTTATCACCTTGAGCACGTAGAGCTTGTACTGCTGGACCTTTTTTAGTATTTAATAGTTTTATTTGAAGAGTTGCTTTATCTGCATTTCTTCCCATTTCTCCACCTAAAGCATCTATTTCTCTTACTATTATTCCTTTTGCAGGACCACCTATTGAAGGATTACATGGCATATCAGCAATATTATTTATATTTCCAGTTATTAATAGAGTTTTGTGTCCTAAACGAGCAGTTGCAAGAGCTGCTTCACATCCAGCATGACCTCCACCTACTACTATTACTTCATATTCCATAACTTCACCTACTTTCCTACACAGAAATTCCTAAATAGATTATCAAGTATCTCATCACTATAATTCTTACCTACTATTTCTCCAAGTAAATCAAAAGCATTCTTAATATCTATTTCAATCATATCGATTGGATCATTGTTTTTTGTACCTTCTTTAGCATTTTCTAGAGATTGTAATGCTTTTTTAGCAAGAGATATTTGTCTTGTATTAGTTAGATATGTATAGTCATTAGTTGATATTTGATCTAATTTAAATAATTCTCTAATTTTTTCTTTTAATGAATCAAGACCATGCATATTAGTTGTATTAGTACTTATTACTACTCTATCTTCTAATACTTTATCATCAATATTCTTCTCTAAATCATTCTTATTTATTAATACTATATTTGTTTTATTCTTTGTTTTTTCAAGTACTTCTTTATCTAAATCAGTTAGTTTTTCATTACCATTTAAAACAACAAGTACTAAATCAGCTTCATCTATTAAAGATAGACTCTTCTCTACTCCTATTTGTTCAACTACATTATCTGTTTTTCTAATACCTGCAGTATCTATTATATTTAGATGAATTCCATCTATATAAATATTTCCTTCAACTATATCTCTTGTTGTTCCTTCTATATCTGTAACAATTGCTTTATCATATTCAAGTAAACTATTTAAAATACTACTCTTTCCAACATTTGGACGCCCTACTATTATAGTTTTAATACCTGTTGTTACTATTTCTTTATCTTCTGACTCTTTTATTAATTTTTTTAATTCTTTTATTAATTCTTCTAAACTAATTTTTACCTTATCATCATCTACTATTTCAATATCATAATACTCTGGATAATCAATATTTACCTCTATATGTGAGATTAAATCCATTATTTTATTACGATATTCATCAATTAACTTAGATATTCTTCCTTCAACATTCTTTAAAGCTTCTTTTCTTTCTAAATTAGACTTAGATTCAATTAAATCCATTACTGCTTCACTTTGAGTTAAATCTATTCTTCCATTTAAGAAAGCTCTTTTAGTAAATTCTCCTGGCTCTGCAAGACGAGCTCCATTTAATATTAGGAGTTCTAAAACTTTTTCTGTTGTATTTATTCCACCATGACAGTTTATTTCTACTACATCTTCTTTTGTATATGTTTTTGGACTTTTCATGACTGATACAAGTACTTCATCTATTAATTCATCTTTATCATAGATATGACCATAATTTATAGTATGTGATTCTACTTCATTTAAATTTTTACCTTTAAATACCTTATTTGTTATAGATATTGCATCTTTTCCACTTAATCTTATTATTGAAATTGCACCTACTCCTAAAGCTGTAGATATTGCAACAATTGTATCATCCATAATTATTCCTTCTTTCCAGTCATATTTGCTTTCAGTATTATAGCACACTTTTTAATTTTTTTAAATAAAAAAAAGAAGAATTAATCTTCTCTTGGTTTAATAACAACACACCTATTTGGTTCTTCACCAATACTTTCTGTATATACTTTCTTGTTATTAGTTAATGCATTATGAATTATTCTTCTTTCATATGAATTCATTGAATCAAGTTTTACTTCAACTTTTGTAGAAGCTACTTCTCTTGCAATATTCTTTGCTAGATATACTAAATGTTTTTCTTTCTTTTCTTGATAATTACTAATATCTAAAACAAATTTGAAACTATTGTTAATTTCTTTTTTTATTGCTTGTTGAACAACATTTTGAAGTGCTTTTAAATTTTTACCATTTTTTCCTATTAATAAAGCATCATTATCTGAATAAATTCTATAAGTTGGAACATCTTCTTTATTAAATATTTCTATTTGAGCATTAAATCCCATTTGTTTTAATATATTTTGTATATATTCCTTAATAAATTGGATTAATTCTCTTTTTTCAATTACTTCTATTTCTACTTTTTTAGAAAATAAACTTTTTTTAGAACTAATTTCATTAATAATTAAATTATCTTCATTTTGTTCTTCTAATTTTAATTTAGCATCTTGAATTGCTAATTCTTTTGTTTTATTTGAAAATACTAATTTTTCCATATTACTTACGTCCCTTCTTTGAATCTATTTTTACAAGTTTTGTTTGGATGATAGTAAATATGTTATTAAATACCCAATAAATACAAAGTGCTGATGGCATAAATAATCCAGTTACCACGATAAGAACAGTCATAAATATTGGCATTGATTTCATACTCTTATCACTATTACTATTGGCCATACCTATAATAAATGAATAGAATGTTGATGCTGCAATTAATAGTAATAGAATTATATATAAGTAGAAATGACTTTTTGAAAATCCTACTAAAGGAGTTGTTCCTAATTGAATACCTAAGAAACTATCTTCAAATATTGCTGGAACTCTTTGTACTGCTTCATAAAATGCTATAAATATAGGAAGTTGTAAGAATGCTACTAAACATCCAGATATTGGATTAACATTATATTTTTTATATAACATCATCATTTCTTGACTTTGTTTAGACATTGATTGTTCATCTTTTTTACCAACATATTTTGCTTGTATTCTTTGCATTTCTGGTTGTAATTCTTGCATCATCTTAGATTGTTTTGTTGCTTTTTGTGTGAATGGGAATGTTACTAATCTTATTAATAATAATACTAATATAATTGCAATTGCATAATTCTTAGTAAGTAATCCAAATTTTAATATTAAGTATGATAAAGGTTTTACAAATACTGTAGTCCAAATACCTTCATATTTACCAGATGAAATTTTAAAATCTTCACATTTTGGTAATTTTTTTATATTAACTTTATTTGTTTCATATTTTTTTATTGATTCTTTATCAGTTGGTTGACATAATATATTTTTTGTTAATGTTTGACCTGTAACATCATTTTTAACTGGTTGTTTTTTCTTATCTACCAATGTTGTAGCACATCCTGTTGCTAGTGTTAATACTAATATAATTAGTAATATTAATTTCTTATTTTTATTTATTTTCTTCATTTTTTGCTCCTTTTCTTAGTAGTAAAATCAAACTTTCCTTCATTTCTTGAAAACTAATTGATAAAGCACTACTTCTTAATATTATAATATAATCTTTGTTATTTACAAAGTCTTTTCTATATATATCTATAATATTTCTTATTTTTCTTTTATATTTATTTCTAATTACTGCATTACCTACTTTTTTTCCGACAGAAATTCCAAAATTATCATGATTTTGATTATTATCTAATATATATATTACAAAATGTTTATTTTTAATACATATTCCATTATTAATAATATTATTAAAATCTCTTTTTGTTTTTACTATATTTCTTTTTTTCATATAAACTCCTTATTATTTAAAAAAACCACTATTTTGACACAGTGATTATTTACAAAGAGTTTTACGACCTTTGCGACGACGACGATTTAATATATTTGTTTTTTTACGTGCAAAAAAACCTAATTTCTTTTGTTTATTACGATTATTTGGTTGATATGTTCTTTTCATTTTTTCCACCTCCAGACATAAATCTCCATTATTATAATAAATAAAAGGTATTCTTGTCAATAAAATACCTATTATTTTTTTTATTCACAAAATTCACATACTTGTTGATAACTTTTATCATATATGTTTATTAAAAATTTGTGGATTATGTGGAAAAGTATAATTTTTGTTATTATATATAGATATTAATTGTTAATAAGTCTGTGAATAATCTGTGAATTAAAAATTTTTTTAATTTTATGTTTATTTTTTTAACATTTTGAATTATTATAATGGTGTAATTTTTACTTTTGGGGAGATGGTTGATTTGAATGTTGATGTTTTATGGCATAATTTTTTAGAAAAAATTAAAAACGAATTATCCAATCTCGCTTATGAAACTTGGTTTAGTGATACTAAGTTATATAAATTAGATGAGGGTATAGCTATTATAATTGTTCCAATGGAAATACATAAAAAACATATTAAAGATAATTATGAGGATATGATTATAAATATACTAAATGATATTACTGGTACAAATTTTGATATAAAATATTTATTAGAAGATGAAATAAAAGAAGAAAATAAAAAAGAAGAGAGTAGTAGTAATAATATTGAAGATCTACCTTCTGGTATACCTAAATTTACTAAACAACAGAGTAATTTAAATCCTAATTATACATTTGATACTTTTATAGTAGGAAATAGTAATAAATTTGCAAGAACTGCTGCTTTATCTGTAGCTGAAAATCCTGGTAAAATGTATAATCCTTTATTTATATATGGAAATAGTGGTTTAGGAAAGACCCATTTAATGCATGCTATTGGTAATTATATATCTGATAATAGTAATAGAAGAGTTTTATATGTTACTAGTGGTGATTTTATTAATGATTTTGTTAAAATACAAAGAAAAAGTCAAAATGAAAATAATTTTGAGAGTAAAGAATTTTTTGATAATAAATATAGTAATATAGATGTTTTAATTATTGATGATATACAATATTTAGGTGGAGCAACAGGTACACAACAGAAATTCTTTGAAACATTTAATACTTTACATAGTGATTCAAAGCAAATAATTATTTCATCAGATAGATCACCAAATGATTTAAATTTACTTGCTGATCGTTTAAAAACAAGGTTTTATTGGGGATTAACTGTTGATATTTTACCACCTGATTATAATTTAAAGATAGAAATATTAAAGAAAAAAATAGCAGCTGCTAATCTTGAAATTAATATAAGTGATGATATAATTGATTATATTGCTTCAAATATGGGAAATGATGTTAGAAATCTAGAAGGAGCAATAACAAGGTTAGTTGCATATGTAGCTATTTGGGGAGTTTCAGAAATTAACTTAGAAGTTACAATTGATGCTTTAAAAGATTTAATTAGTAATGGAGAATGTGAAAAAGATGATATTCATAGAATTCAAAAAATAGTAGCTGAAGAATTTCAAATAACTGTCGACGATATTAGAAGTAAAAAAAGAAGTGCTAATATTTCTTTTCCTAGACAAATCGCTATGTATTTGTGTAGAATGTTAACATCAGAGTCTTTTCCTAAAATAGGAACTGATTTTGGTGGAAAAGATCATTCAACTGTAATGCATTCAGTAGAAAAAATAGAAAAAGAAATGAAAGAAAATCCTGATTTAGCTAAAATAATAGATAAGCTAACAAAAAAGATAAAAGGGTAGATGTTAATAATTTTTTATAAATCATTTTTTATTAACAATTATTGTTGATAAAAATGTATTGAAATATAATGAAAAAGTTGACTTTTAAACTTTTTCCACAGTAACAACAATAATAATTAAAAGAAAGAAGGAATATATATGAAATTAACTATTAAAAAAGATATTTTACTAGAAGCTTTAAATAAAGTTTCAAAAGCAATCTCTACAAAGAACTTAATACCAGTTTTAGCAGGTATAAAATTTGAACTTTCTAAAAAGAAATTGACATTAACTGCATCTGATAATGATATAACTATTCAGACATTTATTAATTGTAATAATGATGATGTTAAAGTAGAAGAAGAGGGAAATATTATTATTCAAGGTAAATATATATTAGATATAGTAAGAAAATTACCAGATGAATTTATTAATATAGAAGTTATAGATGAATTAAAAATACTTATTTATACACAAAATAGTGAATTTAATCTTAATGGTATAGCTGAAAGTGAATATCCATCAATTAATTTAGAAGAGAGTAAGAAGAAAATAGATGTAAAAGCTAATATATTTAAAGAATTAGTTAATCAAACTGCTTTTGCTGCTTCTAATGAGGAAACTAAACCAGTACTTACAGGTCTTAACTTTAATATAGTAGGGGATGTACTTGAATGTAATTCAACTGATAGCTATAGATTAGCACGTAAAGTTGTAAAATTAGATAAAAGTATAGATGAAAACTATAATATAGTAATACCTAGTCATAATATAGTAGAATTTTCTAGATTAGTATATGATGATGATGAAATTGTTGAAATTCATATATTTAATAATAAAATATTATTTAAATATAATAATTTATTATTTCAAAGTAGATTAATTAATGGTACTTATCCAAATACAAGTAATTTAATGCCTAATGAAGCTAATTTAATTATAACTGCTAATTTAGATGAATTTTATAGTGTTATTGATAGAGCAAGTATTCTTACAAGTGATAAAGATAAAAATATTGTTACTTTAGAAACAGAAGGGGATACATTAATCCTTAAATCATCTTCATTAGAAATAGGTAGAGTAGAAGAAAAAATGAAAGTTAAAAAGAGTAATAAAGATGATATTAGAATTTCATTTAGTGCTAAATATATGATGGAAGCTTTAAAATCATTTAATTCTGATGAAATAAATATTAATTATGTAGGAGAAGTAAAACCTATTATATTAAAAAATGAAAAAGATGAAACTCTTACTCAATTAGTTTTACCTATAAGAACTTATTAAAATAAAAATATCCACAATTTTTGTGGATATTTATTTTTTTATATTATTCGACAAAATTCGATAAATTTAGACAAATCTTTATGTTATATTTATTTTCGAAAGCAAGAGCTTTCACAGGGGGAAATTTATGAATAATTATGAAATTAATGAGGGAACACTCGCAATTATGTATGAAGATAGGGGAAAAAGTAAGATTTTAGAAGATGATAAGAATTATATAATTAATCAAAAACCTTATAATATTATAGACCATAGTTGCAAATATTTTGGTAGTTCTTATGAAGGTAGAAAACAAGGATCAAAAAATATTATAGGAGCTAACTATAAATTACCTATAATTGTAGAAGATGGAAGAAATATAGTATTTTTTCCAACTTTATCCGCAGAAGATGAGGATTGTATGTGGATTGCAGTTAATAAAATAAAGAAATATGAAGAATGTGAATTTAATACAACAAAAATAACATTTTTAAATAATACATCAATTATTGTACCTTTATCATATAGATCTATTCAAAATCAAATATTTAGGGCTACTAGACTTAGTTATTTACTAAAAGAGAGAAAAAATGACAAATAATTTTAAAAAATTTTAATTTTTTCTCTTTTTTTGTGAATAAAATTTTTTATGGTATAATATAATCGTATGTATAGGAACACTACATAGGGGAATAGGTGATTATATTGGTAAAAAATTAAGGTTTTAATGAAAATCACTAAATTAAATTTATTAAATTTTAGAAATTATGATAAATTAAATCTCCAATTAACAGATAATATGAATATTTTTATAGGAGATAATGCTCAAGGTAAGACAAATATCATTGAAGCAATTATGTATTTAGCAATTACAAAGTCTTATAGAGTAATTAATGAAGATGATTTAATAAAATTTGATAAAAATAAAGCAATAATTAAAGGAAAAGTTGTTGATAATGATATTATTAAAAATTTAAAAATAGAAGTAGAAAAGAATAATAAAGTATTATCAATAAATGATACAGTTATTAAGAAAAATTCTAATTATATTTCAAATTTAATAGTAATATCATTTAATCCAAATGATCTTGAAATAATTAAAAATTCCCCTAGTATTAGAAGAAATATACTTAACATACAAATAAGTCAATTATCTAATTTATATTTAAATACTTTAAATGAATATAATAAAATTTTGAAAACTCGAAATGAATATTTGAAAATTTTATTCACAAATTCACTAGCTGATAAGAAATATTTTGATATTATTACAGATAAATTGATAGAAAAAGCTATTATTATTTATAAAATGAGAAAAGAATATATTGATTTTGTTAATAAAAATATAAGTAATATTTACAATGAAATATGTTCAACTAATCAAAATTTATATGTTAATTATGAACCAAATATAGAAATAGATCATTTTGATGATGAGTATATTAGAGATAAAATGATTTCTATATTTAATAATAATTATAAAAAAGAATTAAATAATGGTATGACATTGTTTGGTCCACATAGAGATGATTTTTCCTTTATTTTAGATAATAATAACTTAAAATTCTATGGATCTCAAGGTCAGCAAAAAGTATCAATATTATCATTTAAGTTAGCTGAAATTTATATATTTAATGAAAAATTAAATAAGAAACCAGTATTACTATTTGATGATATATTTAGTGAATTAGATATAAAAAAGAGAAATAGACTATTAAAATATGTGCAGAAAGATATACAAACAATAATAACAACTACTGATATCAAAAATATAAATAAAAAATCTTTAGAAAATGCATATATATTTGAAGTAAGAAATGGCAATATAGAAAGAAAGTAGGTATGTATATGGATTTAGAAGAAAAAGTAGAAACTGAATATGATTCATCCGCAATACAAGTATTAGAAGGATTAGAAGCAGTTAGAAAAAGACCAGGTATGTATATTGGTACAACTGATGTTAAAGGTCTTCACCATTTAGTATGGGAAATTGTAGATAACTCAATCGATGAAGCATTAGCAGGTTATTGTAATAATATTGAAATAGTAATTAATAAAGATAATAGTATTACAGTAAAAGATGATGGTAGAGGTATTCCAACAGATATCCATCCAAAAACAAAGAAAAGTACAGTAGAAACAGTTTATACAGTACTTCATGCAGGTGGAAAATTTGGTGGAGGAGGATATAAAGTATCCGGAGGTCTACATGGTGTTGGTGCTAGTGTTGTTAATGCACTTTCTAAATGGGTAGAAGTTAAAGTATATAAAAATGGAGAAGTTAACTTTATTCGTTTTGAAAATGGTGGACATACAGTAGAACCATTACATGTAATAGGTACTTGTAGTGAAAATAGAACTGGAACTACAGTTACATTTAAACCTGATCCTGAAATATTTGATACTGATATATATGACTATAATACATTAATGGTTAGAGTAAGAGAACTTGCTTTCTTAAATAGAGGACTAAGACTTACTTTAAGAGATGATAGAGATGGACAAGATACTACTGGAGAAACTTTCTTATATGAAGGTGGTATATCAGAGTATGTTAAGTTTATAAATCAAGGAAAAACACCAATTCATGAAGATATAATTCACTTAAGTGGTAAAGAAGAAGATGTAATGTTTGAAGTAGCTATGCAATATAATACAGGTTACAATGAAAATATTTATTCTTTTGTTAATAATATCAATACACATGATGGTGGAACTCATGAAGAAGGTGTAAGACGTGCACTTACAAGAGTTATTAATAGTTATGCGAGAAAAACTAACTTATTAAAAGAAAAAGATGAATCTTTAACAGGTGATGATGTTAAAGAAGGATTAACAATGATTATTTCATGTAAACATCCTAATCCACAATTTGAAGGGCAAACTAAAGGAAGACTTGGTAATTCAGAAGTTAGAAAACTTGCTGATAGCGTATTCTCACAAGGATTTGAAAAATTTTTACTTGAAAATCCAGATGAAGCAAAATTAATAGTAGAAAAGGCTTTACTTGCTTGTCGAGCTAGAAATGCAGCTAAAAAAGCTCGTGAAATAACAAGAAAAAGTGATTTAACAATGACTAATTTTTTTGGAAAACTTTCAGATTGTAAGAGTAAAGATCCTAAAATATCAGAAATATTTATAGTCGAGGGAGATTCAGCTGGTGGATCTGCTAAAAAGGGTAGAGATTCATTAACACAAGCTATTCTTCCACTTAGAGGTAAGATTTTAAATGTTGAAAAGAATAGATTAGATAGAGCTTTAGGAAATGAAGAAATAAGAACTATTATTACAGCATTTGGTACAGGAATAGGTGAAGAATTTAATATTGATAAGCTTAGATATGACAAAATAATAATCATGACCGATGCCGATGTTGATGGTTCACATATTAGAGTATTACTTTTAACTTTATTCTATAGATTCTTTAAACCAATCGTACAAGCAGGACATGTTTATGCAGCTCAACCACCATTATTTAGAATAATGCATGGTAAAACAAGAAAATATGTCTTAAATGAAGAAGAAAAAGAAAAATATCTTGCTTCATTACCTGAAAATGTAAGACAAAAAGCTGAAATTGCTCGTATGAAAGGTTTAGGAGAAATGGATGCTGAAGAATTAAATGAAA
>CADAWN010000002.1 GCA_902791625.1 uncultured Erysipelotrichaceae bacterium | reverse complement strand
AGAAAAACATAAACCAACTGAAAAAAGAAGTACTAATTTATTAATTGCTTTTTTAGTGGGTGGTGCAGTTGGATCACTTGGAGAAATAATTATTCAAGTATTATGTTTCTTTTTTCATATATCTAGAACAGTAAGTTCTGTTTATATGATTGTAATATTAATATTTTTTGCTGCATTATTTACAGCGATTGGTTTCTTTGACAAGTGGGTCAATTTTGCAAGATGTGGGTTAATTATACCTATAACTGGTTTTTCACACTCTATGATGAGTGCTGCAATAGAGTATAAGAAGGAAGGCCCTATTTATGGTATAGGAAGTAATGCCTTTAAGTTAGCTGGATCAGTTATACTTTATGGAGTAGTTTCTGCTTGGACATTTGGAATTATTAGACTTATTATTGGAGGATTATCATGACATTTAAATATAAAAATGTATATCTAAATAATACTTATACAGTAGTCGGACCATATGAGAATAATGGTCCACTTAGTAGTTATTTTGATAATCATTATAAAGACTTATATTGTGAAGAAGAAAGCTGGGAAAAAGCAGAAGTAAAACTACTTACAGAAAGCATGAAAAAAGTGTTAAAGAAAAATAAGATGACTAAAGATAATATAGATTTAGTAATATCAGGTGACTTACTTAATCAAATAACCTCATCTTGTTATTCAGCAGAAGTAATAGGTAAACCATTCTTAGGAGTTTATAGTGCTTGTGCATCTAATGTAGAAGGATTAATTATTGCATCTAACTTTATAGAAAGTAGGCAAGTAAGTACTTGTTTATGTAGTACTAGTTCTCATAATACAGGAAGTGAAAAACAATTTAGAAATCCAACTGAGTATGGGGCTCCTAAACCAAAGACTGCAACATTTACGGCAACTGGTGGTGCGAGTGCAATTATATCAAATAAAAAGAGTGATATAAGAGTTGAAAGTGCAACTATTGGTAAAATTATTGATTATGATCAAACTGATGCTTTAAATATGG
The DNA here is from genome assembly GCA_902791625.1 of uncultured Erysipelotrichaceae bacterium. Taxonomy (GTDB): domain Bacteria; phylum Bacillota_I; class Bacilli_A; order RF39; family UBA660; genus CAG-417. Next base: position 97,002 of record CADAWN010000002.1, on the reverse strand, counting down.
GAGCTGTTATGGCAGGTGCAGCTGCTGATACATTAAAGACACATTTACAAGATTTAAATAGAAGAGAAGATTATTATGATCTTATTCTAACAGGAGATTTAGGATTATATGGAAAAGAGATAATGAAAGAATATTCTAAAAAAGAATATAATATAGATTTATCTAAAAACTATAATGATTGTGGAGTAATGTTATATGATTTAAAAAATCAGAAAGAAGTTTTAGCAGGAGGAAGTGGACCAGTTTGTAGTGCACTAGTTACTTACGGATTTGTAATTAATGAAATGAAAAAGAAAAATATAAAAAGAGTATTAATTATTGCAACAGGAGCTCTTTTTAGTCCAACCTTCTTATTTCAAAAACAAAATATATTAAGTATTGCACATGCGATAAGTTTGGAGGCTGTATAATGGAAAAAATAGCTTTATCATTTTTATTTTGTGGATTTCTTTGTTTAGTCGCACAGCTTATTCTTGATAATACAAAACTTTCTCCTGGTCACATTACAAGTATATTTGTAGTACTTGGAGCATTCCTAGACATATTTAATATATACGATATTATCGTGGAATATGTTGGAGGAGGAGCAATGGTTCCCATTACTAGTTTTGGTCATCAACTAATTCATGGAGGACTACAACATGCTCATTCTGCAGGAGTTTTAGGACTTATAATGGGAATGTTTGATTTAACTGCATCAGGTATATCTGCAGCAATTATATTTTCATTTTTCTTAACTTTAATTTTTAAACCAAAAAATTAAAGTTTTTTCTTTTCAAAAAAATTTATTATGATATACTTATGGTGTGTGGAGGAATAAAAATGGAGAAAGAAGTAAAAAAAGAGGAAAAAGAAGAAATTAAACCAGAAGAAATAAAACCAGAGGAAAATAAAACAAAGTTTTCTACTGCAGCTATAATAATTTTAGTTTTAATAATTATAGGTTTTGCAGCATATATAGCTTATGATAAAGGATATATTTTTAAAGAAAAAGATAAAAAAGAGCAATCTACACCTGTAGAAAAAGATAATAAAGATAAAAAAGAAAATAAAACTGTTGAACCAACAAGTGGTGAAGCTAAAGAAATAGATTTAGATGATTCTAGATTTATTGGAATCTACAAAAAATTAGAGAAATATACTTATTCAATGAATAGAGAAAATGGATATAAAAGTTTTTCTGATAAAGATTTAGCTACTATTGCGATAAAGAATTTTAAAGAGTCTGATTTTGAAAAAACTAGTGATAAAGATAAAGAAAATGGTAATACATATTATAAGTTTAAAGGTGATACAATAGTAAAACATCTTAAAAATTATTTTAAAAGTGATGTAACTATTAATAAAGAAAAAATCAGTGATTTATTTGTTGCTACTAATGTTAATTTTGATGGTAGTGGAATGCAAATAAAGTCTTATGATAAAGAAAATGATGAATATAAAGTAACATTTGGAGGAATTGGTGGAACAAGTGGACCTTCTCCTAAGATAACAGCTAGAAAAATAATATCTGCAGAAAAAAAAGAAGATGGCTCAATTAAAGTAGTTGAAAAAGCTATATATTATACATCAACTACATTTAATGATGATATGTATTTTAATATTTATAGTGATCCATCAAATAATTATAATATTGATGGAAAGCATTTTAAAGTAGCAAATGTAACAAATGAAAAAATAGATGTAAGTGATTATAGTGATAAAGCTTCAACAATTACTCATATATTTAAATTAGATAAAGAAACTGGGGATTATTACTTTGCTTCTAGTGTAATAAAATAAACTTTAGAGAAATCTAAAGTTTTTGTTTTACTTCTCTTAATTTATGATATACTTATTACAATAGGAGGAGTAAAGAAAATGGAAAATGAAATTAAAATAGAAGAAGTAAAAGAAAAAAAGAAAGGAAAAGGATCATTAGTTACTATAGTGGTATTAATACTAGTAATACTAGGATTATGTGGATATATTGCATACGATAAAGGATGGGTATTCAGTTCTAAAACAGATAATGGAACAAAAGAAAGTGGAACAACATCAAAAGAATCTGATGATAAAACTTCTACAACTGCAGATGAAAAGAAATCATTAGAAGGACAATTCTATTTATTAGAAGGATTTAATAATAATAGAAGATACTTTTTAGCTTATGATAATGCTGATAAACTAGGTGAAGATAACACATTTATTGATGGAAGAAAAAGAAATGTTTATTTGGTAGATATGAATATATCAAAAGATAATGAATTTATTAAAAAGATAGATTTAGCTAGTTTAATAAAAGATGTATATAATGAAAAAATAAACAGTATACCTGATGTTATAGCTCAAGGAACTGTAAATGAGACAAAAAAATCAGATTGTAAGGAATATAAGATTCAATATACTACTGCAAGTGATAATGCTATGTTTAACGGAGCAAAAGAAGTACCTTTTGGTATATACTATGCATGTATTAAAGATGGTAAAGGTGAACTTAGTTTAGGAACAGAGTATTATAAATTAGATGTTTCAAGTATGAAAGTTACAAAATAATGACTAAAAAAAGACTTATAAAAGTCTTTTTTAGTTTGTATTAACAGATAAATCTATTATTAAATCCATATCGTCATCAGCGGCCATTATGTTTTTATGTTCTTGATTACATTTTTCACATTTATAAATAATTTTATATGTATCTTTATATTTTTCTATTCCAATAGGTTTTAATAAACCTTTACATTCATTTAATCTATCTCCTGGATTAATATCTACATGTAGAGAATATAAGCAATATGGACAATGGTCTCTAGCAGTATACTTTAGAGGTAAAACTTTCTTTCCACAATTCTTGCAGATAAACTCTTCATCACGCATAGTAAACTTTTTCATAAAAATCACCTAGAATCATTATAACATACATGATATAATAATTACAGGTATGAAGATGAAACTTGAGTTAGATTTAAAACTAACAAATTTAAAGGAGAACTTATATATGAAATTAGATAAACAAGTTAAAGATGAAATTAGAAAACAAATTGAAGCAAAATTACAGGAAGTACCAGAAGGAAAACGTATACATTTAGATAGAAATTTACTTGAACAATTATTATTTAATGTATTATATGCTAGAGATGAAAGTATTATTTTAAAAACACCAGTATGGTCAGGAGAATTCTTAAGTAAAATAGATTTAAGTGAAATATCATTTGAAGATGTTTCATGGTATATAAGTAGTGGCAATGCTGATGTGTTCTTTTGGAGTAATGATGATGCATTAAAAGAAAAACTTGGTAAACATTATGAAATAGTTGATCAATACATAGATAATTATTGTAGTGATGAAGTAATTGATGTGGTATATTGTAATACCAATGCTGATATAGATTTTAAAAAGTCATGGGAATATAAAACAGTTGGACTTGTGTATATTACTAATTGTAATTTTAACGGAACGAATTTATCCAAGAATAGACTAAGTTTATACAATGTTTCTCATTCTGATTTACGCAATACAGGAATACAAATACTGCCAGAGGAAACATATGTTGAGTATACAAATCTTGAAGGTGTTAACTTGTCAACATTCGAAATAGATTTTAAAGACATGGTAGATAATTGTACATTTACTGGATGTAATTTAAAGAATACTGGTATTAGAATATCTAATTTTTCAGATGAAGTAATTAAAAATGCTCAAACAGTAGTTCCTGAGTATTATGCAGCAGATTTAAAGGAACAATTAAAAAATGGTGAATTTGACGGTTGCTATATTAATGGAGTATTAATTAAATCTGAAGAAGAAAGAAAAAATATTTTTGAACAGATAAGAATGAAATATAAAACATTAAGTGAGGAAATATTAGAAAACACAATATCTGATATTGATGAACAAATAAAAGGAATGAAATAATATAAAAATAGATAGCGTCTTATGAAGTCTATCTATTTTATATTTTAATATCAATTAAAGTAAGTTGATTACGTATCCAGAAAATAATACTAAAACTTTTTCATAAAAATCACCTGGAATCATTATAATATATATGATATAATGATTACAGTTAGGATGATGAATATGGAGTTAGATTTTAAACTTGACGAATTTAGTGGACCACTTGATTTACTTCTACATCTTATTAAAGAAAATAAAATGGATATTCTAAATATTGAAATGGAAAAGATTACAGATCAATATATGGAATACTTAAATAAGATGGAAGAAATGAATTTAGAAGTAACAAGTAATTATCTTGTCTTAGCATCAGAATTATTATATATAAAATCAAAGATGCTATTACCTAGGCCTAAGGATGATGAAGAGGAAGAAGAAGATCCTCGCAGTGAATTAGTAACAAGATTACTTGAATATCAAACTTATAAAGAGATAACTAAAACATTAAAAGAAAAAGAAGAATTAAGAAAAGAGATTTATACTAAAGCACCTGAAGATATGAAAGATTTTATGACTGAAGGTGTAAATATTACAGATGAATTAAATATAGATGACTTAGTAGATGCCTTTAAAAAATTCTTACTTCGTCAAAAAGAAAATAAACCTATTCATACTCAAGTAACTGAAAAAGAAGTAACTGTTGCTGAAAGAAGAAAAAGAATTAAAGATATTATATTTAAAAAGAAAAAAGTATCTTTCTTTGAACTTTTTGAAGATTACAGTAAAGAATATGTAGTTGCGACTTTTCTAGCAGTACTTGAAATGGCAAAAGCAGGAGAGCTAACTATAAAACAAGAAAAAACATTTGATGACATAATATGTGAGGTAGGACATGGAAAATAAAGCAATACTTGAAGGACTTTTATTTGTAGTAGGTGAAGATGGATTAAATATAGATCAAATAAAAGATGTATTACAAATAGAAGAGGAAGAAGCTAAACAATTAATACTAGATTTAAAAGAAGATTATAATAATGATAATAGAGGACTTAGAATAGATTTTTTAGGTAATAAGATAAAGTTAACTACTAAACCAGAACATAAAGAGTATTATCAAAGATTACTAGAAAATCCAGAAACTAATGCATTAAGTCAAGCATCTCTTGAAACACTTGCAATAATTGCTTATAATCAACCAGTAACTAGAATGCAAGTAGATGAATTAAGAGGTGTTTCAACTGGTCAAATGATTAGAAAGTTAGTTGCTAAAGGATTTGTTAAAGAAGGTGGAAGAAGTAATCTTCCAGGAAGACCAATTTTATATGAAACAACAAATGAATTCTTAGATTATTTTGGTCTTAGTTCAATAGAAGATTTACCAGATATGAGAGACTTTATTACAACAACAGAAACAGAAGAAGAGGAAAATGTAGACTTATATCATTCAAGATATAAAGAAGAAATTACAGAATAAAAAAAGAATATTATAGAATTTATGAAAAATTGTGCTATAATATTCTCATATGCCTCTGTGGCGGAATTGGTAGACGCGCTGGACTCAAAATCCAGTGGTAGCGATATCGTGTCGGTTCGAGTCCGACCAGAGCACCATAAAGAATTAAATGAACTTGAAAAAGTTCTTTTTATATTTAAACATTTTTTTGTAAATTCATATATTAGTATGGGAGGATATATGAATTACGATTATAAGTTTGGTAATAATTACTATAAATATTATGGTAATAAAGGTATAAAAAGTACCATATATAAAATAATGGCTCCTGAACAATCACAAGATGAGCAGCCTGGTATGGAGTATTTAATGAGTCCACTTCCTATATTTGATAATCCTAATTATAAAGGTAGTGGAAAATTAAAAGATAAAGTTGCAATTATTACAGGAGGAGATAGTGGTCTTGGTAGAGCTTGTTCAATTGCTTTTATAAAGGAAGGAGCTAAAGTTGTAATACCATATTTAAATGAAGATAAAGATGCAGAATATACTAAAAATTATATAGAGAAAATGAAAGGAGAATGTCTTTTAATAAAAGGGGATATTACTAGTCATAGTTTTTGTAAAGAAATAATAAGAAAGACAATTGATAGATTTGGTAAAATAGATATACTTATTAATAATGCAGGTGTACAATATCAAAAGGATAGATTAGAAGATATAACAGATGAACAATTTGATTGGACGATGAAAGTAAATGTATATGGAATGTTTTATTTAACTAAAGAAGCATTACCTTACATGAAGAGCGGATCATCAATCATAAATTTATCATCAGTTACTACTTTCTATGGAGATCCACAATTAATTGATTATGTTACTACAAAAGGTGCAATAGTTGGTTTTACAAGAGCACTAGCTAGAAATTTGGCTCTAAAAAATATTAGAGTAAATGCAATTGCTCCAGGATTTTTCTGGACACCCCTTCAACCTGCTTGTTGGGTAAAAGAAAAAATACCATCACTAGGATCAGATGCTGCTATGGCAAGAGGTGCAATGCCATATGAGTTAGCACCTACCTTCGTATATCTCGCATCTGATGATTCAAGTTATGTAACAGGACAAGTTTTCCACATTAATGGTGGACAAGTTATGGGATAAAAGTACTTTTATCCTTTTTTTATTTTATTAGATAAATAATATGTTATAATTGTTATATATAAAAGGAGAAGTAATAATGATTTCAGTAGTAATACCTGCATATAATGAAGAAAATGCAATAGAAAAGACAATTAAAGAAATTCAAAAAGTTATGAAAAAGAATAAAATTGATAAGGGTTCTGAAATAATTATTGTTAATGATGGTTCAACAGATAATACAAAGAGTGTTGCCGAAAAATGTGGTGCTGTTGTTATTAATAATCCAACAAATATGGGTTATGGGTTTTCATTAAAAAGGGGTATTAATAAAGCAAAAAATGAAATGATCGTAATTACTGATGCAGATTTAACTTATCCATTTGAATCAGTACCTAAAATGTTAGAAAAGAAAAAAGAAGGTTTTGATTTAGTAGTAGGTGCTAGAACTGGTAAATATTATAAACAAAGTTTTTTTAAGAGTTTTTTAAGAAGACTTATGAAACATTTAGTACAATTTGTATCAGGGAAAAAGATAAAGGATATTAATTCAGGATTAAGAGTGTTTGATAAGTCTTTAGTTACAAAATATTTTCCTAGATTATGTGATACATTTAGTTTTACTACATCACAAACTCTTGCTTATTTAATGAATAATCATTTTGTTTGTTATGTTGATATTCCATATAATAAGAGAGTAGGAAAATCTAAAATAAAGTTATTTAGAGATTCTTTAAAATCAATAAGATATATATTAGAAGCATGTGTTTACTATAATCCACTAAAAATATTTACACTTCTTTCTATTATATTAATTATACTTTCAATAATAGGTTTTATTTTCTCACATTTTGTACATATAAATGCTGGATATATTTTAGGAATAGGAGGTTTGCTTTTATCAATAATAGTATTTTCTATAGGATTATTAGCTGTTATATTAAAGCAAATTATGGATAAAAATGATTAAGATAAAAGAATTAATTAATAAACATAAAGAATTTATTAGTTACTGTTTTTTTGGTGCAGTAACAACAGGCTTACATATTTTATTATTTTGGTTATTAGATAGTTTTCTAAAGTATTACATAGCTAACATAATAACTTTAATAACAATAAAAACTATAGCTTATTTCTTAAATAAACTATTTGTATTTAAAACAAAGTGTAAAAATAAATCAGAGCTATTAAAAGAAGTATTTAAATATATATTTTCAAGACTATTTACAATGATAATAGATTATTTTGGTTTAATCTTATTAGTAGAAGTATTTAATATAAATGAATTAATTGGTAAAGTAATTGTTTTAATAATAGTAGTAATAGTAAACTATATATTATGTAAAAAATATGTATATAAAAAGAGGTGAAGTAAGTGAATAAAATAAAAAAGTTTTTAAAGAAACATTGGTTTATAATTACAATATTAGTACTTTGTATTGCTAGATTCTTATTTACTTATAAACTTCCTAGTTTTTATTTACATGAAATGGTTCATGATGATGGTTTATATGTTAAATTGTTAAAAGCATTAACAAAGGGACAATATCTAGGTATCTATAGTGCTAAAACACTTATAAAAGGACCTGTTTTTGCATTTGCTCTATTTATTGCAAGAATTTATAAAATAGGTTTTAGCAGTTTTTTTACAATATTATATATATTAGCTTGTTTATATTTTCTAACATCATTAAAATATATAATAAAAAGTAAAAAGTTTTTATTAATAATTTTTATAGTATTATTATTTAATCCTGTAACATATTCACAAGATTTATTTCAAAGACTATATAGAAATTCAATATCAATAACTGAACTCTTGTTTTTTTTAGGGATAGTAATTAGAATCATAACTTATAAAAATAAAAAAATACTTAATAATATATTACTTGGAATAATAATTTCCATTATGTTTTTGACAAGAGAAGATAATATATGGGTATATCCAATAATACTATTTTTAATTGTTTATTCAGTATATAAATATAAGGCAAGAAAATTAAAAACAATAATAATTAGTATAATACCTATAATTATTCTACAATTATCACTAAATCTTGTATCATTTATTAACTATAAACATTATGGTATATATACTTACAATGAAATACAAAAGTCAGAATTTCATAATACCTATAAAAAAATATTACAAATAAAAGATGATAAGAAAATCCATATGGTTTCAATACCAAAATCTACTTTATATAAACTTATTGATAATACTAAGACATTTGATTTTTCTAAAGATGAGCTAGATAGATTTTACCATATATATGAATATTATGAATATGAGAGTACAAAAGGAGAAATATATAATGGAAATATAGTATGGCATTTAAGAAAAATGATAGATACAAAACATAACTTTAAGTCTGGAAAAGAAAGTGAAGCATACTATAAAAAACTGGGTGAAGAAATTGATGAGTTGTTTAAAAATGGTACTTTTGAAAAAGAATTTGTCATGCCATCAATATATATGGCAGTACCAACAAAAAAAGATTTTATGTTACTACCTAAAAAAGTAATAGAAACTATTGCTTACACAACAACATATAAAAATATAAAAACATTAACAAAAACAAAAGATTATGCATATGACCAAGATATAGATGCCTATTACTTTGAGTATATAAATTATCATGATACTGTAAGTATAGTAAAAAAGAATCCACTTAAATATGAAATAATAAGAATAATATATGAAATTTTAACAATAATATTAAGTGTTGTAAGTTTAATTATATACATAAAAAATATAAAGAAATTTGATCATATAAGTATAATAAGTCATTTGTTGATGGTTTGTTATATGTTAATTATAGGAGGAGTAGCATATACACATATATCTTCTTTTAATGCAATAAGGCCACTATATTTAGGCAATGTCTATATAATACAAAGTATTTTTATAATATTAAATATGTATAGATTGAAAGATAAAATTAAGTTAAAACACAATAAATAAATTTATTGTGTTTTTTGTATAAAAATGTCAAGTTATACAATTAACTATCTTTACGTGTAAAAAAACATATGCTAAACTTATATTGTAGGATAGTAGAGAAAACTAACAAGAGGTAAAAATAAACAGTTACTATTTTTACATAAATGAAAGAGAGGTGAATAATATGGAAAAGAAAAGAGACAAAAAGAAAGTACTAGTTTTAGGACTTCTATTATTTGCAGTAGTAGGACTTGCTGGATATGGAGTTTATTCATATTACTATACTATGGGTACAATAGATACAAGTGAAGCAACATCAGACACTGATCAAAATGTAATTAATATTACAGGATCATTCAATCCAAGAATAGAGGATAATAATCTTGAAAGTGGTTCAAGTGCAAGTGATCAATTTTTAGGACAAGGTGGTTCTATTAATTTAAATTGTCCTGAAAAAGTAGGAGCAAATGAAACATTTACATGTACTGCATCTGCAACAGTACGTAATTCAGGTAGTACTCCTATTAGAGTTAGCTATGAAGACTTCTATCCAAACGTTTCATCAAGTCATGCAACAGTCTCAGTAGTATCTTCAAGTATAAGTTGGTCTAATACTAGCAGTTCTTATACAACTATATCATCTGGTAGCAGTGAAACTATTTATATTGAAGTAGAAGTAAAAACAGGAAACTCAACTTCAGTTGCAAGTGATCAGCCAGAGTTAGTTACTGAACCAATTGCCTCTGGTTCTCTAAGCGCTTATGCTAGTTTTAGATTAGAAGCTGAACAAGTAAATAATTAAAAAAAATAAATAAAGAGAGAAGGTGAAATAATGAAGAATAAAGAATCAAATAAGCAAAATAAAAAGAAGTCACTAATTCTAGTTCTTTTATTGTTTGTACTTGTTGGAATTGCGGGCTATGGTGTATATTCATACTTTTACACAAGTGGTAGTTATTCAGCATCAAGTGATGTATCAATAGCGTCATTTGATCCAGAAATAGATGGGGATTTCTTAGGAAATGGTGGAACTTTAAGTCTAACGTGTCCTGATGATGAAGATGGAGCAGGTACTGTAGAATGTACAGGAAGTCTTACTGTTAGTAATAATGGTGATACTGCTATTACAGTAGCTACATCTAACGCGTCAGTTCATTTAGATGAACTTTCACATGACGATGTTACTGCAACTGCTGGTACTCCTGTGTTTGCATGGGAAAATAATGAGACTACAATAGAAGCTGGAAGTAGTAGAACACTAAATGTAACTGTACCAGTAAGTTTAAGTAGTAATTTTGCCAGCGGTGCAGGATATGAAAGAAATTCAGAATATACAGGTGAAGCAATTGGTGTAACTGTTTCATTTAAAATAACAGCTACTCAAGTTCATTAATACTATAAGAATAATATGTTTATATTATTCTTAATTTTAGGGCCTAATATTTAGACCTTAAAATTAGGAATAAATAGAAGGTGAAGTAATGTATAAGAATAAACATAAAATAATATTTGGTATAATTATTCTTCTAATAATAGCTTTAGGTATATGTGTTACTGTTGACTTCACTAAGAGTGATAGTAATAAAAAAAGTAGAGATATTGATGTTATTGATATAGATTGTGATGATAATAATTGTGAAAAAGAAGTAAAACCTAAAGATAAGAAAGAAGATAATTCTAAGAAAGATAATACAGATAATTCAACTAACAATAATAGTAGTAATACTAATACTAATACTAATACTGATGGTAATAATAATACTGTTCCTGGAAATGGTGATGGAACAGGTTCAGGTACAGGATCTGGAACTGGTTCTGGATCAGAATCTAGTTCTAGTACAAGTGGTGATGATTCATCATCAACTACACCAGTAGAAGAGGAAGATTTTACTGTTAGTGATAATTATCAAGTATGGAAACAACAAACAGATTTAAATATATTTAAAGTAAATTCAGTTTCTCCAGGAGATTATGGAACATATGACTTTATGATTAATAATAATACTAGTAAAAATGTTAAATATAATTTAGTATTTGCTGAAGAAAATGAGTATAACGTAAATTTAAGATACAAATTAAAAAGAAATAATAAATATATTGCTGGAGAATCAGATTGGGTTAGATATAATGATTTGAATCTTGGTGAAAAAGTATTAAATAGTAGAAAGAATGATATATATACAATAGAATGGAAATGGGTAGATGCAGCTAATGACACAACTGTTGGAAGAACACCTGGTGCTAAATATAAATTTAGTATTAATATAAAAGCAGAGGAAACAGGTGAAATAGATACAAGTGGTAGTGATGAATTTAATCCATATACTGGAGATAATATAATGTATTATGTAGAAATTGCATTATTATTATCTATAATCCTATTGTTGTTAATCATAATAAAAGATAGACAGAAGGATGAATATGAAGGTACTAAATGTAATTAAAAATATAGTTTTAGATATAATAATAGTAATTTTGTTATTATCTATAGTATTTGGAATACTTAATAGAAATAAACCTATATCAGTTTTTAATCATTACTTTTTTACAGTTAAGAGTGGTAGTATGTCTAATACTCTTAATGTAGGAGATAATATAATTGTAAAAAAAGTAGATACTTATAAAGTTGGAGATATTGTTACTTATAAAAAAGGTAAATCTTATATAACTCATAGAATTACTAAAATAGATGGAAATAAAGTAACAACTAAAGGAGATGCTAATTATAGTGAAGATCCTTCATTTAATAAGAAAAATATCTTAGGTAAATTTGTTTATAAAAGTGGTTGGTTAAACTTTTTAGTAAACAATAGATTAATAATAATTTTAATAATAATAGTTTTATATTTAATTGAAATTGTTATAAAGAGTATGAGAAAGAAGGTAGTAGAGAATGCAGAATCCTAAACTTTTAAAATTAAAAAGAAAGTTTAGAAGAAACAAAAGACAGATAGGAATAACTGCTTTTGTTCTTTTTGCATGCATTGTAGTAGCTGGAGTAGGTCTTTCCTTCTTTTATACGAGTGGTAGTTTTAGTGGTACTAGTTCTACTATAACAATTCCTGAATATGCACCTATAATAAATGGAAGTAAAAATATGAATCAGAATATTAATCTTTCTAATACTATAACAAATAATAAAAGATTAGCTCCTGGTGCTGTAGGTAAGTTTAAAGTTGATCTTGATTTTTCTAGTGTAGATTCAGATGCATATTATAAAGTTTATTTTGATAGAACTAATATACCTAATAACATACATTTTTATGTTGATAAAGATTTGAGTAGTGAATTATTTTCTATAGAAGGAGTACAATTATTAGAAAATTCTAATAAAACTGCTGAACATTATATTTACTGGACATGGGAATATAGTGATACAACTGAAAGTAATGAAAATGATAGCTTGTATATGAATCAAGAAATTAATCTTCCTTTTGTTGCTTATGTTTCACAAAATGTTGAACGTCATACAGTAATTGTAAATGATCAAGAAAAACCTACTGGAAGAATTAATATATCTGGTACACAAGGTAGTTTTAATATAAATTTAGATTTTTCTAATTTTGATAGTTCTAAAAACTATAAAGTATATTTTAATAGTGATGATGTAAGTAGTGGACTACATTTTTACACTGATTCATCATATCAGAATGAAATTACTAATATAAATGGTACTTATAATGGTTCTGATAGTTCAATTAATAATACTATTTATTGGAAATATGATGGCGGAAGTCTAAATACTAGTTTATACTATGTAGTTAACTTATCATAGGAGGATGATTAAACATGAATAGAAAGAAAATAATTATTATGTTACTCGTACTTACTATGGTAGTTATAGTAGGTAAAGAAACATATGCATACTATTTTAGTAGAACTAACGTAAGTATAAAAGCAGATAGTTCTAATGTAATATGTGATGCTGCAATTGGAGAAGTATCTCAAGCAGAAAAAGGTAAACTAGGATATTCAGAATTTAAAGTTACTGTTAAAAACTATGATACATCTGATAATTTATCAAAAGAACCATTTAGTTATACATTAACTGTAGAAAATAATAATGGTAATAATGGTGTATTTGGTTATAACAATAATTTTGATTCAGGAGTATCAATTACTGACACAATGACAAATAGTGGTAAAACAGATAGAGATTATATTATTCAAGTAAAAACAAGTGATGGATTAGGAGAAAATGTTGGGTATAAAGTAAAACTTAAATGTACTCAAAGTAATTAAAAGAAAGGGTGATAGTTATGAATAAAACTAAAATTAAATATATAATTATAGCTGTATTATTTATGGCTATTACTACAACTACATATTGTGCTTTTGTAAAAAGTGTAGAAAAAACAGGTACTATAGAAGTAAAAGAATCAACAACTATATTTTTAAATAATAATGATTTTCTAGTTAAAGTACAAGCTTTAGATTCATCTATTACTTCAGTTGATAAGAATACTGATTTAACAAGAGCAACTACTATTGCTTCTGAAAACTTAACAGATTCACATATAGTATCAACAAGTAATTCCAATATGCCTACATATTTATGGGTAGATAATGGAACAATATATTATTATACTGTTGCAAATACAATTAATTTAAATAATGAGTAATTGATATAAAAAACAACTTAATTATATAATTAAGTTGTTTTTTTTTAATATACATGTTAGAATTATATTGATATATATTTATATTTAAACTTTGCTACAGCAAAGTTTTTAATTTCTAGTTTACTTAATTAATAAAATATAATACTGATGTATATAATATAAGGGTGTAGGGAAATGAATGAGAAATATTATAATAAAAAAATAGAAAATAAAAACAAGATAATTGAGATGCAACAAAGAGAAATTGAACTATTAAAAAGACAAGTTGAGTTTTATAAAGAAGAAGCATATACAGATAGTTTAACTAAACTAAATAATAGAAGAGCAATTACTAATTTAGAACAATATGATAGTATTATATTCTGTGATATTGATTATTTTAAGAAAATTAATGATCAATATGGACATCATACTGGTGATTTAGTTTTAGTTGAACTTGGTAAAATTTTAAGATACCATGTACGTGAGACAGATTTCGTAGCTAGATGGGGAGGAGAAGAGTTTATAATTCTTCTAAAAAACTGTGATATTAAAGATGCCCATGCAAAAGCGGTAGTGTTAAAAAATCAAATGAAATTATTAAGTAAGAAATTAGGATTTAATGTAACTTTAAGTTTTGGTATTAGTAGTTTAAATAAAGATAATTTAAAAACTGCTATAAATGATGCAGATAAAGCAATGTACAAGAGTAAGAGAGATGGAAGAAATAGAATTACAATTTATCAATAAAAATAAGATATAGTATTGACTTTTAAATAGTATAATGATATTATTTATTTGTTCAATTTTTTCGGGAAGTGGCTCAACTTGGTAGAGCACTTGGTTTGGGACCAAGGGGTTGCAGGTTCAAATCCTGTCTTCCCGACCATTTATGTATTAGAAACAACGATGAGTTGTTTTTTTTTATACCCTTGTTCCCCAAACCAATTACTAAATAAGAAATAATTATTTAACCAAAAAAAATCATACTTTTTTAAATAATAAAAGTATGTCTTTTTTATTAATAGAGAAATCTGTTCCTCTATCATGAATTTTTCCAAATTTTTCACCTTTTTTATAAATACCTATTTTGAAAGTAATTTCTATAATACCTTTATCAATAAGTTTAATAAAATTATTAAAACTTCTTAATTTATAAAATGTTATATCACTATAATGATAGTAAAGAGTATCTTTATTTCTCATAGAATATGCATCAACAATAGCAAGCTTTTGTAATTTTAAATACAGTGCTTTTTCTAAAGATTCAAAAGACCAAGAAGTTTCAATATTAATGCTTTTACCATAATTATCAAAAACAATTAAGTCTATTTTTTTCTCTTTCCAGTTAACTATAAGTTTTAATTTTTTATAACCTAAAATAGTTGCAGGCGCAGATTTAATACTTACATTAAATACTTTATACATAGGATAATCTTTATCGGGATACCCTAATGTATTTATTATTCTTTTTATAGGAAAAAGAGTATCTCCATCAGGAGTTAGATTAAATAAATGTATTTTATGATTACTCGTACAATTATTTACTTTAATTTCTATGCCATCATAATCTGGTATTTGAAAACTATCTTCGTTTTTATTTAGAAGTTTTTCAAATGTATAACCAATACCAGTAGTACCACATCTCTCTGATTTTATCCAACCCATTTTTTCTATTCTTTTAAATTGTTCATATAAATCCATGAAATCTTTTTTTATACATATCCCTCCCATAATATTATTCCAAATATAATGGATGTTCTAGACAAAAAACTAAAAAATTATTATCTGCTTATATTGTTAGTTAAATATTTTTATGATATACTAAACTTTAGAATACGAAAAAAGGGTGTTGTTATGTTAGGAACAATTTTAGAGATAATTGATAACAATGTAATTTTAAAACTTTCTATTGATATTTCTCAACAACCTAATTTAGTTGGACTACATGTTATTTTTGAAGACGGAAATAAAAAAATAGTAGGACAAATAGATAATACTAATAAAGAACAAATGAAAGTTAGTATAGTAGGAGAAATACAAGATAATAGATTTGTACCTGGTAATGCAAGTAAACCATCTTTTAATAGTAAAGTAAGAATTATAGATATGTCAGAGCTAGGACTTATCTTTGGTGATCAAAACATAAAAGATGATGAAGCATATTTAGGATTAAGTAATGTTTATGATAATTATAAAGTTACATTTAAAATAAATGATTTTTTTAGTAATCATTTTGCAATATTAGGTAATAGTGGTTCTGGTAAAAGTTATACTGTTGCAGGATTATTACAAAGATTGTTCACATCAACACCAAATCCACCATTGTATGCTAATATAGTTTTATTTGATGCTTATGGTGAATATACTAGTGCTTTTTCTAAGATAAATAGTATAAATAATAATTTAAATTATAAAGTATATACTACAGATACAAGTGGAGTATCTCAAAATGAAATATTAAGAATACCACCATGGTTATTAGATACAGATGATTTAGCTCTTCTTTTAGATGTAACTACACCTAATCAATTACCAATTATTGAAAAAACACTTAAATTAGTTCCGATACTATCAGGTAGTGGAGAACATGTAATTAAGTACAAAAATGATATTATTGCAAGAGCAATTCTTGATATATTATTAAGCGGAATGGATTCTACTAAAATTAGAGATCAAATTATAGCAGTATTAACTAAATTTAATACTGAACAACTTAATCTAGAAAGTAAGATTTCTCAACCAGGTTATATAAGAACACTTAATCAATGTTTATTTATTGATAAAACTGGTAAATTACAAGAAATGGAATTAGTTGTTGATTTCATAAGTAGTTTTATTGATGACTCGTTAAGTTTAAGTGATAATGTTGTAGATAGTAATGGCTATTACACATTTGATGATTTAGAACATGCAATGGATTTTGCTTTAATAAGTGAAGGTGTATTAAAGAGTAATAGAGTATATGAAACTGCCAATGCTCTAATGGTAAGATTACATGCTATTAATAATAGTTCACAAAAAGAATACTTTAAATATGACAAATATATAATTAGAAAAGATTATATATATGAACTATTAAATAAGAATGGTCAACATTGTCAAATTGTTAATTTTAATATAAGTTATGTAGATGATAGATTTGCTAAAGTAATTACTAAAATAATATCAAGAATATTATTTAAAGAAGTAGTTGAAACTGATAAAAGGGGATCAGTACCATATCATATAATTATTGAAGAAGCTCATAGATATGTTCAAAATGATAAAGATATTAATATAATAGGTTATAACATATTTGATCGTATAACTAAAGAAGGTAGAAAGTATGGTATCTTACTAGGTCTTATTACACAAAGACCTTCAGAACTTTCTGATACATCTATCTCACAATGTTCTAACTTTATTATTTTAAGAATGTCACATCCACTTGATTTAGATTATATTAGAAGAATGGTACCAAATGTATCTGATGAATTAGTAGATAAACTTAAAAATTTAAAACCTGGTAATTGTGTTGCCTTTGGTAGTGCTTTTAAAGTACCAGTATTTGCTTATGTAGAAAAACCAGATCCAGCACCATTAAGTCAAAATGTTGATGTTGCAAGAATATGGAAAACACGTGCTGTACCACAAAATGTTGATGTAAATAGTGTAACTGTACAACAAGCAATTCCAGATGTTAAAACTGTAATGATGGAACCAGTAGAAGCACAACAACCAAATCCTAACATTATACCAACACCTAGTCAGGTTATAAATAATGATAATAATAGTGAGGATGAACAATCTTCACAAGTAAGTTCAGTATTTAGAAGTACACAATAAAAAAAACTCTAAGGAGTTTTTTTATTTGTTGAATAAATATTATTTTGAGTAATAATAAATAATGGTTCGCTATTCTTTTGTATTATATAAAAATCACTATCCGGATAGTTTAAATCTTCACTTATATAATATCCACAGTTTTTGTGGATAAACACATTTTTTAATGTATCAAGTATTCTTGTACTTGTGGAACAAAAATATATAGTAAGACTTGAATATTTAGAAACTATATTAAAAATGTTTTCAACATAATCACTGTTTTCCTTGTTAATATCTACTATATTATTACTTATATTATCTATAGGAATAACATTTATTATTAAAAAATTGCTGTCATTATATTTTTCTAAGTATTCATCTAAAAATAGTAATTCACCATTATTATTTAATTGTAAATTTTTTAAATCTATAAATATTCCAGTAACATCATCTGTAAGAGAAAAAATATCATACATAATATCACCAATTAATTATATGTTATATCTTTATATAAATTGCTTTAATACTGATTTTATGGTATTCTATTGTTGGTGATATTATGAAAGAAAAAAAACACTTATTTATATATTTAATAATTGTAGTAATACTTGTTAGTTTAATTACTATATTTGGATTAAATATTTATAGTAAAAAAGCTTTGGATAGTGAAGTAAAGGAATTGTTAACAAAGGATGCTAACAAGGATAAATATGATGTTAAAACAAAAGCTTTATTCTCTTATGGTAAAGTAGAAAAAGCTATAAAAGAGTATATGAAAGATTATTCTGATAACATAAAAAAAGCAGATGATATTATAAATGATGAAACTATTAAAGTAATATTATCAAGTTCTAATTATACAAGTGATGGTCCTAGTTTTGATAAATCATTAAAGTTATTAGATGATAAACAAAAAGAATTTAATAATATAATAAATAAATTACTTAAGATGACAGATGAAAAAGAAATAATGAAATATATCAATAAATATAAATTATCTGATAAATATATAAAAATATATAAAGACTATATGTTTGGTAAAAAATATAAGGAAGATGTAGAAAATAATAAAAATATCATTAATAAAATTAATGATACAGGAACAAAAATATTAAATACAGATAGATCAGTTTTAACTTTATTAAAAGATAATCCAGATAGTTGGAAAATGGAAGAGGGTACAATAAGTTTTTATTCAACTAGTATAATGGAACAATATAATAATTTAGTACAAAGTTTAAAATAAAAAAAGAGAAAGATTTGAAATCTTTCTCTTTATTTTATGAATCCAGCTTTTTTGAATATTGTTTTTAATTTTGATGCAGGTACTTCACCAGAAATTTTATATTCTTTTAGCTCTTTACCTTTTTCCAATAATAAAACAGTAGGTGTTCCTTCTATTTCAAATTGAGCATTTAGTTGTTGTTTATCTGTATTACTCATATTAGTTAAATTTAGTTTGAAATAGTCTAAATCATTCTCTTTAGCAAATTTATCAAATACAGGTTGAAAATTAATACAATGGCTACAACCATCTTGAACTATTTCAACAACAAAAGTTTCCTTATTTTCTATTTTTTCTTGCATTGTTTTATAAGTTACTGTACGAGCACATCCAGTTAATGCAAAACAACAAATAATTAAAAAAACACCAATTATTTTTTTCTTCATAAATTATTTCTCCTTCTATTACAAAAAAAGTATAACACATATTGTTTATAAAAGCAAAAAGAGTTATAATAATAATTAGAATAGGAGGGCGTTTGTATGGTATTTAGAAAACCCTATGCCTTTTTAATTAAAAACTTTAAAAAAATACATATAGTTATGTTACTTGCATGGGTATTTATATTCTATAAAATATATTTAGTAAAAGACTTTGTTAAAGAATTCATAAGTTTTGGAACATATAATAGTACTTTAGAAAATATAACTAACAAAATTAATTTCTTATTTTATTTATCAGTGCTTTTTATGATTATAATATCTACTGCCTTACTTATTTTATTAAAACATAAGAAGAAACCATGGAAATTATATTTGGTAATTATAGCAGAATATATATTTATGATATATGCTGTTGCTTCACTAACTTCTTTCTTTAAATCGTATGACGCAACAACTCCGGTTTCTAGTATATTCTTTAATCGAGATATTCTAAATATTGCTAGTTGGGTTCAATATGGAGTCTTAATTATTTTAATACTTCGTATTACGGGATTAGATTTAAAGAAATTTGGATTTAATAATGATCAAGAATTTTTAGAATTAAATAGTAGTGATAGAGAAGAATTTGAAGTTAATATTGAAATAGATAAGCATTCTATATCAAGAAAATACAATAAAATAAAAAGGAATATTAATTATTTTTATCAAGAACACAAGTTTATTATTAGAATAGTTATGATTGTTTTAGTTCTTGGTATTGCTGGATATAGTTATTATTTTTTTGGAGTTAAACACAAGAGCTATAAAGAAGGTGAAATGTTTTCATCAGGAAGATATAGTATCCTAATTGATAGTGCATATGTAACTGATAGAAATACAGCAGGTGAAATAATAGAGAAAAAGAGTAAATTTGTAATAGTAAAAATCAAAGTAAGAAATGATTATGATAGTTCTATACAAGTAGATTTTTCAAGATATCATTTGATGAACACTACTAATGACATTATTAATACGGTATACTATGATGAAAACTTTGCTGATATTGGTAATTTAATATCAAATGATAATTTATTAAATGGACATCAAACTAAGAATTTTACTTTAATATATAAAGTTCCTAAAGAATTAGAAAATGATAAATTTGCACTGTATTTTCAGGAATACTTAGGAAAAAGAAATGAAACATATTTAAGAAAAATAAAATTAAAGATTAAAGATATTTCAGAAACAACAAATAAAGATTATAAAATAGGAGATAAAATAATTTTTGATGTATTAAATAATAAGACAGATGTAACGTTTGATAATGTTAGTTTTGAAGAAAATACAACATACAATAAATACGAATGTATTAATGGTGAAAAATGTGAAATGAAGTCTAAAGAAATTGGTTCACAACCAGGTAAAAAAATTATAAAAATAGACTTCTCTTCATCAGAGTTTGAAGGTAAAGAATTTATTGACTTTTCTTGCAAATATGGTAGAATTAAATATGTAGATAGTAGTGGGACTGTACAGTATTACAATGTAGTTAATATGGTAAATGGAGAGTATGAAGGCAAGCAAATATTTATTGATATATCAGATCAAATAGTAAACTCTAAAGAAGTATATATTGAATACACTGTAAGAAATAAAAAATATATGGTAAGAATAAAATAATAGGAGAGAATATGAAAGATAATAAAGTAAAAAAAATAGTTATAATTTCATCTTTTGTAATAGTGATACTAGTTTTAGTGTGGTTTTTAATTATTTATCCACTTATTGATTTTAGTGGAAAAGAAGATAAATTATTAAATGCTGCAAAAGCATATTATGAGAAAAACGCAGAAGCGTTACCTAATGAAGGAACAACAACTAGAGTTTCAATGGATAAATTAGTTAATCAAAAGTATTTAGAACCACTAACAACTACTTATGGAAGTAAAAGATGTAATGAAGAAAACTCTTGGGTAAGAGTAAAAAAAGCGAATGGTGAATATGAATATAGCGTTTATTTAGAATGTGAAAATATGAAATCAAGTGGAGACCATGAAGGACCAACAATAAAACTAAATGGTTCTGAAGAAGAAACAATTGAAAAATATTCAACATATACTGATCCAGGTGTTAAAAGTGTATATGATGACACTGATGGAAAAATGGATATAAAGAAAGTTAAAGTTGAAGGAAAAGTAAATACTAATAAAATAGGTACATATGTAATTAAATATACTGCAACAGATTCTTTAAATAATAAAAATATTGTTAAAAGAACAGTTACTGTAGAACAAACATTAGATAAATTAGTTAAAAAAGATACAGGTAAGAGTTTAATATACAATGATACTAACCCTAATAATTATATTAAATTTTCAAATATGATGTTTAGAATCGTAGGACTTAATTCTGATGGAACAGTTAGAATAGTAAGTGAAGAATCAGCTGGAGCTGTTAACTATGATGATTTAGAGGATTGGCTTAATGATTATTATTATGATCATATAGATGAAGATTTCAAAGATTATATGGTTAGAGGAAAATTCTGTAGTAGTAAAATAGCAAAAGATAAATTTAGTACTACTAAAGACAAATGTGATGATACTAATAAAAATTATGTAGGAGTTTTATCAGTTAGTGAATACAATAAACTTGGATTTATGAATCCTGGTAATATCACATGGACAAGTGATTATACAAATGATAAAGAAGCAATAACTGTTAGTAATGATTTTATAGGACAAGTTGAAAACTACATGAGTTTTAATAAAAAATATAATTTTTCTGTTAAACCAGCTATTAATTTAAAAGAAGGAATTAAAATAAAAAAAGGTTCTGGTACTCCTGAAGAACCATATGAATTCTTAATAAAGAAAAAAGGAAGAACAGGAGAAAAAGTAAATACAAGAACAACTGGTGAATATGTAAAATATGCTGGTATAACTTATAGAATTATAAATGTTGAAAGTGATGGAACTACTAAAGTTATTTCTAATGATACTATAGGTGAAGATATTGGATATGAAGATAGTGATAAAGTTAAAAAATACAATCCTAATAAAAAAGGAAATATAGGTTACATCATTAATAATACAGCAAGTAAATATATTAAATCAGACATATTTGTTAATAAAAAAATAAGTGTTTCAATATATGATAAGGCACCAACATACTCAGGAAAGAAAACAGAAAAAGAATATACTGTTAAATTTAGTGCACCTGATATGTATGAAATATATAGTGGTGTTTATGAAAATAGTGGAAATTCATATTGGTTAAGAACTTCTTCTAATACAGAAGGTAACATATATGTAGTTTCACCAATAAATGTAATATACTATGATGAAATGGATAATTATATGCAAGCAGGTATGAGGGTAGTAGGTTATTTAAATAAAAATACATCAATTTTATCAGGAAATGGTACTTTGAATAATCCTTATATCTTAACAAAATAATAGGAGTACATATGAAAAAACAGAAGGTAGTCAAGACATTAATTATAATATTTTCTTTATTAGTGCTGAGTTATATAATATGGTATAGTTTTTCAAATTATTACAATTTTTCTGATAGAACAGGTAATTTAAAAAAAGAAATAGCCAAAGGAGAATACCCAGTTATAGGTTGGGTAAGAGTTCAAGGGACAAATATAGATTATCCAGTTCTATATGCTCTTGATGGAAAAGTAGATATTGATAATATTGATCCTAATTATAGTTTTGCATGGAAAAATTACTATGACTTAGATGGATTAAATAGAAAAGTCTTATTAGGACACAATGTTAGAAATGTTTCAAGTAAACCACTTATAAATGAAAAAAAATTTAATAATTTTGAAAATTTACCAAGTTTTCTTTATTATGATTTTGTAAAAGATAATAAATATATTCAATATACTGATGAAAAAAATAATTATTTGTATAAGATATATGCAGTTTATCTACAAAATGAAGAAGAAAATGATGCACTTGAAAAAATGAGTTCTTCAGAAGTAAAAAAATATATAAACAGAGGTTTAAAGAAAAGTTATTTTAAATTTGACACTGATGTTAATGAAAAAGATAAAATAATGACTTTAATAACTTGCACAAGATTCTTTGATTCAATGAGTTATAGTTTAATAATTGATGCTAGAATGGTAAGAAAAGATGAAAAGATTAAGAATTATAAAGTTACTAAAAAAAGTACTTATAAGAAAATAGAAAAATATTTAGAAGGAGATGACAGTGATGAAGAAAAAGCATAATTTTAGGGGAAAGTTAGTTTTTGGTACACTACTAGTTTTTAGTTTTTTCGTTTTTAATACAGATGTATATGCAGAAGAAAAGTCGAAAACTATAGATGGAAATATCTTAAAATATGATATTGATGACAGTGGTTGTGATGATGAAAGTAAAATCCCTAATGCTAGTGATAGAAAAAAATGTCATAATGCAGCAAAAGTATGTGATACAGATTTAACAACTGAGGTTAGTGGATATAAAATAAAAGCTTATTTAATTGGTAATAAGGTCAATTATTCAATCGCTAAAACAACTGATATTACTGTAGGTGGAATGAAAGTTACTAGTGATGGAAGAAATATAAAATCTGGAGATACAATTGGGACTAAAGTAAGTACAGTAAAATTTAGTTCAACATTACAAAAAAGTATCTACTATACAAGTAGTTCTGGTCAAAAGGTAGATATAAAATGTAGAGGTAACTTTGAAAAATATTATATGTTTGATGCTACAACTCCACCAATCCAATCAAAAATAACTAATACAGCTTGTAAAGTGAATGAAGGAGTTTGCTGGAAATATGTAAATAAGAAAAAAGTAGGAAATGATAAATTAGACGGAACTGGAATTTATAGCTATACCTCAATGGAAAGTTTAGGTAAAGTTGCTATAAAAGAAAAAAATGGTACTAATAGCTATAATTTCTTAGAATATTTATATAAGAATTTACCATATTGTGATTGTTCAAAAAATGCTGAAGTACAATATAAATTAAGTGATAGTTATATTATTAATAAAATTTTACTTCTTGCACAAACATTTCAAATGAATTCAGCAATTTCAAATAAAATAATAGATATTAAAGAAAAGACAGTAACAGAAATTAAATTTGATGATGATGCTATATTAGTTGATAAAGTTAATCAACAATTTACATGTACAGCTTTTGGACCACAATCTTTTAAATCAAATGGAGAACTTGAACATCCAGATAAATATGAAGCAATAAAAGATGAAAGCGGTAAAGCAATAGCGTATAATAATAAAAGAAAATTTGCTAAAAAAGGTCCAACTAAAACAGTTAAATATAAAACAAAAAAAGGTGAAAGCCTTGATGTATGTACAGTTCAGTGTGGAGAACAAGTTGAAGTAAGTTATGGACCACCTATTACTGCAAAAGCAGGAACATGTTTCGAATATATAATAACAGTAAAAAGTAAAATACAATGTGAGGCAAAGATTTTAGAAGGAAATAAACCAACTCCACCGGAAGTTACTACACAAAATTTTGATGTTTGTGATGTAAATATTCAATGTAGTAACAATACAGGATTCTTTAAATCTAAGGCTGGACCAAAAGAAGAATTTGATAATTGTATAAAAGAAAAATTTGAAGGTAAATATACTCAAAAAGCTATTAACTATTGTTATCATAAAGTATATAAGAAAACAGGAAATACAAAAGTTAGTAATAATTTCGATGATATAGTTGCACAAAAAGTTGCTGATGATTCATCTTGTCCTTGGTGGAATAAAACTGCTGACTTAATTAAAGTTAGAAAAGGTGAAGTAACTAGTGATGGTAAAAAACATACTATTCAAGATGTTATAGATGAATTATATAACTATGCAGTAGAAGAAGGAAAATCTTCTGGAAACTATATTGAAGATGGTAAATATTATAAATATAAGAAATATAAATGGCAAAGAAATGATAACTGCTATTGGAGTTATTATGTAGATGCATATAAGACAGCTAATGATAATAAATTAACTATTACTGCACTAGTAAATGATGATGAAATTTTTGCAGGACCAGCAGTAACTGGACAATGTAATAGTTATGGTTCTAATACATGCTCTCAAAATTATTCAGCTAGATACAAATATTATGAAAAAAATACAAGCTATAATGAAATTACGATAAAAGATATAATAGCACATACATATTATTATGCTGGTAGAACTAATGAAAATAATCATCTTGGTATAAAAGTAGCAAAATACATTGGTGGACAAGCATTTGAAGGAAGTAGCAGTGCTGCAGCAGTAAATCAAAGCGGTATATGGTATACAAATCAATGTGGTGAAAATTGTTACATTTACTCAACTAAAGCAAATTGTGTAATGCCAGGCGATAAAACAATTAAACCTGATACTGATGATACAGGTTGGGAGGAATATCAATATAACATTACAGAATATAATAGGGCTCTAGCTGAATGTGGTGTTAAGGCAAAATGTGCTGAAGATGGAAACAATGACCAAAAATTCACTACATCTAAGACAACAACATATACAATGAAAGCTAATGAATGTACTGAAATAAATAATGATGGAGTATGTACAAAACATACAAAAGATGCTGAAACAGCTTGCGCGATTGAAACTAGAAAAGGTACTACATGTGATGTAGAAGGTGCAGAAAAATGTAAATATTGGTCACAGAAAAACAATAAAGATAGTAATTCAAGAATTCAAGTTAAAGGTGATGGACATGATAAATCTATCATTATAAATGATGCTATTGGTTATTGTTATGGTGATAAAGAAGGCGATTATCATTATATAAATAGTATTAGTTTCCCAGGATATTGGTATGATCAAGGAAAAAATCAGAATTATATTAATCCATCTTGTAAAAAAGCAAATACAATAGATTTTAAGAAAAATGCATATTGTGTTGATCCAGATTTACCAAGTATAAATAAAAAATGGGCAATTTGGGATCAAGGTAATGGTAAAGATATTGAACCAAGAGGACAAATTACAAAAGTATTAACTAACGAAGTTGATTATAAGACTATGTGGGATACAACTGGTAAGAGTTATATAAAATACATTGCTAAAGATTCTGATTACAACATTGAAGGACATTTCAAGAACTTTGGATATTTAGATTGGAATTTAGATTTCTCATGCTTCTATGCAATTAATAATACATCACCAGCTCAAGAGTGTGATCCTAATGTAGAATGTTGTGATGAACCATGTCCTCCAGGTAAAAAGAAAACTATTCAAAATGTTGAAACAAAACCAATAGGTTTAAGTGATTTATTCCCAGGTACAGATCAAACAACTAAAGATATGGCTAGTACAAGTAAATACGAAGAAATAGTGCCAAAAAAATTGAATTCAACAAAGAGTGATGCAGGAAATGTAGTAAAGGTAGAAAATGAAACTGGATCTACTGGTAGAACACCAGGTTATAACTGGACATGTGAAGCAGCTAATGTTAAAATTAAAGATCCTAAAAATTCAAGTAATGATTACATCATCGCCCCAGTTTCTTTAAGAACTAAAATTGAAAGTGCTGGCGATGGTGTCATCAATGATGAATCTGAATTAGATTATAGAATCACATTAAATAGTGATAATATTAAAGAAATTAGAAAATTAAATAAAACAAAAGAATCCGGAGAAGGTTATCTAGATTTTGTAGAATATAACGGTGAAGATGCTAAGAATCAATATAAAGAATTCAAAGTGGATGAAAGAAATATTAAAATTAAGTTCTACAAGAGTGGAATATTACGTAATGATGGTGCAAAATATGTAAAAACATTTGAAGGAAAATATAATCAATGTAATAATACAAAAAATAATCTAGATCAAACACAATGTGATAATTTTACTGATATACGTAAGAACAGTAGTTGTGGGGGTGAAAAATAATGAATAAAGCAATGTTAGTTATAGGTATTATAGTAATGGCATTATTTGGCTTTGTTGCAGTTAATTTAATCACCTCACAACAAACTGGTGCAGAAGTAGACTATTATCTTGTAAAAGATACTACTGAAGCAGCAATGAATGATTCGCTTGATTATAGTCTTAATGCAGATTTAGGTATTGTTAGAATGGATAAAGAAAAATTCTTAGAAAACTTTGTAAGAAGATTTGCTGACAGTACAGATACATCTGGTAGAGAATATACATTAGAATTTTACGATATTAATGAAACTCCACCAAAAGTTACAGTGGTAGTTAGATCAAAAAATAATTTCATTAATAAAAACCAACAAGCAAATATCATAACAAAAGTTAGTATGATAATGGAAACAAATTATAAAGAAGATGTATGGCAAAAAAATATATCTAGCAAAGATAATAAATCAAGTACAAGAATTCTTACATCAAAGGAACAAAAAAATTAGAATAGAAAGGGTGAAAAGTAATGAAAAATGGGTTAAAGAAAATGCTTACAAACAAAAATACAGTGACAATATTGGGGGTTCTTGCCGCTGTTATTGTACTATATATAGGGTATAATTGGCGTGTTAGTTCTGCAACTAATCCAATTGAAGTTCCATATGCGATAAAAACAATTTCTGCTGGTACTAAGATTACTGAAGCTGATATTGGTACTATTAAAGTACCACCTGCAATGTTAAAGGGTAATCCTATTACTGATGCTAAGTCTGTTGTTGGTAAATATGCTATGGCTGATACAGTTATACCTGTTGGTAGTTTATTTTATTCAAGATCAGTATGTGAAGCTGAACAATTACCAGCTAATATAATTTTAAAATATCCTAAAGGATATGTATTATATTATATGCATGTTGATATGACTACAACATATAGTAACTCAATTTATCCTGGAAACTATATTGATGTTTATTTAAAAGCAGCAATAAAAGATGGTAATGGAGGAGAGAGTAAAGTTACATTTGGAAAATTACTTCAAAATGTTAAAGTTTTAGCTGTTAGAGATTCAAACGGTAAGAATGTATTCTCTAATACAGATGAAAATAGTGTTCCATCACAATTAATTTTTGCAGTACCTCAAGAATACTATCTATTACTTAAAAAAGCAGAATATTTAGGATCTTTCCAAACACAATTATTACCAGTACCTACAGCTGAAAGCTTAAAGGATACTCCAGGTGAATTAAAATTGTCAACTGAGTCATTAAAAGACTTTATTAATTCTCATACTGTATATGCAGAATAATAATAATAATAAAAGAATAAAAAGAAAGGGTAGGAAGTGATGTAAATGAATGAATCCATATTTGATAAATTAGATTTTGGTCCATTGAAACCAATACTTGATAATGATGATATTACAGATATCTCTTATTGTAATGGTGGTCAAATATGGATTAGATCACTTACTCAAGGTTCTATCCGTATTGAAATACCAGAATGTACCCCTGAATTTATGGAAAAACTTGCTTTCCAATGTTCAAATGTAATGGGTACAACATTTAATAATGCAAAACCCTTTCTAGATGCAGAAAGTAGTGAGTTGCGTCTTAACTTTGTACACCAGTCAATAGCTACTAATGGTATTGCCTGTGTTTTGCGTAAGACGCCTGCAAAAATTAGATTGCAAAAAGATAAATTAATAGAGGATGATTATTTTACAACAGATATACATGATATTTTAATTAAATGTGTAGAAGGTCATTGTAATATAATGGTCTGTGGAGAAACTGGTTCAGGTAAAACAGAGTTTGTTAAATACCTAGCTAGTCATACTAAAGAAAATGAAAAAGTAATAACAATAGAAGATACACTGGAATTACACTTAGATAAGATATTTCCACAAAGAGATATAGTTGCGATGAAAACTAATAATGTAGCAAGTTATACAGATGTACTTGTTACATGTATGAGACAGAATCCCAAATGGATTCTACTTTCAGAAGTACGTAGTGCTGAAGCAGTTTCAGCAGTACGTAACTCTATTTCTTCAGGACATAATATTTTATCCACAATTCATGCGGATAAAGCTAGTGCAATACCTTATCGTTTATATAGTTTGATGGAAACTGATTTGGATGTAGATCAGTTTCTAAATACGATTTATAGATATATTCAATTAGGTGTTCACATTAAAGCATACTATAGTAAAAAATATGGTAAGTTTCATCGTGAAGTAGATGAAGTTACTGAATTTTATGTTGATGAAAATAATGTTTGTCAAACTCACGTTATTTATAGAAAATTATTTGATAAAGAACCAATATTAGTTAAGCCAAGTGCTCATCTTTTAGAGTATTTAGCTAATCAAAATATTGATATATCAAATATTACTGAAAAACTTACTGATAGACCTTTTGAAGAAATGATAGATGAGGCTAAAGATGATCATGATGATACATCTATACCTAAAACAGAAGCAGGAATACCTGTTCATTATGAAAAAGGTAGTGAATCAAGTGAAATGTCTATAATGCCTGATGATAATAGTAATTTAGAACCTATAGAAACACAAGAAACACCACAACAACAAAATGAACAAGTAGTGGATAATAGTATAACTCCATCTTTAGAAATACAATTACCAAGTAGTGAAGAAAATCAAATAGGTAATATGTTACCAGAAAATAATACTAATGAAGTAGGGGTATCTAATGATATTTTAAATAATATTTCTAATAAAGTTATAGATGATTCACAAATAACAACAAATGTACCACAACAAAATATGAATAATAATCTTAATAATCAAATTAATACAATAGTAGATAATAATGTTCAAAATGTTCCAAATACTCCACAAGGAGTAGAACAAAATCAAGGAATAGAACAACCAGTACAAGAAGAATTTAAACCAGCCGTTATTAATACATTAAGCATTGATGATATTTTAGGAAAAGAAGCATAGAAAGGAGTAAATTATGGAATTAATAATTTTATTAGGTATAACATTTTTTGTATTACTATATAGAAATTATAAAGGTGAAAATGTAGGACGATTTATTAATGATCAAGTAGCTGTTCTATATGATAAATTTGCTCCATATTCATTTAAAAAAGTTCGTGAAAAAACAAAAGAACTAGGTAAGGAAATGAGTCCACGTGAATATTTAATGCAATGCACATTTATAGGAGCATTTGCTGCTGTAATTTCATACTTATATTTTTATAATCTAGTTATTACTATTATATATGTAATTGCAGCAATATTAATTGTTCCATATTTATCTTTTCTTAGATGTAAAAGAGTATATAGTGAATTTATATTTGAACAAGTACAAGTATATACAAGTAATACAATAATGGAATTTGCAACAACTCAGAGTTTCGTAAAATCACTTGAAGGTGTTAGAGAATCAGGACTTCTAGAAGATCCTGTAGCAGGTGATGTAGATAGAGTAATTGAACTTGCATATAAAAATGGTAGTATTGATGAAGCAGTAGCTTATTTTAATAGGCTATATCCATATTATATAGTTAAAAACATGCATCAGTTATTTTTACAGATAACTAAAGAAGGTGCTCAAAATAGTGCAGATAGTTTGGAACAAATGCAACTTGATATAGATAACCTTGTAGAAGGTGTATATAGAGATAGAATAGATAGAGCTAACTTCCATAAGAAGTTCTTACAATTTGGTATATTATTATATGTTTTAGCACTCTTAGTACAATATCTATTAGGAAAAGAATCATATATAGCTATGCTAGATAAAGTATATGTTAGAGTATTGTTACATGGAATAATAATTATAAATAGTTATTTTCTTCTAAGCGGAGAAAAATATTATAACGAGAATGTAGGTGCGGAATAATGGAAGGATTAGAAATAATTGCCGTAATACTTATTATTATAGGTACACTATCTTATAATAAAACAATTAACTTTAAAAAGTTTTTAATTGATAATGATGGACTATTTCAATTATTAAAAGAAGATAATTATGAATTTTTAGTATATTCTAAATATGGAGAAAAAGTAGATATTGATATTTTGTTTCAAAAAAGAATATCTAATGCAGTATTAGTTGCTGTAATATTTACTGTTTTATTTCTAGGAAAATTTAGTATTTTGAATATGGTTCTTACAATTGTAATATTTTATGGTATGTATAAATTACCATATATGCAGTTAAATTCACATTATAAAAAACATTTGCATACAATTGACTTAATGTTACCATACTATTTAAAGGGATTAGAAATTTTGATACAACATTATACTGTTCCTGTTGCTTTAGGTAAAAGTATAGAAGATGCACCTGAAATATTTAAGCCTGGTCTTAGAAAGATGGTAGAAAGAATTAATGCAGGTGATGCATCAGTTGATCCATATATGGAATTTGCTAATACATACCCTGTTAGAGATTCAATGAGAATGATGAGACTTTTATATCGTCTAGGTATTGGATCACAAGAAAGAAAGCAAGATAGATTAATGATGTTTTCAAGAAGTGTTTCTAATCTTCAAAATAAAGCACGTGAAGTAAAATATAAAGAAAGACTTGATAAAATGGAAGGAAAGACAATGACAATGTTAGTATGTACTGGTGCAGGAGTAATGGTAATACTATTAATTGCGATGTTTAGTATGTTCAGTGTTTAATAATTAAAATATTGTAAAGATTTATAATATATATTGATTTAATATAATTAATATGATAATATTAAATTATAATTGAGAGGAGAATGATAGTAGATGAAAGAAGCTACAGGAGAATTAAATATGACTGTTATAACAATAGTTGCTATTGCTGCAATTGCTGCATTTTTAACATTTTTCCTTTGGCCAAAGATCAATGATAAAATTCAAGGTCAATGGGATACTATTGATACAACAGATCCATCCCATAATTAAGATTAATTGATTTATAAAGTATAAAAGGAGCTGATTAAAATGAAGGAATCGTTTGGTGCGACATTTAATTTAACAGCCCTTTTTGTTTTTGTTGTATTAATTACAGGTTTTATTTTATTTGGTATGAACTATTATAGAGCATTTAGTGTAAAAAATAAAATTGTTACTACAATAGAAGAATATGAGGGCAATTTATCAAATGTAAGTTTAAAAGAAGAAATTGATAGTTATATTAAGAGATCTGGTTATCATATTCCAGAAAATAATTTAACTAATGATAAGAATAATAATGATTGGACATGTATTTTAGATCAAGGCTGGTGCTATAAGATATCACGAGTGACAAAAAAAGTAGATGGAGTAGAAACAAAAACTAATACTTATATTTATAAAGTTAAAACTTTTGTTAATATGAATATTCCTATTTTTAATAAATTTTTTACCTTTAGTAATTTCTTTTCTGTCACTGGTGAAACTAAACCAGTAAAAAGGAGTTAATTATGAATGAGTCAATGGGATCAATACCTGTAATAGTAGTAGTTATGATTTTTATAATTGCAGTAAGTGGTTATATTGCATTCACTGTAAATTATAGTAAAGCATTTAAAGCAAAAAGTGAAATTATTAATATAATTCAACAAAATGATAATGATGTTGAAGAAGTAATAGATACTATAGGTGAACGTCTTAAAACAGTTCAGTATAGTGCCGATCCAGTTTATTTAAATAAAAATTGTCCATCACCAGAATGGACAATGGCTGGTAGTCAAGGCTGGTGTTATAAAATAATAACTACTAGTAGTGGTTCAAAAAATAGTGATACTAAAATTTGTAATAAAAATGAGAAAAAATATGTAAAAATAAAAACAATTATTTCAATTGATGTTCCAGTTTTAAAACAAATATTTTCAAATATAAGTTTGTTTGTTGTAGAAGGTTCAACTAAATCAACAACATGTTAATAGGGTGATAATATGAATGTAATAATAGAAAATGAGAGAAAAGATGAATTATCTAATCTTGATATTGATGTAATTAAAACAATAAGTGGACAATTTGATGCTGCAGAAATAGTATCAATATTTAAATCATTTTATTATAATAAGATGATACTTGATGTTACAGCAATTAAAGATTATGTTAATCCTGATAATATTGTTAAAATAGGTGAAGGATTAGACCCTAATAAAGTTATATTATTCTTACCTAAAGTGCAAGATGTTTCATCTCAAGTTTATTTAGCTAAAATTGTAAAAGGTGGAATGTATAATTTTACTAATAATATAGAAGGTGTAAAATACTTAATTAATCACACTAATACACATGAAGAAGTAGCTCAAGTAGAACAAGTAAAAGAATTAACAGAAGCTGTTCAACAAAAAGTTGTAAGTGGATGTCGTGTAATAGGAATAAGAAATGTTACAGACCATGCAGGAGCAACAACACTTATATATATGCTTAAAAGGGAACTTGAAAGAATATATGGTGAAAATGTTTATGCTATAGAAGTTAATAGACATGATTTACAGTATTTTAATGTAAAGAATACAATATCAACAACAAAAGATGTTCTGTCATCTACTGTAAACAAATTGTCAAATGCTGCAGTTATTTTAATAGACTTAAATGACTGTGATGATGATTCAACATGTGGTGATGTTTTGTACCTTATTGAACCAAGTTCAATAAGATTAAATAAGCTAATGAGAACTAATAAAAATATATTTAATGAACTAAATGGAAAGAAGATAGTACTTAATAAAAGTTTATTGAATGATAAGGATGTTAATGATTTTGAAAACGAGGCTAATACAAAAGTTTTATATAATGTACCACCACTTGATGAAAGAAGAAAAAATGAAAAAATTGTTAGTTTAATAGATGTTGTTGGACTAAATAATGTTGGTAATACCAATAGTAAAAAAAGTGATGGAAAAATATTAGGTTTATTTAGATTTTAATAGTATTTAATTGACAAATATATAAAAATTAGATATTATAATTGTAGTGAAAGGAGTTTTTAGTATGACTGATGCATGTGGAGGATTACTACCTATATTTAAAATTGTTAGAAAAGGAATTATGCCAATTATTTGGATAGGTATTCCAATTATCTTAATTTTAATGGGAACAATTGATTTAGGAAAAGCAGTAATATCAAGTGATGATAAAGAAATTAAAGCTTCAACTGGTAGATTAGTTAAACGTATTGTATATGCCGTAATTATCTTCTTTATGGTTACAATCGTTCAATTAGTAATGTCTATTATTACAAAATCAGGTGATGAAGATATGATTAAATCTGATTGGCGTGCTTGCTGGGATGCAGCAAAATAATTAAATGATATAAAAGTAGCAATTTTATTGCTATTTTTTTTTGTTTTTGATATACTAAAAGTGGTTGTTTATGTGCTGAGGTGATAAAATGAAAAACGCATATAAAGTATTATTTATAGTAGTTGTAGCTATGATGTTTTTAGTACCTAGTTATAGTGTAAAAGCTGTAAATGAAAATAATGTACCAACTGCGACTAATGTTGGTGATGCTGCAAAAAAAAGTACTAATGGACAAGATATAACAACATCAACTCCTACTACTAGTGGAAGTAATAACAGTGGGAGTAAAAAAAGTTGTAAATATATTTTAGGTAATCCTAATAATCCAGATTCATTTGCATTCATGATTCAAAAGGTATTAAATTATGTAAAAATAATTGCACCAATATTAGTAATATTATTAAGTGGATTTGATTTTACAAAAAATGCTTTATCAGGTGATGATGATGAAATGAAGAAAGCACTTAAAAAGCTAGGAATAAGATTAGCTTGTGCAGCTGGAGTTTATCTAGCACCTTTACTAACAGGTTTTATATTAAAACTTATTAATGATTCATCAGTTGATTCAACTTGTATAAAATAAAAAAAATAAATAAAAAAGGTAGGTGATTATAATATGACAAGTATGCTTGAACAACATTGGTATATAGATATTTTTAGACTTATTATGTCAGGTTTAGATTCTGTTATATATAAAATTTTAGCAGGACTTTACAATGTATTCTTTAATATCGCAGATGCAACTATATTGCAACCTGAGATGATAAAAGCATTATTTGGACGTGTTCAATTAATACTTGGAATTATAATCCTCTTTAAATTAGTAATATCCTTCTTTACTGGTATCGTAAATCCTGAAGGTTTTTCTGATGAGAAAAAAGGTTTTGGAGGAGTTTTAAAAAGAATAGTAGTAACTCTAGTAATGTTATTAATGCTTGTTCCTTTAAATATTCCAGCAGCTGATTTAGGTGACAGCGGAATGGGTTCATGGAATAAGAATATGAATAATCATGGTATCTTATTTGGTAGTATGTATGAACTTCAAAAAAGAGTACTTAAAGGAAATGTAATAATGAACCTGGTTATGGGGGATCAATTTGAAAATGAGGAAATGAGTAAAACCTCACAGGCATATGGTGAAAAATTTGCAACAGATGTACTTCGAGTTTTCTTGACAGTAAATGTTGCACATGATGGTGATAACTTTAATGATAAATGTAAAGGTAATAATACAAAATGTGTTTGTAAATATGCAGCTGATGAAGATGCATTTGATATATACTTTAATTCATCATCAAATGTTGATCAATTATTAGATTCAAAAGTTGTAAAAGCTTGGTGTTCAGGAAATGTTAGTGACGAGGCTAAAAAAGCAGGATTTACTTATGACTATTATGCTTTTGCATATTCATCAATATGGTCAACAATAGTTGGAGTATTATTTTGTATATTAATATTAAGTTTAGCTATGGATATGGCAATCAGGGTATTTAAACTAGCAATACTTGAAATAGTTGCACCAATACCTATTGTAAGTTATATAGATCCAGGTAGTGAAAAAGTATTTAAGAGTTGGACTAAGATGTTAATGGATACATATTTATCTGTATTTATTAGAATAGCAATTATTAGTTTTATATTATTTGTTCTAAGTAGTTTCTCAAATGGAGGAATTCAAATAGCTAATAGTTCAGGAAGTGTTGGATTTGTATCAAAAATATTAATTTATTTAGGATTAATATTCTTTGCTAGAGAAGCTCCTAAGTTTATTACTAAAACTTTAGGAATTGAAGGTGAAGGTACAGGATTACTTGATGGATTCAACAAGCTTAGAGCTGCTAAAGCTGCAACAGGTGGAATTGTTAGCGGAGCTGTTTCTAAATTTAGTGCTTCTAAAGGACAAAATAAAGGTAAGAGAGTAGCTGCATTACTTTCAGGAGCAGTTGGAGGAACAGTTAATGCTGGAGGACAACTTTTACGTGGCGGAGATGTTCATGCAGTTAGGGATGCTAATCGTAGATATGCTGCTCAAAATTATGAACGTGCTGAAGATAATTCTACATTCTTTGGTAGAAGAAAAGCAGCTTTACAACAAGGCTTAGGACTTAAAACAGATGTTCAAAGAATGGATGATCAAATTAAACACTTTGAAGCTGCGAATACAGCAATGCAACGAATCTCCAATGCATTTGATGGAAATGGTGCATATAAATTTACATTAGATGATAATTTTCAAGATATAGTTGATTCAAATGGTAATGTTATTATGAACAGAAAAAATGCTGATGGATCATATAGAAAATATACATTAAAAGAAATGAAGGATATTTTAAATCGTGTAAATGCTTCTGGTGATGAAAATTTAATCAGACAAGTTGATGCAGCTATGAAAAAATATCAAGGTGAAAGACTTACTCATCTTCGTACTCTAAAGAGGGAAGATTTGGTTAAACTTGTTAATGATCGTAATACAGATTATACTGAAAGCGATTTAATTGCTTATGATGGAGCTCATCGTATATATGATGTTGCTAAATTATATAAAGATGAGGCAATGTTCTCACCATTTTATGATGATAATGATAACTTATATGCTTTCAATGCAACAGGAAAAGACAAAAATGGTATCAACATTCTTGACTGGGGAGCAGCATTTAAGTTTAGTGCTGGCCAATCAGGTAAAAAGTCAGAATCTATTAAGAATAGTGATGAGTACTTTAAAGCAAAATCAAATACTAAAAGAGCAGAACAACAAAATAATAAGAATAGTTAATAAAGGGTGTGATATTTAGTGGAAAATACATATTTAATCCCTGCTAATACTAAGCAAGGACAATTGATATTAGGGCTATTTAGACCGATTGATTTGATGCTGTTAGGTAGTGGTATAGCTGTTACATTAATATTATTATTATTAATACCGCTATCTTCAGTATTAACTACAATTATTGTTTTAGCTCCTGCATTAATAAGTGTAGCACTTGTACTACCAATTCCTTATTATCATAATGTGTTGGTAGTAATAACAGAATTTTTTAGCTTTTTGACATCACGTCAAAAATATATATGGAAAGGTTGGTGTGTGGTTTCAGATGAAAAAAAATAAGATAAGTCCATTTACGGAAGATTGGTTACCAATAAAAGATATACAAAATGGAATGATTTTAACAACTAATAGAACAATAGTAAGTGGAGTTAAAGTTATTCCTAGAAATATATTTATCTTAGATCCAGATATGCAGAATCATGTATTAATAAGTTTAAAAAACTTTTATAATATGCTTGATTTTGAATTCTGGTTAGTAGTTGCTGATAGACCAGTTGATATTTCTGTTTACATGTCACAATTACAACTTCTATACAATAAAGCTAAATCACCTGCTATTAGAAAACTTATTGATCAAGATATAGAAAAGGGTAAAAGCTTTATAAATAATAATGTTGTTGATACAGAATATTATTTATTATTTAAAGAAAAAAATCCTGATGAAGTACAAAAGAAAATCAGAATGATGATAAATGGTTTAGCTACATGTGGTTTAAATGCTAGTCCAACAACTAATGAAGATTTAAGAGTAGTTTTAAATAACTTCTTAAATGGTGGAAGAGATACAGGATTTGGGGTGGTGATGCCAGTATGAGTACAGGAATAAGAAGTGAGTTATCTCCAAAAAGTTTGGAGTTTAAATCAAGTGAATTTTTTATAAGTGATAAGTATGCAACAATACTAAGTGTTATATCTTATCCTGGTGCTATAATGCCTGGATATTTATCTACACTTACTAATATTCCTGGAATAAAGGTAGTTGCTAAACATATACCAGTACCTTTTTCAGTAATGTCTAAGATGTTAAATAAACAAATTGTTGAATTAGAAGATAAGTATAAAAATGAAAAAGATGTAACTTATAAAGAAAAAATAAGACAATCAATTGAAAACTTACAATACTTTACTTCAATGCTTGCTGCTAGCCAAGCACGTATATTTGATTTTCAATTACACATTATGATTACTGCTGATACTAAAGAAAATCTTGAACTTACAAAAGTAAATGTTAGAAACTATTTGGATGCTATGGAAATGAGAGCTATTCCTCTAAGATTTGAACAAGAAAAAGTTTTAAAATCTATAATTCCAATATTCCCTAAACAGGATGTTGAAGAGAGAATAGGAACTCCAATGCCATCACAAACAATAGCTGCTATGTATCCGTTTATTTTTGATAGTATTAAAGATCCTGGTTTATCAACACTTCTTGGTGTAGATTTCTCAGGTGGAGTTGTTTTATTCAATCAATTCTTATATCAAGTAAGAAAAGAAACTAATAGAAATAATGCTAATATGATTATTTTAGGTACATCTGGTTCAGGTAAATCAACTGCAGCAAAATTACTTCTTAGAACTCATATTAGAAATGGATGTCAAATAGTTGCAATAGATCCTGAAAATGAACTTGCTGATATTACAAGAGCAATGGGTGGAGATACTATTGAAATAGGTAAAGGTGGAGAATTTGGTTTAATTAATCCACTTGAAGTAGTAGTAGATGCTGATGAAGAAGAAATAAAACAAGGACTTGGTTATACAGTTCTTACACGTACATTACAAACTTTAAAAGCATTTATGAAATATTATGATCCATCAATTCAAGAAGATGTACTCACAATGTTTAGTGAAGTTGTACAAGATACATATAGACGTTTTGGAATAGATTATAATACTGATTTTTCTAAGTATACATCAAATGATTATCCTACATTTACAGATGTTTATGCAACTGTAAAAGGACGTCTAACAGCTTTAACTGAACAAACTCAAGAGCGTGATATACTTGAAAGACTGGAATTAAAATTAAGACCGATTACAAAAGAATTAAAATTCTATTTTGATGGTCATACAACAATTACAGCTAAGAGTGACTTTATGGTATTTAATATTAGAGAATTAATGAATAGTGATTCTAATGTTAGAAATGCATTGTTCTTTAATATATTGAAATATGCTTGGGGATTATGTTTAAATCCTAATATTAATACAGTACTTATGGTAGATGAAGCACATGTATTATTAGGAGATAAAAATGCTCTTGGAGCTGATTTCCTTGCTCAAATTCAAAGACGTGCACGTAAGTATAATACTGGTGCAATTATAATAACTCAACAACCTAGTGATTTCTCAGATCCTGAGGTTATTACACAAGGTAAAGCTATCTTCGATAATGCTGCTTACTATTTAGTTATGGGACTTAAAAAACAAGCAGTTGAAGATTTAGGAAAATTAATTGATTTAAATGAAAGTGAGAAGGAAGGTATTAAACAATTCTCACAAGGAGAGGCATTATTTGTATGTGGTAATAGACGTATGCAAATCAATGTTGCTGTAACAAGAGATGAATTAGATTCGTTTGGTAGTGGAGGCGGATACTAGTTCTTCTTTCATATTAGGTGGGTGATGTAATGAAAGATGATAATAAAAAAGTTGATTTATTTGCTGAACAAAAACTAGATAATAATGAACAAGAATCTAAGAGTAAAGGTACTAAGACAGCACCAAGTGCAAAAACTCTTGCTGATTATGTTAATGATTCAGATAATGAAAAGAAAAGTAATAATTTTTCAGGTAATAAAGTAGATAAAGAAACAGAAAATAAAATAGGAAAAGGACTACAAAATTCAGTAGATTTAGGAGATGATAATAAAGGTAATTTAAATAATTCTAAAATACCTACTAATGTTCCTAAAAATATTCCTAATAATAATTCAAAATTACCCAACAATAAACCTAATGATACAAAAAATAATAAAATATTAAATAATGTTCCAGGTTCTAGTCAAATACCTAATAATAATGGTATGGAGCCAAAACCTAATTATGCTAGAAATGGAATTCAAAAACCAGATAATATTCCTAATGGAAATAGTGATAATGCTAATAAAAATAGGTTAAGAAATATGTTTGGTCGAAGAAATGGTGAAGGTGGTGGCCTTCCATTTCTTAATAAGAAAAAGTCATTGCTTGATAAAGCTAATGATAATTTAAGTAATGATGAAGAAATAGATACATTTAATTTAGCTGGAAAAGCTATTAAAAAAATAGTAAAAGCAGCAATTGCTCCATTTTTACCACTTGGATTTATATTTTTACTTTTATTTATAATTCTATCAAGTTCCTCTGGAAGTAGAACTGATGTCGCAGCAGTTGATCCTAATAATGTTGAAAAAAATGGTAGTACTGAATATTATTCAACTTCACCTGAACAAAAAGAATTCTATGATAGAGTCTTAAAAACAAAAGATGATTATAAGTCAAATGGAAAAGACATTAATGCAATGTATATAACAGCAACTTATAATATTTTATCTCATCATAAAAAGAATTTTAAGTATAGAGATATGACTCAAGATATAATTAATGAATTAGCAGATGCAATGTTAGGTGGTTCAACAACTTATAGTAAAGAAACATATTATAATTACTTAAAAGATACTTTCTTTAAAAAACATGTTGAGAGTAATGATTATAAAGGCATGACTGAAGAAGTTTTTGAATATATAGATTCTTATCTTGAGGATACCCATAATGATAATACTACTACTTGTTCAACTACTAATAGTGGTTCTTGTGCTTATGATATTAAAGATTATCGAGGTAATTCACTTAATTTTGATAATTTACAAGTAAGATTAATGAGTAGTTCATATTGTCATGGACAAGATAATGTAGCAGCTGAAAAAGAATTAGTTCCTTTTGAAGATTATGTATTAGGTGTAGCGAGAGTAGAAAATTATAGTACTTATTCAGAATCTACTAAAGCTCAATTAATAGCTGCTCGTACTTTTGCACTTAATAGACCAGCAACTATGGGACCAAGTTTAGGTAATAAATATGTTAAAGAAGGTAATACTAATATATTACAAATGAGATCATGCGTTGCTGATCAGATGTTCTGTAGTGCTGATAAAGGATGTTCTGCTGATGGACCTTATTTCCAAAATCCAAATAATTATAGTGAATGTTATGTATCATATTTAGGTACTAATCATCCAGGTGCTAAGATACAACCTCTATCACAAACAGCTCCAATAAGAACTTATTGGAAAGAAACTATGGGAATGGTTGCTGTTGATGAAAATAATAGATTAGTACATTTAGCATATACATCAAAAGATCAAAATGCTTGGAATAATATGGCTAAACAAGGTAAGGATTATGTTGAAATCCTTATGACACATTATAAGCAAATAAAGCAAATAAAAAATGCCTCATGTTCGACATCAACAACAACTACTAAAAATTCATCATTCTTAACTATCGCACATGAGTTATGGAAACAAGTTACTGATGGTAATTATGTATATACAAACGGTAATAAAATACCAGTTGATGGTAGACATATTGATTGTAGTACTTATGTAGATTGGGTATTATATCAATATGGATATTCAGATTTTGGTGGATATCAAAAAGTAACACAATGGTTTGTAACTACAGATTTACATGCTAAATATGGTTGGACTGAAATACCAGTTGCTGCAGGAGAAGATGTTACTAGTAAATTACAACCAGGTGATATTTTAGTTAGAGATCCAGGTAATAATAATGGACATATGAATATTATTGCTGAAATAAGATCAGATGGTTCTGTATGGGGGTATGATTGTGGAGATACATCTAACTGGACATCATCTAGAGGTGGTAAAGTATATAATGTTTCATCATTTGTAAAAGGTGATGCTTGGGGCGGAGGGCGTCCAGGTAAAATAATAAGAGTTTCTAATGGTGGAACAGGAGATTCTTGTCAAACTGCTGAATCAGGTGATTGGTCCACTTGGAGACAAAATGGTGATGCTCCTTGGAAAAATATACCACTTGGAAATAGTGGAAGAACAATAGGTTCTCATGGATGTTATGTTACTTCTATTGCTATTCAAGTAGCTAGAAGTGGTATCAAAACAAATCTTGCTAACTTT
Source organism: uncultured Erysipelotrichaceae bacterium (assembly GCA_902791625.1). Classification (GTDB taxonomy): domain Bacteria; phylum Bacillota_I; class Bacilli_A; order RF39; family UBA660; genus CAG-417. The sequence continues at coordinate 54,430 of CADAWN010000002.1, read as the reverse complement.
AATCCTGGAACATTAGTTACTGAATTAAATAAATCATCTAATTCATTTGATAGTGGTGGTAGTTTAACAGGTAGTGGAGAAAGTAACATAAAAAGTATAGTTCCTGGATTCAATAAAGCTGTTAATTATGTTGAATTAAGTAATAACAAACAAGAACAAATTAATACAATAAAAAAATATACAGATCAAGGATATTATGTATTATTACATCTAGATAATGGTAGACACTGGGTTGCAGTAACTGGATTAACAAATGATAATATACAAATGGTAGATCCAGGACGTAGTCAAAAGAATGTATATGATGTATATCCAGTAAGTAGTTGTGTAGGAATTTCAGTATTAGATTTAAAATAGGAGGGTGCTTGTGAAAAATAAAAGTTCTAATGAAAAAGTTACAATTTTTATAATTATAATTTTCATATTAATTATGGTAATATTATTAGTATTATATTTTCTTGGAATAATAGGTGGAAAAGCACCTTCTGTTGATATTGTTTTAAACAAAGATAGAATGATTACTTATTCTAAAGATAAATGGAAACAAGTGTTACCAAAAGATTATGAAAAATATGATTGGGATAAGTTTGATGTATTCGAAGAAGGAAAAAAGAAGGGAAATTATTCATTATATATAACAGACAATAAATTCTATTTGTTTGAAGAAAAGGATAAAGAAAGGAACTCTATTACGACAACAGAGGAAAGCTTGTATTTAGGTGGAAGAATTAAATCTAAATTTATAGAGTTTGATAAAGAAGAACTAACTGATAAAGATAATAACTATATACATTCTGTTCTTTTAAAAGAAGGAGTATCAAATAGTGATTTAAATAATTATCTTAGAGGTTATAAAGTAACTTATGATTTTGATAATGATGACAATAAAGAAGAATTATTTGTTATATCTAATATGTTTGCTTATTCTGTAAATAGTAATGCATATAGTTTAATTTTTGTTAAAGATAATAATAAAACTACCTTCATATATAAGAATGTTGTTAAAGCTAAAAATAGATATTCTATGTGTTCAGCAACTTTACTTGGATTAATAAAAATAGAAGATAGTAATGATGTTAATATTATTACTAAATGTGGTTATTATAGCTATAGTAATAACAATGAATATGGAGTTTATAAAAACAGTGATAATAAGTATGAATTATTGCTTTATATTAAATAAATGTGATATAATATTTCACTAGAAAGAGGTCATAATATGAAATTGAAATTACGTATTGATTCAGATGATTTATGGATGGTAGGTGTCTTTGCATTATTCCTTTTATATATTGTTGCAGTACTAGTAGTTAATATATCAACTTTTGCAAGTAAAGGTACTTTTGCTGGACCTAATCCACTTCCTGCTTTTTCTGCTGAATATATTAAAGCAACTATTGTTTTCTATATTTTAGCAGCTGGTGGAATAATATTTAGTGTAAAATCTTATATATTTGAGTTTGATAAAGGAATAGGTTTTTCAACTCAAAAGAAGGATAAAGGTTATTCTAGATGGGCTAAAGAAAAAGAAATTATTAATAGCAAGAATGTTGCTTCAGTTAATATAAATGATAAGAATTCTAATGCTGCTGGAATACCATTATTATATAAAGGTGAGAAGATATATGTAGATAATGGTGAAAACCATACATTAGTTATTGGTGCTACTGGTTCTGGTAAAACACAGACAGTTATATTTCCAACAGTTAAGATTTTAGCTAAAAAAAGAGAATCAATGATTATTACTGACCCTAAAGGTGAAATTTATGAAGAAACAGCTAATATGCTAAGAGATAGAGGATATAATGTTATCTTATTAAATTTCCGTGATCCTCAAAATGGTAATTCATGGAATCCAATGGATTTACCATATAAATTATATAAAGAAGATAATAAAGATAAAGCAATAGAGTTACTAGATGACTTAGCTCTTAATATCTTATATGATGAAAATAATAAAGGTTCAGATCCATTCTGGGAAAAAACATCTGCAGATTATTTCTCAGGTGTTGCACTAGGATTATTTGAGGATGCTAAACCTAATGAAATAAATATTAATAGTATTAGTTTAACTACAAGTATTGGTGAAGATAAATTTGGTGGGTCTACTTATATTAAAGAATACTTCCAAGGTAAAGATCCAACAGGAGCATCTTACATAAAAGCTAACAGTACAGTTATGGCTGCTAGTGAAACTAAACAAAGTATTTTATCAGTATTTAGACAAAAGATTCAATTATTCGCATCTCGTGAAAACTTAAGTGAAATGCTTTCGCATAGTGATATAGATTTAAGAAGTATTGGTGAAAAACCAACTATAGTATACATTGTTATTCAAGATGAAAAGAAGACATATCACTCATTAGTTACAATATTATTAAAACAGATTTATGAAACACTAATTAGTGTTGCTCAAGATCATGGTGGTAAACTTCCAGTACGTACGAATTTCTTACTTGATGAGTTTGCAAACATGCCACCTTTAAAAGATGTTACAACTATGATTACTGCAGCTAGATCACGTCAAATTAGATTTACAATGATTATTCAAAACTTTGCTCAACTTGAACAAGTTTATGGAAAAGAACAAGCTGAAACATTACGTGGTAACTGTGGTAATACAATTTACTTAGTTACAACAGAATTAAAAGCTCTAGAAGAAATAAGTAAAATGTGTGGAGAAGTAAAATCAAAGAAAGATGATAAAACAGCTTCAACACCATTAGTTACAGTTACAGATTTACAAAAGATGAAAGAAAACGAAGTAATCATAATGAGACTTCGTATGTCACCATTTAAAACTAAATTTACTCCTAACTATGCAATTAATTGGGGTAAAAAATATCCAAAAGCAAAATACCCAGTTAGAAATAAATTACCAATTAATGTATTTGATATAAAAGAATTTGTTAAAAATGAAAAGAAAAGAAAATTACTTGAAATGATGAATGCAGCAGAAAATGATGACGATGATGATATACCAATGAAGAATATGCCGTTCAAACCACAAATGGGAGGAGGTATGTTCCCACCATTTATGGGTATGAATGAAGATTCACCATTTAATAGAGAAAGACCAAGACCTTCTTCTATGGAGAAAAATCCTTTCGAACCAAAAGAATCTTCAGATGGTTTAGATATTGACAGTTTGGTAAAGAAAATTGACCAAAAGATTGCTGAACTTGAAGAAGAAGAAAGAAAAGAAAAAGAAAAGATGAAAGAGGAAGAAAAGAAAAAAGAAGAAACAATAGCTAAAGTTGAACCTGTTTCTGAAGAAGATGATGAAGAAATTATTGATGCAACAGTAGAAGAAGAACCAAAAGAGAAAAAGAAAAATGAATCAGTCGTATTCAATTTAGATGATGACGATGAAGATGAAGAGTTCTTTGATGACTTTTTTGATAATTAGAAGGAGGAGTTTTAAATGATAGATCCAAAAGAAAATAAAAATGAAGAGTTAATAGAAGCTTTAAAAACAGAATATGATGAAGATGAAGTAGTAACAACAACTAAAACTAAAAGTGTAGTAGGAATACCAATTAAAAAAATATTAATATTTTCAATAATAATTATTTTTCTACTAATAATAGTATTATGGTTATTATCTGTTGATTCATCAAAAACTAGTAGTGATTATTCTGCTTATGAGAATAAAATGATTGCTGCTGCTAAAAATTATTATAAAGTTAATAATAAAGAATTACCTACTGATGGTAGAAGTAATGAAGTTACTCTAAGTCAATTGATAAAACTAAATTACATGGAAGATTATGCAAAACTTAAATCATGCTCAGGAAGTGTAACTGTTGAAAATCATAGTGGTGATTATTCTTATAGTTCATATTTAGATTGTGGAGACAATTATAGTTCAAAAGTTTTATATAAACAATTAACTGAATCTAATAAGATTGTTGATAAAGATGCAGGACTATATCGTATGAATAATGAATATGTGTATCGTGGAGAAAAAGTTAATAACTATGTAAAATTTGGTGATAGATTATGGCGTGTTGTTAAAATAGATTCTAATAAAGATATAGTTTTAATATTAAATGGTTTCTATGATTATGAACATGCTTGGGATAACAGATATAACGTTGATATGCAATATAATACTGGATACAATGATTATGAAAAGAGTAGAATGAAAGATTTACTTAATGATATATATGAAGCAGCTAGAACAGGAAGTACAAAGTATAATGAATTATTATTACCAACTACTAGTGTTAAAAAGTTAAAACCATTCAAATTATGTATTGGAAAAGTAAATATTAATAATACAGTAACTAATAATGCTTATGAATGCCAAAAGACTTTAGATAATACTAAAGTAGGTTTATTAACAATATCTGAATATATGAATGCAAGCATTGATCCAGAATGTAAGAATCCTGCTTCTAAATCTTGTCAAAATTATAATTATTTATCTGAACCAACTGATGGTTGGTGGTTAGCTACAGGTAATGCAAATAATAGTTATGAAGTATATTTAGTAACTTCATCTGGAAAAGTTGAAGAAACTTCTGCATATATATATGCAGGATTAAGACCTGTAATTCATTTAGGAAGTAATACTACATTTAGTAGTGGTAAAGGAACTCAAGAAAAACCTTACGTAATAGAATAGTACATTGTACTATTCTTTTTCATATACTACTTTAGAGGTGAAGTTATGAATATATTAATTGAAGATCTTAGTAGTGATAAAATAATAATAGATATAAGAGCTAAATACAAATATTTAATAGATCATATTCCTGGTAGTATTAATATTTTAGAAAATAAATTATTGATGAATCCTAAACATTATTTAGATATGAATAATGAATATGTTATATATTGTGATTATGGCAATAGAAGTAAAAGAGTAGTTAATTATTTAAATAGTAAAGGTTATAAAGTTTATAATTTAGTTGGTGGTTTTAATTCATATTTGAATAAAAAGTAATAATGTGTTATAGTGAAATAAGTTAGAAGGTGATAATGTGTTATATGTAGTAATTGGATTATTAGTAGTAGTTATTATTTTACTAATAATAGTTATTATTAATAGTAGAAAAGAAGGTATTAATGATGCTAATATAACAGAAAGACTTGGAAGGTTTGAAGTTTCTGTTATGAAAGAGTTAAGTGAATTTAAAGATGGATTAAATAGTAATTTAACAAAAGATTTTAATACTTTAAATGATAATGTTGAAAAAAGATTAATGATTATTAATGAAAAAGTAAATGAAAGACTTGATCAAAATTTTGAAAAGACTAATAAAACATTTACTAATGTTTTAGAAAGATTAAGTAAAATAGATGAAGCCCAAAAGAAAATAGAAACATTATCAGGTGATATAGTTTCTCTTGAAAGTATTTTAACTGATAAAAAGAGTAGAGGTATATTTGGAGAAGTTAACTTACATCATATTTTATCTACTATCTTTGGAGATAAAAATGATAAGATTTACAGAATGCAATATACTATGTCTACAGGTGTTATAGCTGATTCTGTTTTATTCGCACCAGAACCTTTAGGAACTATCGCTATAGATTCTAAATTTCCACTTGAGAACTATCAAAAGATGTTAGATCATAAAATTGATAAAGAAGAAAGAAATGTTTATGAAAAGATGTTCAAAAATGATGTTAAGAAACATATAGATGCGATTAGTAGTAAATATATAATACCAGGTGAAACTAGTGATCAAGCAATATTATTCTTACCTGCAGAAGCTATATTTGCTGAAATAAATGCATATCATCAAGATATAATAGATTATGCTTATAAAAAACGAGTATGGATTACAAGCCCAACTACATTAATTTCAACGCTTACTGTTGTTGAAATGATTATTAAGAATATTGAAAGAGATAAATATACTCAAATTATTCATGAAGAATTAAATAAATTAGGAATAGAGTTTACTCGTTATAAAGAAAGATGGGACAAACTATCTAGAAGTATTCAAACAGTCAATAAAGATGTAGAAAACTTTTCAATTACAACAGATAAACTTTCTAAGAAATTTGAATCAATTAATAGAGTAGAGTTAAAAAAATTAGAAAATGCCGATTTAGAATAATCGGTATTTTTATGTATAAAACAAATATTTAAAAGTATACTATAACTGTATTAGTCATAAATTTAAATGGTGATAGTTTTGTATAAAATTATAATATTTATATTAGGTTTCATCCTAACTAGTATAGGACTATTTTATATAATACTATATACAAGTCTTTTTAATTTTTTTTATGATTTTAAAGAATTAAAATTTTTTATTTTCAAACATATAGAGTGTTATACATTTTTTATTGGATTGTTATTAATTATAATTACTATATTTATAAGGAGAAAGAAAATATGACATATGCATATGATATATTAGTTAATTTTATAGATAGTAATAGAATATATGAAGTTTTTGAATGGAATAATAATGATGATATTGAACATATTAAAAGAATTCCTCTTTTTTTAGTTGATTATAAAACTATAGATGATTTATTGAATAATGATATTGAAGTATCAAAAAAGTTTTTAGATATAATTAAAGATAAAACTATATTATTTTCAAATAATGAAAAGAAAATAGAATATTCTAGTTTATTAACTGAAGGAAATAGAGTATATGCATTTTTATTTAATAAAGAAGGTAGTGTTGAATATAAAAGTTCATTATTATTAGATGAAGAACAAGAAATATTAGAGTTAAGTATGCAGTTGGATAATTATAAGATAGAATATACTATTATTAATGATAAAAAAGATAGACTATATTTAACAAGAAAAGAAGAAAAGAATAGGAATTATATTATTAAGGATTTAAAGTACAGTTATAAAAGTAGAAAATATGAAAAAATTAAGTATTTATATAATGAATGTTTTAATGAAGATAAGACCTCAAATAAAGAAAAATTAGAAAGATTAATTAATGATCTAGATAAGATTAATTCACCAGTAAGAAATAAGTTAAATTACATATTAAAATTGTCTTATAATAGTACATGTAAATAGTGTTATTTTACAGTACTATTTTTTCTTTATTTTTCAATAGTTTTATGACTTTGATAGTATTAAAGATAAGAAAATATAAAAAAGCAAAAATAGGTATTTACAAATTTTCAAAACAACCTATTTTTATTTTTTCTTTATTTTTCAATGATTTTAATTTTTGAGGTTGTTTAGAAAATAAAGAAATTAACAAAAAATTAAACTATAACTTTTTAAAAAAAGTGTAAATTGTCGTAAATCGAACAAAAAAATTTTTTCACAAAACAACGTAAAATAAGGGTTTTAGAAAATTGGTAAAAAAAAACATAAAAAATAGTATTGCAAAATGAAAAATGTTATCTTAAAATCAAAGTGTAAGAAGTACAAAGTATTGGCAGTTTGGAGGTAAGTTTATGAGTACTATAATTAAAGAAAATCCAAATCTTAAAGTAGTAAAAAGAGATGGTAAAAAAGATTCTTTCCAAGGTGAAAAAATCGCAGTAGCAATTAAAAAAGGATTTGATGGTTTAGTTCAAGAAAATGAATATACTGTTGAAGATGCTAATAAAGTATATGAAGCAGTTTTAAAAGATATTGAAAAAGATTATAAAAAAGTAGAATTTATTAAAATAGAAGATATTCAAGATTTAATAGAAAAGAATTTAGATAGTTTAGGATATGGAGATGTTAAAGAATCATTCGCAACTTATAGAGAAAGAAGAAATGAGTCTCGTAAAATATTTAAAGCTAGATATCATAAATTAACAAAAGCAATTGAAGCGTTAACACTTAAAGATGCTAAAGATGAAGATTTAAAAAGAGATAATGCAAACGTTGATGGAAATACAGCAATGGGAACAATGCTTCAATATGGTTCAACTCTTGCTAAAGAATTTGCTAAAAGTTATCAAATGCAAAATAGATTTGCAGAAGCACATGATAGTGGTTTAATTCATATTCATGATATGGATTTCCTACCAATGGGAACTACTACTTGTTGTCAAATAGATTTAAATGAATTATTTAAAGATGGATTCTCAACTGGACATGGACATTTAAGATGCCCTAACGACATAATGAGTTATTCAGCACTAGCAGCTATTGCAATTCAATCAAATCAAAATGATCAACATGGTGGACAAAGTCTTCCTGCATTTGATTATTTCATGGCTCCTGGAGTATTAAAAACATTTAAAAAACAATTTAAACAAATGCTATATGATTATTTAGAATTAGAAGGATTTATTGGATTAATTAAATTTGATAATATTGTTAAACAAATAGATAAATTAACAAGCATTGAATTTGATATAGAAGAATTTAAATCATTCTATGAAAATAGTGAAGAAGTAGAAAGAATATTTAAATTTGCTTATAAAAAAGCCTTTGCTAAAACAGATAGAATTACATATCAAGCAATGGAAGCATTTATTCATAATTTAAATACAATGCATTCAAGAGCTGGAGCTCAAGTACCATTCTCATCAATTAACTTTGGAACTGATACTTCTTGTGAAGGAAGAATGGTAATTAAAAATTACTTACTAGCTACTGATGCTGGACTTGGAAAAGGAGAAACTCCAATATTCCCAATTTCAATATTTAAAGTAAAAGAAGGTATAAACTATAATGAAGGAGAACCTAACTATGATTTATTTAAATTATCATGTAAGGTGTCAGCAAAGAGATTATTCCCTAACTTCTCATTTATAGATGCACCTTTCAATAAACAATATTATAAACCAGGTGATTATCGTACAGAAATAGCTTACATGGGATGTCGTACAAGAGTTATGGCAAACGTTGCTAACCCTGATAAAGAAATAGTTTCTGGTCGTGGTAACTTATCATTTACATCAATTAACTTAGTTAGATTAGGTATTAAACATGGTATTGTATCAGGTAAGACTGATATGGAAGGATTCTACAAAGAATTAGGAGAAACAATGGATTTAGTAAGAGATCAATTACTTGAACGTTTCGAAATTCAATGTAGTAAAAAGGTTTATAACTTCCCATTCTTACTTGGACAAGGAGTTTGGATAGATTCAAAAGGACTTAAGAATAATTCAAGATTAAGACCAGTTCTTAAAAATGGAACTTTAACATTTGGATTTATTGGTCTTGCTGAAACATTAAAAGCATTAATTGGTGAACATCATGGTGAAAGTAAAAAAGCTCAAAAACTTGGTTATGAAATAGTTGAATTTATGAGAAAAAGAGCAGATAAATATGCTCAAGAATATAAATTAAACTTCTCACTTATCGCAACACCAGCTGAAGGATTAAGTGGAAGATTTACAGGAATTGATAAATCAATATATGGAATTATACCTGGAGTAACAGATAGAAATTATTATACAAATTCATTCCATGTTCCAGTATATTACAATATTTCTATAGTTGATAAATTAAAGATAGAAGGTCCATACCATGCATTAACAAATGGTGGTCATATAAGTTATATCGAACTTGATGGAGATACAGCTACTAACGTAGAAGCATTCGAAAAAATAGTTCGTGTAATGCATGATGAAGGAATTGGTTATGGAGCTATTAACCACCCAGTAGACCGTGATCCAGTATGTGGTTACACTGGTGTAATTGGTGATGTTTGTCCAGGATGTGGAAGACATGAAAACGAGGGTGTAAGTGTTGAAAGAGTTAAAAATGCAAGTCTAACTTGTTTTGGAAGATAAAAAAAGAAGGAGGAATTAATTATGAAAAGTGAAGAAAGAAAAGTAGGAGAAGGCGTAGGATTTGAAAGAATTAGAAGAATCACAGGATATCTAGTAGGAACTGTTGATCGTTTTAACAATGGTAAAAGAGCTGAAGAACATGATCGTGTAAAACATTCTACTGCAGGACTTTGCCCTGAACAAAAAACTGCTAAAGGAAAATAATAATGAAAATTCGCTTAGCAAGTACATTACAAAGCGATAGTATAGTAGATGGAGAAGGAATAAGGACAGTAGTATGGACACAAGGATGCCCTCATGACTGTCCTTTTTGTCACAATCCACAAACACATGACTTTAAAGGTGGTTTTCTTGAAGATATAGAAGAAATAAAAGAAGAATTAAGAGAACTAAAAGGACAAGATGGAATAACACTTTCTGGAGGTGACCCAATGGCTCAACCTCTACAATGTCTAGAAATAGCTAAAGAAGCACATAAACTAGGAATGAATGTATGGTGTTATAGTGGTTATCGCTTTGAAGAAATAATGGAAAATAAAAATATGAAAAAACTACTTGAAGAAGTAGATGTTTTAGTAGATGGAAGATTCTTGATAGAAGAAAAAAGCTTAGATATATACTATAGAGGATCTAAAAATCAAAGAATAATAGATGTTAAAAAAAGTTTAGAAGAAGGTAAAGTAGTAGAAATAGAAAAATTTAAGGGTACAAAAATATTTAAACCGATGTATAATAAAGAAAAAGATATATTTATTTAAAGGTGAAATATGAAAAGAAAAAAGGTAAAAAAGAAACCAATTATAATAATTAGTATTATACTTGTAATACTTTTTTCTTGTGGAGTTTTAGCAACTTATTTAATTATGAAAAATAGAATCAAGAATAATTATGGAGATACTGTAATAGTAACTAAAGATAGTAATATATATGATTCTAAAAAGAAGAGTATAGGTTCTATAAAAAAAGATGTTGTTATTAACTTAGCAAAAAGAAAAAGTGAAGAAGAAGAGTATTATAAAGTACAAAATGGAGACTTCTATGTTTATTATAAAGATGTAGAAAAGACTAAAGGTAAAGAATTTAAAAATAAGTATTTAGTATTTAATAATAATATTAAAAGAAAAAAGATGGAATTTTATAACAATGATAAACTTGTTTTAAAACTAAATAAAGAGCTTTCTTTACCAATAGAGTATATGGATGATAAATATTACTATGTTAATTATTTAGGTACTTTATTTGGTCTAAAAAGAGATAAAGATGATAAGTTAGAAAATAAAGAAAATACAAAAGAACAAGAAAATAGTTATATAAGTGTTTTTAAATATGATGGTGTAGGTATTGATAAGATAAAAGAAGAAATAAAACATCTAACTGATAATAAATATGAGAGTCTAACTTTAGATGAATATAAAGAGTATACTAAAGGTAATATTAGGATTAAAGGTAATTATGTACTTCTTATGACTAGTAATCTAACAGATGAAATAAAAGGTATTAACAAAGAATCTAAATTAAATATAGTACTTGATGATAATAGTATTAAATTTAAAGATAATAATGAACCATCTAATAGAAATAGTCATAATAGATATGTTATAACAGATAATATTTCATTAGAATTATTTTCTAAAATGTTAGAAGGTAAACCTTATTATGAAAAAACAACTAATAAAGTAGCTGTATTAAATTATCACTTTTTCTATAATCCTGATAAAGGTGAAGCATGTAATGAGATTATTTGTTTAAAAGAAAGTAAATTTAGAGAACAACTTGATTATTTAAGAGATAATGGATTTAAGACACTTACTATGGATGAATTCTATAAGTGGATGTATGGTGAGATTGAATTACCTGAAAAGAGTGTTTTATTAACAATTGATGATGGTGCGATGGGTACTGGTAAACAAAATGGTAATATATTAATTCCAGTATTAGAAGAATATGATATGCATGCAACACTATTTTTAATAGCTGGATGGTGGGATATAGAAAACTATCGTTCAAATAATTTAGATATTCAGTCTCATACATATGATATGCATAATTATGGAACATGTGGAAAAGGTCAACTTATTTGTGCTAGCTATGAAGAAGCTAAAGCTGATTTACAAAAATCTATTGATGTTATAAAAGATAGTACTGCATTCTGTTATCCATTCTATAATTATAGTGATACTGCTATAAAGGCAGTTAAAGATGTAGGATTTAAACTTGCTTTTGAAAGCGGTAATGTTAAAGCAACAAGAAATAATGATAAGTATAAAGTACCAAGATATTCAATACTTAGTGATACAACATTAGAAGAATTTAAAAGAAAAGTAAATTAAAAAGAATGTATATTAATTTATACATTCTTTTTATATGTCATAATCAATCATCATAGCTTTTTTAACTTTTTTAACTGTTTCTTTAGCTTCTTCTTGAGCTTTTAAAGTACCTTCTTTTAAAATTCTATCTACTTCTTCAGGATGCTCTTCATAGTATTTTCTTTTTTCTTGTATTGGTTTTAATAACTTATTAATTGCATTAACAAGTTCCATCTTACAAGCTACACATCCACGTTCACCTTTTTTACATTCGCTACATACTTTTTCTACATTATTATTAAGTAGTTTGTGATAGTAATAAACCATACATACATCTGGATTAGCTTTATCATCTTTTTTAATCTTATTTGGATCAGTTACTGCTTTCATAACTTTTTCTTTAATAGTATCTTCACTATCAACTAAGAAAATAGCATTACCTAAACTTTTGCCCATTTTTTCATTTCCATCTAATCCTTTAACTCTTTTAGTATCACTTAACAAGTGTTCTGGTTCAATTAAAGTTTCACCATAAATAGAATTAAATTTTCTAACTATTTCTCGACATTGTTCAAGTAGGGGAAGTTGATCCTCTCCAACTGGAATAAGTTCTCCACTAAAAGCAGTAATATCAGCAGCTTGACTTACAGGGTATCCTAAGAAACCATAGGTAATACTTTCTCCATTATTACCAAATAGTTCTTTCTTTTGAGCCATTTCTGTCTTAACAGTAGGGTTTCTTTGTAAACGAGAAACTGTTACTAAATTAGAGTAGTAAACAGTAAGTTCTGCTATTTCTGGTATTTGTGATTGTAAAAAGAAATTAACTTTATTAGGATCAACTCCTATAGCAAGTAAATCCATTGTTATTTCTTTAGTATTTTTTCTAACTTTTTCAGGATTATTAAAATTATCAGTTAAAGCTTGTACATCAGCAATTTCTAAAAAGAAATTATAATCATCTTGTAATTTTAAATAATTACCACAAGCTCCAAAATAATGTCCCAAATGAAGATTACCTGTAGGACGTAAGCCTGTTAATACATTTTTCTTCATATTATCACTCCTTAAATTATTTATTTTCTAAAAGAAAAAAGCTATAAGCTTATTTCACGTATTGTGTTATAAAATCAAATATTTTTTGAGATGTTTCTTTATCATAGTGAATACCATCTGATGTATTATAGCCTTTAGATTTTAAATATGAATTGCTATCAAGATATGTAATATATTTACTATCTAAGCCACTTTTCATTTTATCATTAAAAGTATTAACTTGTTGATTTGTTGTATAGTATGGACTGCCTTGTTGTTTGCTTTCTTCAACAGGGTTAACTGATAAATAATATACTTTTCCCTTAAATGTTTTAGCTTGTTCATTTAAATATGAAATATAACTATTTACTATACCTCTATCATTGATTCCAGAGTTAATTACAAAAGCAGCATTTTCATTATCATATTTTTTTATGTTAGTCATTTGATCTTTAATATATTGTAATCCTGTACCACCTTTAGCAATGTATACAGTTTTTTCATTTCCAATTTTATACCACTGATCAGAACCAGCAAATCTTGAATCACCAATTAAAACAATTTTATTGAATGTTTGAGCTTGAACGTTAGAAGATGAGTTATTGTTGTTACTATTGTTATTATTTTGTTGTTTTTGTTTTTCTTCTTCTTTCTTTTTCCAATAATTTTGAATTATTTGTTCATATTTATTATTTTCTAGTTCCTTTTGTATTGCATCAGATGTTTTCTTTACTGAACTATCAAAGGAAGCAGTATAATCAATCTTTGTAGTTCTTATATTATTCCAACAAGTAGCTAAGTCAAATCTTTCAACTTTACCTGTATCATGTATACCAACACTTGTTGTATCATCATTTGCAACACTAATTATTTTCATTGTTGTATTAATTACGAAAGGTAATAGAAAAATAATAACAGCACTTACAAATTGATTAACAACCTTTTTTACAGCTTTTTTATCTTCTGGATTGAATACACCTTTAGCAATATTAATACTACCACCTATAATTAATAATATTGGAACAACTATACCTAAAATATCGATAGTTTTTTTAACTATATTCAAAATATTTCCTAAAATATAATCATCGCACATAGCTAAAATATTAAACATATACATATCACCAATATAATTGTATCACATAAATATAATAAAAAAAATAAAAATGAATTTTTTTGTTTTCAAAAATGTCATTTTGTGTTATCCTATTAATAGGATAGAGGTGTATATATGGTACGTAATAGTGAAGGTAAAATTGTAGATGAAAATGGAGTAGAAGTTTTTAAGTCAGATGTATTTAAACAATTATCTGGACCAGATCATTTAATAAAGGTTTGTCCAAGTACTAAATTTTTGAATTTTCAAATGGAAAAGGCTTATTTACCAAACCCAGAAGATACTCGTAAGTTTGTAGAATATCATTTTTCAAAATTAGTAGATGATAATACTAGTTTAGCATCAAATGATGAAATACATCATGCATATATAGATGATGTAGTTTGTCTTTTAGGTATGATAAATGGTATAGATAAAAAGGCACCTCAAGATGTAAAAAATAGCATTTTAGGTGGAACTTTCCCAACTAAAAATGATAATAGTGAAGATTCAAAAGTACCACTATATCTAGTTACAGAAATGTTAAAAGCTAAATGTCAAAAAGATTTAGGAAAACAAGTTAGTAATTTAGATAATTATGATTTAGGAAAAGACTCTACTGTAGTTAAAGATTCAACATTAGGTAGTGAATTTGATAAAGTTGTTAATGCAGCTAAACAATTAGACTTTGATAAAGAATTATTTAGTGGTGATATGAGCAAAGAATCAATGGATTATTTTGAACGTTGTAGTTATACATTAAATGTTGATACTGCAAAAAATAATCCACCAATTGATAATTATGCTAAAGTAGAAGCTGATAAATGTAGTTTATTTGTAACACAAGGTGATATTGTTAATAATATAAAAATGTTTGATATAACAAAGAAACAAGAAGCATCTGTAAATCTTGAAATTCCTGCAATTGAAAAACCAGTAATTGCAGTACCTACAGTTGAACAACAACCTGTTAATACTGATGCTCCAAAAGAAGCAAACAGTGGTAATGATTTAGAAGAAAAAAGAGAAAATGCTAAGAAAGTATCAAGTGAAATAAAAGATCTAGATGCAAAAATTAAAGAATTAACTACTTTAAGAGCTCAAAAAGAAGCAGAATTACATGAGATTTATGAATCTATGTTTAAAAAGACACCAGCTGAAGAAGAAGCTAAAAAACAAGCAGAACTTCAACAAATGGTTACACAACAAGCACAACCTGTAGTTCCTTCTATAAATGCACAAATGTTTAAATAAATCAACGAAAGTTGATTTTTTTTGTATAAAAATATAAATAATCTCCAATATATAAATGGAGGAATATATGAAAAAAATAATTTTAGTATTTAATTTAATTATATTAACTTGTATCGGATGTAAAAATATGTCAACTACACCAACTGCTAAAGTAGAAAATTTTCTAGAAAAGTATCAAAGCATGGATAGTAGTGTTTTAAATCAATTAGATTTAATTATAGAAAATAGAAATGATTTAACAGATGAACAAAAAAGTAATTATAAATCTCTAATGGAAAAACAGTATCAAAATTTATCATATGAGATAAAAAATAAAAATATAAATGATAATAATGCTAATGTAACGGTAGAAGTAGAAACGTATGATTATAGAAATGCTTTAAATAAAAGTGAAGCTTATTTTGATAGTAATGAAAAAAAATTCAAAACAGGAGATGGAAAACTAGATTTAAAAAAATACTGGGATTATAAAATAGAAGAAATGACAAAAGTAAATGATAGAATAAAAAATGAAATAGTATTTACTTTACATAAAGAAAATAAAAAATGGGTGCTTGATGAAATAAGTGATACTGATAGAGAAAAAATACATGGATTATATAGAGGATAATCCTTTTTTATTTATAAATTAAAAATAAAAACATATATTATTTTAGGTGATATATGTGAAAAAAAACTTTATTGTATTAGTAATACTTTTAATTATAATTCCTATAAATGTTTCAGCATTTAATGATACATCTAAATCTAGTGTTGTAATGGATATAGATAGTGGTAGAATTCTATATCAAAAAAACATGAATGAAAAAAGATTAATCGCATCAATTACTAAGATTATGACTGCAACTATTGCTCTTGAGGAAGGTAAGTTAAATGATGTATATAAAGTAGGTGATGAAATACTTGAAATGTATGGAACTAATATATATTTAGAAGTAGAAGAAGAAATGAAATTAAAAGATTTACTATATGGATTAATACTAAGAAGTGGTAATGATGCAGCTGTTGTTATTGCTAATAATATTAGTAAAGATGAAAAAGAATTTGTAAAACTAATGAATAATAAAGCAAAAGAATTAGAAATGAATAATACAATATTTAGTAATTCACATGGTTTAGATGAAAAAACTAAAAACTATTCAACTGCTCATGATATGGCAATTCTTTCAAGATATATTTATAAAAAATCAAAAACTTATAGAGCTATTACATCTACATATAAATATGAAGTTCAATCAAATAATAAATCATATCTATGGTATAACAGAAATAAATTTTTAAAAATGTATAAATATGCAACTGGAGGTAAAACAGGATATACCCCAAGTGCAGGTAAAACATTAGTATCTACTGCAGAAAAAGATAATTTAAGAATTACAACAGTCTCATTAAAAGATTCCAATCATTATCAAAATCATATAAATTTAGATAACTATATATTTAATAAATATAAAAACTATGTAATTGTAGATAAGAAGAGTATTTCGAATAATAAACTAATTAAAGATGAAATCTATATAAAAAAATCTTTTAGATATCCACTTTCAGAAGAAGAAAAAGATAAGGTTAAAACTATTATAAAAATAAATAAAATGTCTAATTATGTTAATAATCAAAAAATAGGTAATATAGAAATATATCTAAATGATGAATTAATAGGTAATAGAAGTATATATGTAAAAATAAAAAAGAAATAATTATTATTTCTTTTTTGCTAATCTTATAAAATTAATACCTTGTCTTGTGAATAATCTTACTCCTATATTATCTGTTCCAACACCACTTGTTATAAATAGTTTTGTATTACCAACTTCATAATATTCTTTTGTATATTTTTTAGCATTTTTTCTAGTTACAAGTCCTCCAATTTTAGGTATATATATCATACCATTTAGATTACCACCACTAAGAGCTATATCAACATTATATTTATCTTTAACTTTATCTAATATGTCAGCTTCATGCATAATTAATATATTAGTTATTTCTTTATTATTTTTTTCATCTTCATAATAATTAAATGCTTTTTTAATATCCATATTTTTATTTGATAAACCAGTTATTAATATAGGATTATTAGAATCCTTATAGATTAGATCATAATTATTGTCAAGAACTGTAAATCCTGCTTGAGTAAGAATAGTATTAAAGTTACTATTATCTTCATCTCCACTAACTGCATATTTTCCAAGTTCTGCATCTAATTTACTAAGTTCTTTTATTAATTTTTCTTGTTCATTATTCTTTATTTTATACTTTTCTTCAATTAAATCACCAGTAAATACTATTATATCTGGTTTTCTTTCATTGACTTTTTCTACTAAAGTTTTTACTTCATCTATAAATATATTTGAACCATAATGTAAATCACCAAAATGAATTATTTTACAACCATTAAAATTATCAGGTATATTATTAACAATAATTCTTTTTTCTCTTACTGATAATCCTCTTGTTGTTACATGATAATTATAAAGTAGAAAAGAAAGAGTAGTTATAAAAATAATTAATAATACTTTAAATATTATTTTTGCAACCTTTTTTCTTTTTTCTTTTTTTTCTTCATATTCAATTTCCTCATGAATATCTTTATTTAATTCTTCACGTGTAATCATAGTATCACCTATAATAATTTTATCATGAAAAATAATAATGTAAAATATAGTTTTAAATTAAGTTTACATGTGTTATACTTTTATTAGAATAGAGGTGTTTAGTGTGGGAAGAAAAAAGAAAGAAGAAATAATTAAAGAACAAGAAATAACAGTTAAACAATTATATAGAGCATATACATTTTTATTATGTGCATTGTTAATGTTTTTATATTCAGCAAGACAAATATTTGTTGATTATGATGCGGTTAAAATAAGTGTAATGAGTGCATTATTCCCAACAGTTTACTTTTTATCTTGTGCGATTAATAAAGATTTAGGATATAAAGAAGGAGTTAAAGCAGTTGTTATATCAACTATTGTTTTATTGACATATGGATCACTTACTAATTATTTTATAACTGGTAGTTTTGAAATTACGAGTATTATATCAATAGGTTTAGGTTACTTTATGACACAATCAGTTTGTTTATCTATTTATAACTTTTTCTTAGTTAATACAAGACTTCCTATATTTATAGTAATAGTTAATTATATGTTTTGTTGTTTGATATTTAATATGATTTACATGTTGTTTAATTATAGAGGTGCTATGACTGATTCATTCTGGTTAGAATATGCATTACTAGTATTAATACAAACAGTATTTGCAATAGTTCTTGGAATAATGGATAGTGCGATTGAAAGAGGTATTGATAATTAATACTTCTTTTTTTGTGCATAAAAAAACATGTTTAATACATGTTTAAAAATATTGCTAGAAGAGTTAATACGGTATTATGAAACATATGCATAAATATAGATGGATAAGTAGAATTTATTTTATAATCCATAAGTGCAAACATAAGACCTAACGCACCATATGGAATTATATATAATAATTCAAGTGGTGTTTTTAAATCATATCCAATAATATGTAAAAGTCCAAATACAAATCCAGATATAAATATAAATAAATACTTATTTTTAAATACATTTTTAAGAGATTTTCTAAATACTATTTCTTCAATTATAGGAGCAAATAATCCTGCAAATAATAACATTAACCATGGAGATGTTTTAATCATACCTTGAATAAGAGTTTCATTTTGAGAATTACCTAGTTTTAAAAAATAGTTAATTATTATATTTGAACCAATCATGATACCTAGACCTATAAAATAGTATTTAATAGCTATATCAAAATTTTCTCCAGGTTTCTTTTTAAATGCTTTCCATTCAGCTTTTAACTCTTTACCATATAGTAGTAAAGCAATGATTAAAACACAAATATCTGAAAATATTGTTAATAAAGTTAGAGTAGTAGTACTAGCTTTTTTTGTATTTATATTAAATAGATATACAGGTATTAGTTTAAATAGAGAACTAAACAGAAAAACTACAAATATTACTGCAAGTTTAATAATGTTTATTAATGTTTTTTTCTTCATTTTATTATATTCACCTCTAACTTATTATACCAAAAATATATTTAAAATTCTAACTTTTTGTTTGATTTTTGAGGTGGTTTATGATACAATAAGCGAGGTAAGGAAGTGATACGTATGAACGAATTAAAAGATGTTAAAGGAATTGGTCCCAAATCACTTTCACTACTTGGAAAAATAGGAATAAATACTATTGAAGACTTAGTAACTCATTATCCTTTTAGATATGATTATTTAATAAGAGATAATCTAGCTGAAGTCCTTTAATGAGATTTAAAGCAGGACTTAATAAAATGAATTTTAGACTTGTTACTCAAAGTGGAGTAGTAGGTGTTTCTATATTTAATAGAGCTTTCTTAAAGAAAGATTTAGAAGTAGGAACTGGTATTACTGTAATAGGTAAATATGATAAATCAAAAAATATAATTACAGCTTCTGAAATAAAACTTTCAACACTTTCTAATAAAGTTAAAATAGAACCAGTTTATCACAGTACCAGTGGATTAACTGTAAAAAGCTTAAGTAATTATATAAATATGGCTTTACTTATGTATGGTAAAACTATAAAAGATTATATACCAGAACGTTATATTGAAAAGTATGGATTTGTGAACAAGAAAACAGCTTTAAATATTGTACATAATCCTCCTACAGATGAAAAACTAGAAGAAGCTAAATATAGACTTAAATATGAAGAATTATTTCAGTTTATGTATAAGATAAACTATTTAAAGATGCAGAACAAAAAGAAGAATATTGGTATAAAAAGAGATATAGATATAGCTTTAGTAAATAAGTTTATTGAGAACTTACCATTTAAATTAACAAATGATCAAAATAAAGCAGTAACTGATATTATAAAAGATATGTCATCAAGTCACAGAATGAATAGATTACTACAAGGTGATGTTGGAAGTGGTAAGACTATCGTATCTTTTATAGCGATGTATATTAACAGTATGTGTGGATATCAATCAGCATTAATGGCTCCAACTGAAATACTTGCTGTTCAACATTATAATAATTTAAAAGAAATATTAAAAGGTACAAATATAGAAGTAGCGCTTCTTACAGGTTCTACTTTAAAGAAAGATAAAGCTTTAATATATAAAGATTTAGAAAGTGGAAAAATAAGTATAGTAGTAGGTACACATGCTCTAATTCAAGAAGAAGTAGATTACTATAATTTAGGTCTTGTAATTACTGATGAACAACATCGTTTTGGAGTTAACCAAAGAGGTAACCTACAAAATAAAGGTTTAATGCCTGATATCCTATACATGAGTGCAACTCCAATTCCAAGAACTTATGCTTTAACTATTTATGGAGATATGGATACATCTATTATTAAAGAAAAACCTGTAGGTAGAAAACCTGTTAAGACTTATCTAAAAACAAGTGCTGAAATTAAAGATGTACTTGGAATGATGTTAGAAGAATTAAAGAAACATCACCAAGTATATGTTATCGCACCATTAATAGAAGAAAGCGAAACATCAGGTGAACTTGCAACAGTTTGTGATTTAAAAGAAAAAATGCAACTTGCATTTGGTGAATATTATAAAATAGATATTATTCATGGGAAGATGGCTAGTAAAGCTAAAGAATTAATAATGCAAGAATTCTTACAAAATAAAATTCAAATATTAATATCTACTACAGTAATAGAAGTAGGAGTAGATGTAAGTAATGCAACTACTATGGTAATATTTGATGCAGATAGATTTGGACTTTCAACACTACATCAGCTTAGAGGTAGAGTTGGACGTGGAGAAGATGAATCTAAATGTATTTTAATAAGTGATAATGATGCTAAAAGACTTCATGTTATGGTAGAAGAATCAGATGGATTTAGAATAAGTGAAGAAGACTTTAAATTACGTGGTCATGGAGACTTATTTGGTACTAAACAAAGTGGTGATATGACATTTAAAATCGCATCTATTAAAGATGATTACAACATATTACTTAAAGCCAAAAAAGATAGTGAAGAGTATTTACTTGATGAAGAATGTAAGGATGAATTAAAAGAAAACTTTATAAATTCAATGAATACAAATTATTAGAAAAAGTTTTTAAAAAAGTTAATTTAAACCAATTGACTTTTTTTCTTTTCTTCGATATTATTAAAGTGCATAGTAGAGATATTATGCTGATATCTCTCACGATTATATCAAGTGAGAGTATATTCAACCGAACCCCCTGAAGATAGGTCGCAAGACCTATCGCTTTTTTTTTATAAAAAAAAGAAGTAGAAACAAAAAATATTTTTTTAGAATTTTTAGTATCACCTCAGTATAATACAATTGAGGTGATAATTACGGATTATTATAAAAGTATAAAAGAAGAATTAATAAAAAGTGAAATATATGATAGAGCAAAAGATTATTCAAAAGATAGAAATAAAGTATTTGTATATTTCAAAATAGGAAGATTATTAAGTGAAGCAGGTAAAGAATATGGTAAAAATATAATTAAACAGTATTCAGATAAACTAATGATTGAAGTTGGTAAAAAATATAATGAAAGAAATCTAAGATATATGAGGCAATTCTATGAAATGCTAAATGAAATAAAATGGAACACATTGCGTTCCAAATTGAGTTGGAGTCATTATCGTGAAGTTTTATCACTTAAAAATATAAATGAGATAATATATTATTTAAATGAGTGTGAGAATAAAAACCTAACTCAGAGACAATTACATGATTTAATAAAAAACAATACTTATAATAGATTACCTAATAATACAAAGAATAAAATTATAAAACGACAAGAACTTGATATAAAAGATTTAATACCTAATCCAATAATTATTAAAAAGACTTCATCAAAGGAAAAGTTTTCTGAATATGCTTTAAAAGAATCTATATTAAATAATCTAGATAGTTTTTTATTACAACTAAGTAATGGATATAGTTATGTTGGTAATGAATATAAGATAAAAATAGGTAATACTTATAACTACATAGATTTATTACTATTTAATATAGAGTTTAGTAGTAGTAGAGTTAAAAGTAACAGAGTTAAAAAAAGAACATATTGGTCAGATTGAGGTATATATGAATTATATAGATAATAATTTAAGAAGAATAAATCAAGATAAAACTATAGGAATAATAATTACTAAAAAAGATAATAAATATATAATTAAGTATTCAAGTGACAAAAGAATATTATCAAGTGAATATGAGTTAGTATAGTTATTATTTTATCTATTTCACATTGACAAAATTCAGTGGGGGGGGGTATACTATTATTAAATAATAATAGGAGGAAAAGATGAAGAAAAACAAAAAGAATAAGACATTACTAACTGTAATTATTTTACTTCTAGCAATTACTATTGGATATGCGGCAATAGCTACAACATTAAAGATAAATGGTAGTGCAGATGTAAAAAGTGCAAGATGGAATGTATATTGGGATGAAAATAGTATACAAGTAACAAGTGGAAGTGTAGCAACATCAGAAGGAAATGGAGCAAGAGTAACAGATGCTGGTAAGACACAAATAGAATATAGTGACGCTGTAAATGAAGGAAGCTTAAATGCAAAAATAGCTCCAAATGGAGTAAAGAACAATGTATATGAAAGTGATGGAACAACACCAAAGAACTTACCAGATTATCTTGGATATACTGTTAAATATGCAGAAAATGATGCAGATGTTACTGCAGGAGATGTTCTAGAAGCTAAAAAAGGAAATACCCCAACAAGAAAGAAGTATAAAGTAAGAGTATGGTATAAAACAGATATAGATCCAAGTACATTGAATGACTCAACAACAGAAACAATGAAACTAGTATTTGAAGTAGATTATGTACAAGGAGAAAAATCTGGGCAACAAAGTGCTGTAAGAATTATAAAAGGAGAAAAAGGTAACTTACAACCAGGAGATATAGTAGGAATAGGAGAAACAGAAGACTTCTATGTAGTATCAAGTAATCAAGAAAAGACAGTGTTAATTTCAAAATACAACTTATTAGTAGGATATAGCAATAATGAAAGCACTAATTATGAGGATACATACATGTCTCCGTCAACACCAGGATATGGTTTACAAAGTGTAGATGCCATTGGATATGATGGCAATTCTTATTATTCAACAGTAGCTTTCTCAAGTACAAACTACTGGGATGATGGAAATGGATTACTAAGTCCATATAATGCAACTGGAGCAAGTTATGATGGAAATCCAAAACCATTTGTATATAATAGTTCACTAACTACAGCTCCTGATTTTGAAAATGATGGATGGAATACACCAGGATATAACATAGCTTACTATGTAGAACAATATAAAACAAAATTAATCGAAATGGGAGCTCCATCAACTATAACAGGAAGGTTATTAACTTTTGAAGAAGCAACAAGTCTAGGATGTGATGCAAATGAAAATACGTGCCCAGAAGGGTCATTCATTAAGAAAACACCATTTTGGCTTGGTTCTGCTTACGACAATGGCAGCGTGTGGCATGTGTCTTCGTACGCCCCGAGCTTCAGCTACGACGACTGCAGCGACGACGACTACTACGGCGTTCGCCCAGTTATAGAAATAAATACAAGTGATATTGGATAAAAATAAAAAAACTGCAGTAATGCAGTTTTTATGTTATAATATTAATAGAGAGGTGTTGTTATGGATATAATATTTGAAATAATACTTGAGTTTATATTAAATGAATTAATAGAGGCAAGTAGGGATAAAAATAACTCTAAGTTAAAAAGATTTATATTGTTATTCATAATAACATTATTCTTTTTAATAATATTATCTGTACTAGCAGTTATTGTATATATAGGCATCTATACAATTAAAAAGAATGTAGTAGAAGGAATACTTACAATGGTAATTGGATTAATGTTACTAGTATATGTATTTATTAAATCTAGAAAAGCATATATAACTATAAATGAAAAAAAGAGTTCTAAAAAATGAACTCTTTTATTTTATTTTTATTTTATTAGCTCTTATAAGTATAGCTCTTGATACTTGTTTAGACATATCTATTAGACTATGCCAGTCTTGTGAATAATTTTTTATTGATCCAATAGTTACTTCTGTTAATCTATCTTTATTTTTATATACATCTATAAGTATACCCACATCTACTCCATAATCTTTTTCAAGTGTTATTTTAGTAAAAACTTCTTTTCTTCCTGCGATTATTCCACTTAAAGGTTGAGTGAAATTACCTAATTCTGGGAATGTTAATTCTAATAATGGTCTAGCAACTAATTCAGTAACTCTACCACCATCTCTTTTAAAAGTAGCTTTAACAAAATCAGCTTCATCATTTAAAATAGGGTTAATAAGTAATTTAATAAAGTCTTTCTTATAATTACATATATCTCCGTCTAAAAAAACTAATACATCTCCACTTGCTTCTTTAATTCCCATTTCCATCGCATAACCTTTACCTTGATCTTTACAAAAAACAGTTCTAGCTCCACACTTTTTAGCTATTTTAGATGTATTATCAGTAGAATTATTATCAACTACTAATATTTCATCAACACAATTACATTTTTTTACTAATCCTATAACTTTAGAAATATATTTTTCTTCATTATATGCAGGGATTATAACACTAATACTCATAATAGCCCTCCTTTTTTTTTGATTATTTTATACTATAATTTAAAAAATTTCAACTATTTTTTTACTTTTATCTTTAATTATTATATAATCACATTGAGGTGATATTAAATGAAGAAAATTGTATTATTTAATAAGACTATTATAAGTGGTGGAATAGAGAAATGTATTGAGAATTTAACTAAAGAGTTAAAAGGCAAATATCAATTCGAAATTTGTTATTTTGATGATAGTATATTAGATAATAATGTGGTTAATTTAATATCTAAATACGCTACAGTTACTAAACTAGAAGAAGATACTATAGTAGAAGCTGATATATGTATTTGGTGTTACTTATATTTTGATTATTATAGATTTAAAAAACAAATAAAAGCAAAAGAGTATTATACATGGATACATAGTATGCCAAGAACTCTACCAGATTGTCTTCTTGATAATAAAGATTTTGTTAATGATTGTTCTAAATTTATATGTGTAAGTGAAGCAGTTAAGAATAATTTAAATATACAAAAAGAAGGAATAGTTATTCACAATTTTATAAATGATAATATAGAAGAGTTAGCAGAGGTTAGTAATCCTTTAAAAGATGTAGATGAAAGTGTATTAAAACTATGTGTTGTATCTAGAATAAGTAGAGCTAAAGGATTTGAAAGATTATATAAATTAGTAAATGTATTAGAAGAAAAGAAAATTCCTTATATAATTAATATAGTAGGAAAAGGTAGAACTAGAGAAAAAGAATATAGAGAATTATTTAAAGATTATAAGAGTGTTGTATTTGTTGGATATAAAGATAATCCATATAATTATGTAAAGAATAGTAATTACTTAGTTCAATTAAGTGATGAAGAAAGTTGGTGTAATAGTATTACTGAAGCTAAAGTATTAGGTGTACCAGTAGTAGTTACTAATTTTGAAAGTGCTAAAGAACAAGTAGAAGATGGTGTTAATGGTATAATAGTATCTCTTGATGAAGATAATTATGAAAATGTAGTAAAGAGAATGCTTGAAGAAGAAAATGAATTAAAGAATAGTTTAAAAGATTTTAAATATGAATTAGAATTAAATAAATGGGTTGAAGTATTAGGATAATAGTTATGAATAAAAATGGAGAATGGATTAGACTTTCATGTAAATTAGTAAATGATGATAGATTAGAAGTTAAAAAAGCTATGTTAGAAGATCCAACTGGACCAAGTAGTATATATAAATATGATGATGAAATATTTAAGGTTATGTATTTAGATGAGATAAAATGTATGAAATATTCATTCACTAAAGAACCAGTAGAAATAAAATAGTTTAAATTGAAGGTGTTAATAATGAATAATAGTAAATTAAAATATTTATTACCAATTCGTAGTATTATGTTTATACTTATTTTTGTAATAGGATCATATATTACAAATAAGAGCTTAAATAGTATAAGTAATTGGTGGAGTGTAGTAGCAACTATAGTTAATATTATAACAATTATAATACTTGTTTTAGTTACTAAAAATAATTATAAAAAACTAATTAATTATGAAAAGGGACGTACTAAAGTAAAACAAGTAGTAGTTATTTCACTTATAGTTTTATTAGTAGGAACTATAGGAATGTATTTAGCTGGATTTATTTGTTATGGGAAAATTCCTTATTCACCACCTATGATGATTAGACCAATACCAGTTGTACTTGCAGTTTTTAACTTCATAATTTTACCACTTACTGTATCATTTGCAGAAGATGCTCTATATTTAGGATGTGGAGTAAATAGTTTTAAAAATAAGTATTTTGCTATTTTAATACCAGCATTCTTTTATGCAATACAACATAGTTTTATACCAACACTATTTGATTTTAAATTTATAATTTATAGATTCTTATCGTTCTTACCACTTACAATAATTTTATGTTGGTATTATCACAAACATAAGAATCCAGTGCCAATTATGATTGGACACGCTCTTATAGAAATGGCAAGTGTAGTCTTAATACTTGTAACTTCAATAAGTCCAGAAATATATCAAAAAATGTTAAATATGTAATAAAATATAGGAGGTGATAATATGAAAAAAAGAGGTTTAATATGTTTAGGATTAATGCTAATTCTTATCTTTTTTGGTATAGAAATATTATTAAAAACAACATATTTAAATCATATTTTTATAAGTAGATCATTTCAAATATTTTTAATACTTATGTATATTGGACTTTCAATACATTGTACTTTCTATATAAGAAAAATATATAAAAAAGAAAAATATTCATATAAAATAATTACTTATTTAGGACTTTCAATATTTTTAAATATTAATATTATAAGACATATTTATTTAGCTTTTAAAACTTGGTATATACCTAGTTTTGGTGATGTATATGTTAATGTACTTGAATCATTTTCATATTTTATAGTACTAGTATTACCATTTATAATAATACTTGCTATTTATAGTATTATTACGAATCTAATATTAATAAAAAAAGAAGGTTTTTCTCCAAGAAGAATGCTAAGTGTTATTTTGGGAATACTTGTTCTTATTAGTCTTATAGGTAGTCAAACACTATACTACTTATTTTCTAAATTTATAAGTGATTATTATAATAAAATTGTTATTGATAATATTTTGAAAATCTGTATCAATGCAACTTTAACTTACTTTTATACTTTAATAATCGCAACACTTTATTGTAATATTAAAGCAGGAAAACATACTCCTAAATATGATAAAGATTTTGTAATTATATTAGGATCTAAAATAAGAGAAGATGGAACTCTTACACCTCTTTTAAAAGGAAGAGTAGATAAAGCAATAGAATTTGGAAATAAAGAGTATGAGATTAATAAAAAGAAAGTATATTATGTACCTTCTGGTGGACAAGGTAGTGACGAAGTAACTTCAGAAGCTGATGCGATAAAAAATTATTTACTTGAACAAGGAATAGATGAAAAACAAATAATAGTAGAAAATGAATCAACAAGTACTTATGAGAATATGAAGTTTTCTAAAAAGAAAATAGATGAAATTAAAAAGAATGGTAAAATTATTTTTTCAACTACTAACTACCATGTTTTTAGAAGTGGTGTTATCGCAGCAGATCAACACATTGATTGTGAAGGAATAGGAAGTAAAACTAAATGGTACTTTTATACTAATGCTTTAATTAGAGAATTTGTTGCAAATATTGTAAGAGATAAAAAGAATAATATTGTACTTCTATTAAGTATTAATTTTACATTAATATGTTTATTATTAATTGCTAAACATTATTATTTCTTGTAGGAGGTTTTTATGAAAAATAAAAGAGTAATTATTTTGTTAAGTTTATTAGTAGTAATTATTACTTCAGGTTTTATTATATTTAAAGTACTTATGAAAAGTGAAGAAAAATATATTACTGATAGTGATAATCTTTATGATGTTGCAATAGAGTATTTAGTTAAACATACTAATTATGATAGTAAGAATAAATCTAATTTTAAAATATTTACTGACTATCATAAATTTGGAATAACTATGGATAAAGATTATAAATATGCTTATATGTACATTAATATTCAATCATACTATGTAAAGAATAATAAAATAATCCCTTTTTCTGGTAATAGTATGCCTTACAAATTTACTTTTGATAAAAAAACTAACAAAGTAATTAAATATGAAGAACCAATAGATGGTTTTGAAAGAAGTGCTTCAATAAAAAGAATGTTTCCTGATGATATAGAAGATGAAGTACTTAAGTTTAAATTAGATGATAAAGAAGTGATTAAGAAAGTAAAAGAGTATTATTCTTTTTTAGAAGATACTAATATTTATTATAAGTAGGAGAATTTATTTCGAATTAAAATAATAATATATGATATAATGTTGAAGTGGTGATTATGAAGAAAGTAATATTTATAATTTTATTGTTAGTATCAATAGCTACATTAATATTTGTATATAATGATGATTTTTTATATTCAGATCAAATTATGAAAGTAACAAATATAAATGTATTGAAAGAAGATATATCTCAAAATGCTTTAGGACTAGAAGAAAAGTATTATAAAAAAGAGATAAAAGGTACTATTACAAATGGTAAAAATAAGAGTAAAGAAAAGAAAATAGTTTATGAAGAAGCTTATTCATCTGTTGTGACAGACAAATATAAAGTAGGAGATAAACTAATATTAAGTGGTTCTGATGTAGGACTAAAAAGAGATTTCTATGTTACTTTAATAGTTGTAATCTTTTTAAACTTAATATATATAGTAGGATCCTTCAAAGGATTATTATCAGTAGTAAGTGTAGTATTTAATATGTGTATTTTCTATATAGGGTTATCATTATACTTTAGTGGAGTTAACTTATTATTGTTATGTGTTATAGAAATGATTATTTTCTCAGTACTTTCTTTATTACTGGCAAGTGGATTTAATAAAAAAACACTATCAGCAATAGTATCAGTTATAGTTTCAACAACAGTTATGCTTTTGATACTACTACTAATAGTTAAACTAACTAATTATAAAGGAATAAACTTTAATGAATTGTCATTCTTAACTGTACCAGTAGAAGATATAATTCTTCCAGAATTGTTAATAGGTTCACTTGGAGCAATTATGGATGTTGCTATAACT
This sequence comes from uncultured Erysipelotrichaceae bacterium, assembly GCA_902791625.1. GTDB lineage: Bacteria > Bacillota_I > Bacilli_A > RF39 > UBA660 > CAG-417. The sequence continues at coordinate 24,803 of CADAWN010000002.1, read as the reverse complement.
ATTTCATCTTCTATGTCAGAATTAATTGAAAAAGATAATAAGATTTCAGTTAAGAAATTAAATAAATCTGCTAAAGAAATAGGTAAAGATATAATGAGTACAATGAGTAATGTTTTATTCTTTACATATTTATGTGCAGGACTTCCAATATTTGTATTAGCACTTCGTAATGGATTTTCAATGCATAACTATATTACAACTAATTTTTCACTAGAATTAACTAGATTTTTAGTGGGAAGTATAGGAATAGTTATGACAATACCAGTCGCAGCATTTATTTCCATTAGAATAATGAAAAGAGGTGCGAAATGAATCTAATATTAGTAATTATATTATTTTTATTAATGATATATATTGATAAAAAAAGAGGTATAAAACTATTCTTATCTATAATATTTAATTTTTTAATATTAATGATAATCTTTTATTTAATCGCATTAGGATTAAACCCAATTATTTGTTCTTTAATAGGATGTTTTATTATAAGTTATATAATTCTATATTATGTAAATGAAAAAAATATTAAAACTAAATCTAGTTTAAAATCTATAGCTATTGTTCTATTAGTTTTATTACTACTTATTTTTATAACTACATATTTATCTAGAATAGCTGGATTTGGATATGAGTCATATGAAGAAATAAATATGTTTTCATATGATGTTAATATTGATTTTACTAATATAGCTATATCTATGATATTAATAAGTTTAATAGGAGCAACTGTTGATTCATCTATTGCTATATCTTCTGCTTTATATGAAGTACATCAAAATAATAAAGATTTAACAAAAAAGGAATTATTTATTTCAGGAATGAATATAGGTAAAGATATATTGTGTACTACTACAAATACATTAATGTTTGCTTTTTTAGGAGACTTCATGACATTACTTATATGGTTTTCTAAAGGTAATTACTCATTCTTTGATATTATGAATTCTAAAACTTTTGTAGCTGAGTTAATAAGAATATTATTTAGTGCTATAGGATGTATACTTGTAATACCAATTACTGCATATATTACAACAAATGCACTAAAAAAAGATAAAAATAATGTAAAAATAGAAAAATGCTACGATAAGTAGCAAAAAAATCATAAAATGTAAATAAAGTTTGCTTGTGAAACTATATAAAATTTAATAAAATTTGCTCAAGGAGTGTGAAAAAGTATGCAATTTAGTGAAAAATTAAAAATGCTAAGAAAGGAAAATGGATTTACTCAAGAAAACCTTGCAGACAAATTAAATGTATCTAGACAAGCCATTACTAAATGGGAAAGTGGTGATGGTATACCTGATATAGAAAACTTAAAACAAATAAGTATATTATTTAATACAACTATTGATGAATTAGTTAAAGAAGAAAAAGAGATTACTATTGATAAAAATTATAAGGAAGTATATGAACTAGAAATAGATCATACTAAACATTTCGATATTAATATTGATATGATTAATGAACTTTCTATTGAACCATCTAAAGAAGAAAAAATAGTTTTAGAAGTATCTTCTAATGAAGAAGAAAACTTAAAAGATTCTTTTAAAGTTAAATTTGATGATATATATAATAAGTTAGATATTGATGTTAAGAATAAAAAGAAAATTAGTGATATATCTATAAAGATGTTTTTACCACAAAAATATATTGATGAGATAGAGTTAAAATCTAAAATGAAAACACTAAATATATCTGATTTAGAATTAAATAAATTAGAATATGATGGTAATTTAAAATACTTAAATGTTTTAAACTCTAAAGGTAAAATAGTATTAAATACTACTAAATGTGATATTGAAGCAAACTATGATAAGTTAGATGGAGTATTAGAAGTAAATACATTTAATTCAACAGCTAGAGTAAAATTTCCAGAAAATCAAGAATATAAAACTATACTTAAAGGTGTTAAAAATGAATTTGTTGATGCAATAAATACAGAAGAATCAACTAATGTAATTGAACTAAATGGTGTAGGTAGTAAACTAATTGTCATAAAGAAATAGAAATCTTTCTATTTCTTTTCTTTTATGTTAAAATTTTAATAGGTGATAAGATATGAAAAATAAAAGAGTAATAATACTAATATGTTTATTTGTTTTAGGTCTTGGCCTTGGTTTAACTGCTTATTTATTAAGTAGTGATGATAGCTCTAAAAAATTAGAATTAACATATAAAACAAATGGAGGAGTACCATTTGAATGGAAATATGAAATAAAAGATAAAGATATAGTAGAGTTTGTAAAAAAGTATGAAATAAGCAAAGAAAAAGAATTAGTTGAGGGTGGAGCAGTAGATATTAACTATGTATTTAAAGGATTAAAAAAAGGTAAAACTACAATTACTTTTAAATACGTAAGTATTGAAGGTGAAGTAGTAAAAGAAGAAAAGCATACTGTTAAAGTTGATGGAAATAAAAATATTTCATTAGTAGTAATTGAATAGGAGGAATTTATGAATTATAAAAATGTAGTAGTTGCTGGAGGAGGAATACTTGGAAGTCAAATAGCCTTTCAAAGTGCATACTGTAGTTTTAATGTAACAATCTTAGTAAGAGAAGAAGATTCAAAGAATGAAGTAGAAGAAAAACTAAAAAAGTTAAAGAAGACTTATTTAGATGCGATTAAAGAAATGTCTAAAGAAGAACCTATTGAGTGGTGTAGAGGAATTAGTAGTGTTGATAATTTTAATAAAGAAGAATGCATTAATAAAGTAAATAATGCTTTAGAAAATATCACTATATCTTCTAGTCAAGAAGAATCACTAAAGGATGCTGATGTTCTAATTGAATCAATTACAGAAAATATTGATGTTAAGAAGAATTTTTATGAACAAATAAAAAATATACTTCCAGAAAAAACAGTAATTGTTACTAACTCATCAACTCTCTTACCATCTAAACTTGCTAAATCAACTGGAAGAGAAGATAAATTTTTAGCTCTTCACTTTGCTAATTCTATTTGGAAAAATAATATAGCAGAAGTTATGGGACATGATAAAACTGATGAAAAGTATTTTAATGAAATAGTTAGTTTTGCAGAAAGTATTAATATGATTCCACTAGCTGCAAAAGAAGAAAAGTCAGGTTATTTACTTAATTCAATGTTAGTACCTTTCTTATTAAGTGCAATGGATTTAGTTGCTAATGGTGTATCTGATCCTATAACTATTGATAAGGCTTGGACTTTAGGTACAGGAGCTCCAAAAGGACCATTTAAAATAATTGATACAGTAGGACTTGAAACAGCTAAAAATATTGTGCTACAATATCAAAAAGTACCTAATATATTTGATCCACTACTTAAGAAAATGATGTTACCATATAATTATGATGGTATGCTTGATGTATTAAATAAATATATTAGTGAAGGAAAAATGGGAAAATCTTCAGGAGAAGGTTTCTATAAATATGAAGAAGAGGAGGATGAAATAATATGAAAAAAATAGAAGAAAATCTTGCTTTATATATGCTTGTACAATTTCTTTCAATGACAATAGCTGCTCTAATTATCTGGCCACTATTTGATATGTTTTTTGATAACATGATTACAAATTCAACATTTCATTACTCAGTTGGAGAACATATAATTGGACCAATAGTATTTGGTGTTATTATGGCTATAATTGAAGGTATCCTTAAAGTAAGAAGAGATAAGAAAGCACTTAGAGGTGAAAAATAAGGAAATGATGATGAAAATGAAGAAAATTAAAATATTATTATTTGTAATGACATTAGGTTTAGTATTTTCATTAACTGGATGTAGTAATGATGGTATAGATTATCTAGTATTAGTTAATAAGAAAAATAAACTTCCTGATGATTGGGAAGAAAAAGTAGAATTAGAAACTGTAAAAAACATTTGGGATGAAGATATTAAAGTTGAAAAGGAAGCATTAAGTCAATTTAAGAAATTAAGAAGTGCTCTTTTAAAAGAAGGAGTAGACATTGAACTTGAAAGTGTTTATCGTTCAGTAAAAGAACAACAAGAATTATGGGATGAATGGTCAAAAGATCCAGAAAAAGGTATTGAATATGTTAAAAAGTATGTAGCTGTACCAGGATATTCTGAACATCATACAGGCCTTGCAATAGATGTATGTATAAAGAAAGATGGAAAGATTATTAATAACAATGATGAGATGATTGCTGAGAGAAAAATATTTTCTAAAGTACATGAAAAACTTGCTGATTATGGATTCATTTTAAGATATTTAGAAGGTAAAGATGATATAACTGGATATAGTTATGAACCTTGGCATTTAAGATATATTAAAGATAAAGAAATAGCTAAAGAAATAATGTCTAAGAATATAACATTTGAAGAATATAAGGAAAAAAATAAATAATTAAGGAACTAGGAAACTAGTTCTTTTATGTTATAATTTATTTAGGTGATAATATGAAGAAAATTAAGATATCATTAATATTAAATATAATAATAGTATTATTAGTACTCCTTTCAAGTATATTTATGTTTATTGGGTTTAAATTTATGCCTGGTGAAACATTACTTGAAGTATCAAAATTAGAAATGTTTAAATTTTATACAGTAGATTCTAATATATTAATGGGAATAATATCTTTAATATTTATTATTTATGAAATAAAACTATTAAAAAATAGAATAAAAGAAATACCTAAAAAAATATATATTTTAAAACTAATCGCAACATCTGGAATTACTCTAACATTTTTAACAACTACTTTTTTTCTAGGACCTTCATATGGTTTTTATGCGATGTTTAATAACAATAATTTATTCTTTCATTTAATTATTCCGGTTCTTTCAATTATTACTTATATATTCTTTGAAAAACATAAGAATAAATATAAGTATGCTTTTTTTGGAATAATACCAATGTTCTTATATTCAATATTTTATATAGCTAATGTTTTAATACATTTAAATAATGGAGGACTTACTTTTAAATATGATTTTTATGGTTTCCTACAAGGAAATATAAATAATATTTATATAGTAATTCCGGTTATATATTTAATGTCTTATATTATCTCAGTACTCTTAGTATTTGGTAATAAAAGAGGTGCTTTACATGAATAAAATAGATAAATTAAAAGAAATGATAAAAGAATGCAATAATATAGTTTTCTTTGGTGGTGCAGGAGTATCTACTGCTAGTGGGTTACCAGATTTTAGAGGAAAAGATGGACTATATAAAAAGAAAAATAAATATGATTTTCCACCAGAATATTTACTTAGTTCAAGATGCTTTTATGAGAATACAAAACTCTTTTATGAATACTATAAAGAAAATATGAATTGTCTAAAATATAAACCCAATATTGTTCATAAAGTACTAAAAGAGTTAGAAGATGAAGATAAATTAAAAGCTGTTATTACTCAAAATATAGATGGCCTTCATACTAAAGCAGGAAGTAAAATAGTTTATGAAATACATGGTACAGTAAATAGAGGTCATTGTATTAAATGTAATAAAGAATATGATGGAAAATATATATTTAAAGATAATGAAGTACCTAAATGTAGTTGTGGTGGTATTGTTAAACCAGATGTAGTTTTATATGGAGAAATGTTACCAGATGAAGCATTTAGTAATGCTTCTAAAGCAATTTACAAAGCAGATATGTTAATAGTTGCTGGTACATCTTTAACTGTATATCCTGCAAGTGGTTTAGTAAATTATTTTAATGGTAAATATTTAGTAATTATTAATAATGATAAAACTAGTTTTGATGAAAAAGCAGATTTAGTTATTAATGATGATTTAGTTAAAGTATTTAAAAATATAAAGTAATAATTGATTATTTAGTTTGATTATGTTATAATAATGTCAATTTTGAGGGGGATCAAAATGAAGAAAAATCCATATAAAAAATATATAGAAGAACTTGATATGATGAGTGATGAAGAACTTTTTAAATTAGAATCAAGAGTAACAAATGATTATAATAAAAAACATGTTCAACAAGAATATATTGATAGTATAAACGAAATGAATAAAGAACAATTAAAAGCTTTAAAAGAAGCCATAATTAAGTTTGAACAAGAAGATAAAAACTATCAATTTGTATCTAAAACTAATAAACCACAAGTTTTAGGACTTGGAATGTTTAGTTAAGCCTATTTTATAGGCTTTTTTGTTTGACTTTTAATACTCCAATACTTATAATAATGAGATATACTGGAGTGATACTTATGGATTATGACAACTTAATAGAAGACAAAGGAATATATTTATATAAAGATGATTCCTTTAATACAATATCTATAACTTTAATCTTCAAAAGAGATAAAGGTAATAGAATGGATGCAGTATATATATTACTAGCTAATTACTTATTACAGGCTAATAAAATATATCCAAATATAGAGGATATTAGAGAAAAGAAAAATGCTTTTTATTCTATGGATATTGAGTTATATAACTGTTATTATGGAGATACTCCACTATTATATTTAACTATTGATTTAGTATCTCCTCAAGTAGTAAAAGAAGATTATTTAGATGATGCTTATGGTTTTATAAATGAAATGTTACTACAACCAGATTTTACAAGAGAAGATGTGTTAAAAGAAGAAAAAGAGTATTATTTATCAAAGATGAAACAAACATTAATAGAATATGATAACTATGCAGAAAGAAGATATAAACAAGAAATATATAAAGGTGGAAAAGAGGCTTTTATATTTTCTACTAATTATAAATATTTAGAAAAGATGCTTAATTCTATAAGTTTAGATGATTTAGAAAAAGCATATAATAATTCAATAAAAAATAATTTCTTTAAAGGACATATATTTGGAAATATAACAGATGAACAATTCAATAGTTTTAGAGATCATATTCCTTTTGAAAATAGTAAAGATGAAAACATAGACTGTATGTCAATACCTTGTTTTAATGAAGATAAAATAGAAATATCTAATAAGCATTCTAAAGATTCTGTCGTATATATAACTTATTCTTTAGATGAAATGGATAAAGCTTTATATAATATTTTATTTGATATACTTAATGTAAGTAGTATTTATTGTACAACTATACTAAGAGAAAAATATGATTTAGTATATGTTTCATATGCCGTTGTAGGATATTCTAGAAAAACATTAATATTTAAAGCACAAGTGGATAAGAAAAATATAGATAAGTTAATAGAAGCAACTGATGAAATAGTTAATGATTTAAAAGATAAAGAAAAACTAAAAGAGTTTTTAATTAAAACTAGGGAAAGTATAAAAGAAGAAAACTATCTTTTAAGTGAAAATAAAAAACATATGATAGATACTATTAATGATTATGTGACAGGAATATTTGATAAGTTTAATGAAACAGAGTTTGCAGATAATATAGATAATGTAACTGCAGAAGAATTATTAGAAAAAACAAAAACTCTAAAGAAAAGAAATATATTTATATACAGAGGTGATGATTGTGAATAATTATAAAAAGATTATTTTAGATAATGGAATACCTCTATATTTATATCAAGATACTTCAATGAAACAAGTATTTATGAATTATATAGTTAAATATGGTTTTAGTGGTGAATTCTTTAAGTTTAATTTAGATGGAAAGGATTATGATGTTGGAGCAGGGTATGCACATTATCTTGAACATTTACTTCTTGAAAGTAGCTCCTATGGTGATTTAACAAACTATTTTTCAAGAAAAGGATATGAAAATAATGCTTATACTAAAAAAGATTTTACTGCATATTATTTTTATGGAACTAAAGATATAAAAGAATCTATTAAAAAATTAATTGAAGCTATTGATAAACCTAGATTTACATTTGAAGATGTAGAAAAATCAAGACATTCTATTATAGATGAATGTAGAATGTATGAGAATGATTATCCAGCTATGTTAACTCATCTTACAGAAAAAAATTTATTTGGTGATGTAGAATTACATGATGATTCCTTACTTTTTCTTGGCACAACAGAAACAGAGAAAAAAATAAGTATAGAAAATTTAAAAATTTGTTATGATGCTTTTTATACTGATCAAAATAAAGTACTAGTTATAGGTGGAAACTTAGATGAAAAAGAAGTAGTTAATTACCTAAATAGTATATATAAAAATATAGCTGAACATAAAAGTAGAGTAATACTACCTAAATATGATTATTCTTCTATTAGAAATAAAAGTGAGAGACTTTATAAAAAAGATGTTAACGATTTATATGGTTTTGGTATAAAAACAAAAATACCAGATGGAATAGATATAAAAGATGCATATTATTTTTCTAAACTTTTATTTAAACTTACTTATTCTACAATAGCTGGATATGGTTTATGTGATCATTCTGAAGCACTACATATGGAAAAAGTAGATAATTATCTATACTTTGTTAATAGTGTTGTAACTAGAAATTTTATTGATTATTATAATTGTTTTTTAATTGGTATGAATAGAAAAAATTTAACAGAAGAAGATTTTATTGCTCTTAAAAAGATGTTTTTATCTGAAAGAATAAGACAATTAGATGATAAATATAATCAACTATTAGCATTTGGTGATCACATGAATTATACAGAAGATTACTCTGATATAGATTATTTTAATAATCTAAGTTATGACAAATTTAAAGAAGTAATGAATGCACTTGATTTTAGTGATTATGTAAGGACTAAGTTAACTGATTCTAGTAATCAAGATAGAAAACTAGTTAAAGTTAAGAAAGTAGAAAAATATCCTGTAAATATTATTTTTACAAGTAATTAGAAGCAAAATAGCTTCTTTTTATTTACTTTTTACTAAAAATATGGTATAATAATGCTCGTCTGTTAGATAAGGGGCGTTGTTAATATGGTATATTTTGATAATCATGAAAGTGATACTTTATTAGGTGTAAAAATTCCTAAACCTAAGTTAACTGATGAAGAAAAACGTAATTTATATTTAAAGGAATTTTATACAGGAGAGCGAGCTGGTGCATTAACTGGATATGCAACAAATGATAGACCATGGTTAGACTCATATACTGAAGATGAAATAGCTATGGAGTTACCTGAGGTAAGTGCATATTCATATCTTTATCGTAATAATATAGCTAATCCTCATGATATTGCACTAAATTATGATAATGAAAGAATAACTTATAAAAAATTATTTGAAAAAATAGATGAAGTAGCTAAAGCATTAAAACAAAATGGTGTAAAAGAAGATGATGTTATTACATTATCTATGCCTAATAGTTTAGAATTTGTTTATTTGTTTTATGCCATTAGTAAAATAGGAAGTACTATTCATATAATTGATTCTAATACTGATATTAAAGATATTGAAAAATATATTAAAGCAGTTAATTCAACTATGACATTTATTACTGATAAAGATTATGAAAAGTTTAAACCATTAATAGAAAATGAAACAATTAATAAGAGTGTAGTAATACCTCATAGAATTAAATATGTTAACGATTTATTTAAGAATTATAAAGTTGATTATAATGATAAAACAATTAACTGGAAGACATTTATTAATGAAGGTAAAAACTACGAAAACCTAAATGCAAAATTAGAGTATAAAAAGAAAAGACCATTTTTAATTACTCATACTTTAGGTACTTCAGGAGATAAGAAAACTGTTGTATTAACAAATGAGAATATTAATGCAGCTTCACTTCAATGTTCAATTTCTGGAATAGATATAGAAAAAGGCGATAAATGGTTAAATACGCTTTCAAACTATAGAATAACTGGTATTACTCTTGGTATTCATTTACCTCTTTCAAGTGGTATTGAAACTATTTTAATGCCTGAATATGATGATAATAAATTTGAACAAATACTTCTTAAGAATAAACCTAATCATATAATTGGTACATATAGATGTTATAAAGATATGTTAAGTAATTATAAACTTATGAATAAGAATTTTTCATTCTTAAAAACACCTATAGTTATTGATAATATGTATACTAATTTAGAAGAAAAAACTAATAAGTTTTTAGAAGAACATAATTGTAAATCTAGAGTTTTAAAAGGTTATGGTATGACTGAAGTAGGTGGAGCTATTGCGGGTACACCACATAAAAATAATGAATTTGGTAGTGTTGGTATACCATTTACTAAAACTCTAATAGGAATATTCTCACCTGGTACTGATAAAGAAATTAAATATGGGTATGATGGTGAAATATGTATTAGTGGTCCAAGTATAATGAATGGATATTTTGATGATCAAGAATTAACTGATAAAGTAATTATGAAACATAAAGATGGAAGACTTTGGTTACATACAGGAGATATAGGATACATAAATGAAGATGGTGTCTTATATGTTAATGATAGATTAGAAAATTGGCAAAATAGAAAATGGGATTTAAAATATTTTCCTAGAATATTAGAAAAAACATTAGGAATGTATTACAGTATATCAGGATGTAAAGTTGTAACATATACAGATGTTAAGCATAATAAAACATTTGAAGCTAATCTTGTTTTAAATGAAAGATTTAAAGGATTTGATGATGTTGTTGTAAGACCAATCCAAACTTTATGTGAAAGAGAATTTCCTGAATATTGTAATTTAATTACATATAAATTCGTTGATAGTTTAGATGAAATAAAAGAAACAGAAAAAGTTAAGACATTGTAAAATGTCTTTTTTTTGTAAAAAATTGTATAAATTATTAATTTACTATTTATTTTACTTTACACTTTTTAATATAATGGTATTAGGAGTGAGAATATGAAAAAAGAAACAAGAAATATATTAATATCACTATTTTTAACTGTTGTATCTTTTGGATACATCTATTTAGTTAAAACTATTGATATAATGGCAATTGGTCCAAAGGGGAGTAAAGTAGGATTTGGTACTGTTAATAAATATTTTAAAAATTTATTTACATACAATAAAACAATTTATAAGGTAACAGAAATACTAGGTTTAATAGCTCTATTAATAGTAGCTGTATATGGAATTGTTGGTTTAGTACAATTAATTAAAAGAAAGAGTTTATTTAAAGTTGATAAAAGAATATATATATTAGGAGTGTTCTATGTATTAGTAGGAATAATATATGTTTTCTTTGATAAAGTAGCTATTAATTATAGACCAGTATTAATGGATGGAAAACTAGAAGCATCTTTCCCATCTAGTCATACTGTACTTGCTATATGTGTTTGTGTAAGTGCGATAGCTATGAACAAATTCTATATTAAAGATAAGAGTAAATTAAAACTAGTTAATATATTTATTATGATACTTATGGTTTTAATAGTAGCTGGAAGATTTATATCTGGTGTACACTGGTTTAGTGATATATTAGGTGGAATAGTTATATCTATAACATTACTAAGTTATTATTTTTCACTAGATAGTTTATTTTTAGAAAGACATGAATAATGTCTTTTGTTTTAAATAGAGGTGTGGTTATGAATATAAAAGAGTTAAAGACTAGTGCAAGAAAAACTATTAAAAAACATTATAGATTTTTGATAATTGCATGTTTAGTTTCATCTTTAATTGGTAGTGAATTTAGTTCATCTATCACTATTGCTCAAGTAGGAGTAAAAAAAGAATCAGATATTAGTATTTTTGAGATGACTAATACAAAACAAAGATTTAATGTTTTAAAAGAAGAAGTAGAAGAACAATCATCTAAAATAAAAGATGGTGAGGATTTAGTTTTAAATCATAAAAAAAGTATATTTAAGAGTGCAGTTAGAGTATTTACTACAGGTACTTTATATGCCATTATTATAAGAACAGTTAAATCTATAATTAAATCATATAATTTCTGGATGGGATTATTAATTATTTTAGCTATGTTACTAGTTTTATCACTCTGGTACTTGGTGGTAGATGTTTACACGGTAATATCAAGAAGAATATTCTTAGAAGCGAGAACCTATAAAAGAGTAAGAAAGACAAGATATTTATTTATTCAAAGAACTAAAACTTGGTTAAAAGTAGCTAAAGTAATGTTCTTAAAATATGTTTATACATTACTATGGACATTAACTATAGTAGGAGGTTTTATTAAGCATTTTTCTTATTTAATGGTTCCTTTTATCGTTGCTGAGAATCCCTATATTCCTGCAAGAGATGCTATTAATTTATCTAGAAGAATGATGGATGGATATAAATGGGAGGCTTTTAAATTAAAATTATCATTTATTGGATGGAATATTTTAGGACTTTTAACACTAGGTTTATCATCAATATTTTTCTCTAATGCATATGAAGTTGCAACATTCTCTGAATTCTTTGTTAAACTAAGAAAGAAAGCTATAGATAATAAGATAGAGGGTTATAAATACTTTAATGATAAATACTTATATGAAGTTGCATCAAAAGAAGAGTTAGATAAAGAATATAAAGAGCAATACGATAATGTTTCTAGTAAGAAAATACCATTAAAGAATTATAAAGGAGTTAGAGGATTTTTAATTAGAAACTTTGGTCTTTCATTAGAAAAAGATGAAGATAAGAAAGCTTATGAAGAAGAATTAGTAAGAAATACAAGATATAAATACATTAGTGATTGTATAAATGGAAATGTTTATCCAGATAATTTATTTAAAGGTAAAAATAAACCAGCTCAAGATAAAGGATTAAATTATGCAAGAAGATATACTCTTTATAATCTTATTTTAATATTTTTTATAACATCATTCTGTGGATGGTTCTGGGAAGTAGTACTTCACATTGTAGAGGATGGAAGATTTGTTAATCGTGGAGTTATGTATGGACCTTGGTTACCTATATATGGTGCGGGTAGTTGTTTAATATTATTACTACTTTATAGATTTAGAAGAGATCCAGGAAAACATGCTTTACTTACAGGTATTATTTGCGGAATAATAGAGTATTATACAGCTTTAATTTTAGAGGTTACTCATAATGGTCAAAGATGGTGGGATTATACTGGTTATTTCTTAAATATAGATGGAAGAATATGTGCAGATGGAATACTTCTATTCGTAGTAGCAGGTATGGCTGTAGTATACCTAATAAGTCCTAAACTAGATAATATATTAAGAAAGTTTAATAAGAAAGTATTAATAACCGCATGTGTTATTTTATCAACAGTCTTTATAGTAGACTTTGTATATTCAATGACTAAACCTAATGTAGGTAAGGGCATAACAGACTATGAAGTAACATTAAAGGAGAAAAAATGAGATACTTTGAAAAAATAAGTTTTGAACAATTTAAAAAAGATATAAGTGATGATAAAGAATTATATGATAGTATTTTACTACCTAAAAGAAGTACTAAAAATAGTGCAGGATATGACTTTAAATCTTTAACTAGTTTTACTTTAAGAAAAGGAGAAAGAAAAAAGATACCTCTAGGAATTAAAGTAAAACTTGAAAGTGATGAAGTATTAATGATTGTTGTTAGAAGTAGTATGGGGTTTAAACATAATATTAGACTTTGTAATCAAGTAGGAATAATTGATAGTGATTACTACAATAATTCTAGTAATGAAGGACATGTTTGGATTTGTTTACAAAATGAAGGAGAAGAAGATTTTAGTATTTCAGAAGGAGATAACATCTGTCAGGGAATATTTGTCAAATACTTAACAGTAGATAATGAAGAAGACATAGATAATTTAAGAAATGGTGGTTTTGGTTCAACAAATAATTAGTTTATATGATATACTTATGATAAGGGTGATACTATGAATATTAAGAATTTAGATATTAATGTTAAGAAAGTTTTAGCTACACTTAGTGCAGGAGTTTTTATGCTTACTTTTACTGGATGTAACAATAAAAGTAGTAAAGTTGATAAACCTGAATCTAGCATTACACAAAGTAGTGATGTAAATGTAGATGATAGTGCAAGTAAGATAATAATAGATGAATACGCTGAGGTTAGAGGTATATCAGAAACTACTGGTATTAGTGTAATGGAATTAAGACCTTTTATAGAAAAGTATAGCAATCTTTCTCATCATAAATATAGAGATAGTATTGAAGTTATAAAGAAAAACATGAGTATTATTCAAAATGAATATAATAAACCTAAAGCCGGTATTATGTGTGTATTATTTGATGATTCTTATGATAAAAAAATACTTAGATGTGATTGTCCTGAAGAATTAATTGAAAGAAAAGAAATGACACAAGATGAACAAGAAGGTTTTATTCTTGAGATGTGTGATAATTATGGAATGACTGAAGATGAAAAAGCAATTTCACTTTCAATATTTAGATTAGAAACAGGTAATGGCACTTCAGAACTTTGCAAGAATGATAATAATTATGGTGGAATAAGACTATTAAACGGAGAATTTGGTAAATATCAAACTCCTTACTATGGTATGTATGAAGCACTTTGTTGTATAAAAAAATATATTGATGCTGCTAAAGAACAAGGCATAACTGATATTGGTGGAATAGTTAATTATACAAGTCAATTTTATTGTGGTGACACTGCATATGAATGGACCACTGGTGTTATGGGATTAGTTTCTGAAGTACAAGAGTACTATGGTTTTAATAATTCAAAAACTATATAGTAGGTGAAGAGTATGACTTTGTTTGAGTATGTAGAAAAATATGGAGAAAAAGATTTTAATGAATTTGAATTTAATGAGGTAGATAATGTTATTCTATCTCTTGTTTCATATATAGATTTTACTGATATTGTATCTAAACATAAAGATAAAATTACACTAAAAGAAGCAAGTGAAAAGTATTTTAATAAGTATAGTGATGAAGAATTAAAACATAATATTTTCTCTATTAGAAGTGCGATAAAACTATTTAGAAAAATAAAAGATTTTAAAAGATATAATACTTTAACTTTACATAATTATGAAAAAGTAGTTAATGAAAAAGAACAATTTGGAGCAGTATGTATAGATATTTTAGAAGACTTAATGTATGTATCTTTTGAAGGAACAGATGAAGCTGTTATAGGATGGAAAGAAGATTTTTGTCTTGCTTATAAATTTCCAATATCTTCACAAGATGATGCGATACTTTATTTAGAAAAAGTAGTAGGATTTAAAAATATTAGAGTAATAGTAGGAGGACATTCTAAAGGTGGTAATCTTGCACTTGTTTCAGCACTTTATAGTGATTTTTGGGTTAAAAATAAAATTATTAAAATATATAATAATGATGGACCAGGAGTACTAAAAGAACAAATTGAGTCACAAGCATTCTTAAAGTTAAAAGATAAATACGTACATATAGTTCCGCAAAATAGTATTGTTGGAATACTACTTTATAATACTAACTACGAAGTAATTGCGTCTACTGGTATTGGTATATTTGGTCATGATGCTTTAAAATGGCATGTAAATGATACTACATTTATTGAAGCTAATTTAATAAATAGAAGTAAAGAATTTCAGGATGTACTTATTAGATGGTTAGAAAAATATGATGAAGAAGAAAGAAAAAAATGTATAGATGAATTATTTATGATATTTGAAGAAAATAATATAAATAGTTTACTTGATATAAAAAAGGAAAAAATAAGAAGTATTTACAAAATAATTAAATCAAGTACTAAATTAAGTTCTGATAGTAAAAAAATGTTAAGTAAGCTAATTCTTTTGATTTTTTCAGATTATTCTGATATAATGAAAGAGAAATTAGGGTTAAAAAAAGTGAGGGATACTTTATGGAATTAAATATTTACAAAAGATCTACATTAAAAGAAAAAATATCACATAGAATAAAAACTATGAGTAGTAATTATGTATTAAATGAATTAAGAAAAATTAGAAGATATTATAAAGAAAATGCATTAGAGAATTGTCATGAAGATTTAAAACCAATGGTAAATGGTTTATTTTCACAAGTTTTTGATATCAATATGTTTAAATCTGAAAAAACAAGTGAAGCTATGAAACCTTCAAAAGAAGCAGCAAAAAGATATTGTTTATTAGGTATTGCACATATGTGTAGTAAATTAGCAAGAAATAGTAAAGATTATTCACAAGATGTTGTAATGGAACTTAGAGAGTTTTTAAATGATTTAGGTCACAAGGCAGAAGATATACAAGATATAAGTGTTGCTCCTATGGAACCATTTGTTGATTGTGTAAAATCTGTATTTAATGCTGATATGGTTATTACTCAAGATAATTATAATAGACTTGATTATGTTAAAAGAACAAGAGAGTTAGTTGAGGAATGTTTTGAACATCCAGAACGTTTAGGACTACAAGATGTAAATGAAAGATTATATAAAAATAGAGATATTCAACCAGAAGATATAAGAAGAGAAGATATAGATACTGAATTTAATAATTTTTTAAGAAAAATAAATGGTAATATGTTTGGTGTAGATGCTCCAGGTGTTAATAAAACAGCTCTTAATCTATTAAATCTAATTAATGGAAAAGATGAACAAGACAGAAAAGAAATAGAAGATTTTAATAGAAAATACCCAGTAGAGCTTAGTGATGGAACAATGACTGAATTTGATCCACTAGATCCAAATAATTTTAAAGGTATAAGAAGATAATTAAATGGTTATTATATAACCATTTTTTGTTAGGAGGTTTATTATGTGGTTGCAAATTTTAATATTAGTCGCAGGATTTATAGTTTTAGTAAAGGGTGCTGATTTATTTGTTGATGCAGCTAGTTCATTAGCTGAAAATTTTAAATTATCTAAAATGTTTATCGCACTTACTATAGTAGCTTTTGGTACAAGTGCTCCAGAACTTGCTGTATCAATTAAATCAATGATTAATGGGAGTGGAGATATCGTTTTAGGAAATGTAGTTGGTAGTAATATTTTAAATATTTTACTTATATTAGGAGTAGCTGGTACTATTCATGCATTAAGAGTAAAGAATTCTACTGTAAAAAAAGAATTACCAATAGTTATGCTTTTATCTGTACTTCTTTCAGTAATAATGTGTGATAAATTAATTAGTGGTGCAAAAGTTAATACTATAACTAGAAGCGATGGAGTTATAATAGTTTTATTCTTTTTAGTGTTTATTTATTACTTGATTTCAACTATGAGAAATAAAACAGAAGAAGAGGAAGAAACTAAGCCAAAATTCAATATACTTCTATCGATAATATTTACTTTAGTAGGAATAGCTTGTTTAGTATTTGGATCTCATTTTGTGGTTGACTCTGCATCTAAAATAGCTAAAATGCTTCATGTTAGCGAAAGAATGATTTCACTTACTGTAGTAGCTCTAGGAACATCTCTTCCAGAACTTGTTACCAGTGTAGTAGCAACTAGAAAAGGTGAATATGATATTGCTATAGGAAATGTAGTAGGAAGTAATATATTTAATATAGGAGTAGTAATAGGACTTCCAGTAGCTTTAATTGGAGGAATTAATCATTTTACGATTAGTTATGTAGATTTAATCGCAATGATAGCTAGTTGTTTATTATTATTTATTTGTAGTTTTAAAGATTATAGAATAAATAGAAAAGAAGGAATACTATTCTTACTACTTTTTGTAGGTTATTATTCATATGTTATTTTAGGTTAGTAATTGTATTACTAATCTTTTTTATTTACTTTTTAAAGTATTAGTGTTAAAATAATAAATGCTTTTAGGGAGTGAAGAAATATTATGGAAAAAAAAGATTATGCACGTATACAACAAATTATATTAAATATTAATGAACTAGCAAAAAAAATAGGAATTGAAAGAACAGTAGAAGAGTATGATGATGTTATAGTAAACTTAAAAAATGCATTACTTTCATGTGGTTACTTAATGATTGTAGGAGATAAAACTGCAAAATTTAAAGAGAATGAACAAATAGTATATGATAGTGATGATTTAGAAGTAATGTACTTATTATGTAGAGATGTTCCTGGTGTTGATGTAAGAAAATTCGGAAAAAAAGTAATTGAAAGTGGAAATCCTGAGTATAACTTCTTATTTGAAAGAGATATTGAGGGTTCTGATAAAGAAGCTCATGACTTAGTTATTATTGAAAGTAAGGATCCAAAATATAATTTACTTAGTGCATTATATAGAGGAGAGCATATTAAAGAAAAAGAAGAAGTAGTATTAAATAGTCGTAGTGCCGAATACAATTACCTATATGAACATAATGTTAAAGGTGCTAATGTTGAAGCACATAAACAAGTAATACATGAAAGTAAAAGTAAAATGTATAATAAATTACTTACTTTAGAAGAACAAGGTACAAAAACAAAATAATATTTAACAAATAACAAGAATAGTTTAACTATTCTTGTTTTTATTTTGTTTAAATGATAGAATTAAATTAGGGTAGGAAAATCGGGAGGTTAGGTATGACAAAGGAAGAAGAAATAATAAATTTAATTAATTGCCTATGTTGTAAAATAGATCCAAATACTGCAAGAGATTTATTTGAATGGAAAATATTTAACTTAAAAAATCCTAAACTTTCATATTATTATGCTTTAAAGATGCCTGGAGCAAATCTCTTGGGACATTGCAACATAATAAAAGAAAGTGGTAATCCAGAATATAATTATTTGGCAGCTAAATATATCCCTAATTCAGATTGGGGTGCTCATGAATGGGAAGTTATTAAAAGTGGAGATTTAGAATATATTTTTAAATTTGCAAAATATATGTCTAATTCTCATAAAGATTTATTAAGTAAAAAAGTTTTAGAAAGTAAAGATGCTAAAGCTAATTATATGTTTTATAAATATATAGATGGTGTAGATAAAAAAGCTCATCTTAATGAAGTTTTAAAAAGTGGAAACCCAGAATATAATTATCTAATTGCTCGTTATGAAGGAAATGTTAATAGAAAGAAATTTATTGAAGCTGTATATAAAAGTGGTAGTGCTGAATACAATTATTTAATGAGTGAATACATTAGAGGTGTAGACTTAGAAAGAATAGAACAAAATATTATAAAAAGTAAGAATCCACATTATGCATATATGTTTTTAGTAAGTGGTAAAGCAACAGACAAATATGCACTTGTTGATGTAATACTTGAAAGTAAAAATGCTGAAGCAAACTATCAAGTTGCTCGTGATGTAGAAGGTGTTGATGTCTTAAAACATCAACAGATAGTTATGGATAGTCTTGATCCAAACTTTATTTTCTTATTCGCACGAGATGTAGAAGGAGCTAATAAAAGACCACTAGAAAAACTAATTCTACAAATAAAAAATCCTGAATATGCACTCGCATATGCTAGTGATATAGAAGGAGCTAAAACTAAGTTACTTGCTAAAATAGTAGTTAATAGTCGTAATCCAAAATATTGTTATCACTTCGCATTTAATATTAGGCATTGTGATATAGAAGAACAAGATTTAGATAAATTTGAAGATGTAGTTATTAACAGTAATAGTGGAAAATATAATGTTTTATATCTTGAAAAGATTAGTACTAAAAGATTTAGAGAACACTTAAAACCAATTGTAGAAAGTAAAGATCCTAAATATTTGTACAGATTTGCTGAGCTTTTCAGCAAAGAATTAACAAGTGATGAATTAAAACTAATTGAAGATAAGTTATTTGAAACAGGAAATACTTTATATATTGGTAGTTTCATAGAAAGATTTAAGATAAATAGAAAAATAGAACATAATTACGTACCTGTTAATATTGATGAAAAGGTAAAAAGACTAAATAAAATACTAGAAGTAGAATGAAAAAGGCTTTTAATTATTGTCTTTTTTTAGTTTATTTGGTATAATATTCTAAGTCTTAAGGGGAGTAGAGGAAAAATGGGTAGAAAAAATTATGTAAAAAAATTACATACAGATGTTAATTATTATAGTAAAAGTAGAACAAAATCAGTAAAATTTGATAATAAAGTATCTGATGATTTAAAAAGTGATTTTCAACGAGCAAAATCATATATACAAAATGGAAGATATGATGAAGCAAGAAGAATACTAAAAGGACAACTTAATACAAAAAATAAAATATATGCAATGCTAGAATTAGGTAAATTAGAAGCTCAACTTGAAAATATTAAAGAGGCTAAAAGCTATTATGAAATGATTTTAAAACTTGATCCAAAAGATGATTATGCGCTATATGAAATTGGTAAAATAGAATATGTTTTAGGTAATTTTGAATCAGCTAAAAATTATTTTGAAAAAGTATTAGAATTTAGAAATGATGTACTTACTACTTTTCAATTAGCAAAAACAGAGTATAAATTAGGTAATGCTTCTAAAGCAAGAATATATTATAAAGCTTTATCTAAAACAGTACTAGATGATGAAATTAGACCATATGCACTTTTAGAACTTGCTAGATTAGAAGCATGTGAAGGAAATATTGATGAAGCAAGAAAGATATTTACAAGTCTTGCAGTAGAAGAAAAAGATGATTATGCTTATGGATTATTAGCTTTAATGGAGTATAAAGCTGGTAACTATTTAGAAGCACTAAAAATTGTAAATCATGAACTAAAAAATAATAAACCAGTTGAACCAAAACTAATACTTGATTTAAGTAAAAAATTAAATATCTTCTTTGATTATGATTATAATAATATTTCTTTAACATATAGAAATAAACAAATATTAGATTATGATGAAGAAAGTGCGATAAATCATATTATAGAAAGACACTTTAATGGACAAGATAAATCAAACTTTAATAAAGAATTAGATCCATATCAACTATTTATGGAAGCAAAAATACTATTAGCACCTGAAAATAAAGTTAAATATTTAGCTTATAATGATGTTTATGTAATTCCATATTCTAATATTGGTGAATATGGTGAAGAATATTTACAGGTAGTAACTTTACCAAATACAAGAGATATTATTACAATGTATCCATTAATTACAGAAATAGATGTAGAAGATGAAGAATTAGTTGAAACAAAGAAAAAAATATCTAAAAAATTTAAAGAAATAACTAAAAAGGCATTATAGGAGGTTGTGTTATGAATGATGATATAAAAAATATTGTAATTTATGAAAAATTAAAAGAAATATATAATACTGTTATGATAAAAAGATATCACGAGAGTTATGAAAGTATAAATACAAATATTCCAGAAGATAAAAAAGATTTAGTATATAGTTATAATACTATTGTTGAAAGAGCTGCAAGATTTATTTCAACAAATGGTTTTAATGATGTAATAAGTGCTACTGTTGCTTATGAATACTTATTATGGAATGGTTATTTATCATATAATAAAAGTTTCACATATGATTCAGAAACTATAAAATATAATTTTAAAGATTTATATGGTATGGATGTTATATTAGGTAGAGGTGCAAGTTTAAATATATCTAGTTTACAAAGAGATATATTTAGAAAACTTGGGTATGATACACATATTATAACAAGTGGAATGAATGGTTGTGTTGATGTTATTTATAGACCAGATATAAAAAGAAATATGAATTGTGAAATAAATGTAAAACAAAATGATGCATTTGATAATAATACACATCAATTAAACTTTAAGAGTACAGGTAATCATGTATTAACTTTAGTTGGTGATGATAAGTGTAATATGCTTGTTGATCCAACTAATTTAGAAATGTATTATTTTGGTGAAGTATTAGATATTAAAAATTATTTTACTCAATATGAGAAAAAAGATATATTAGTTCCTCATTCATTATTATTTTTAGAAAAAATGAAAAGAGATGAATTTCATAAAAAATTAAAACAACTAGTATGTCAAATAGACGATAAAGAAATAGTAGATGTTATGAGAAAAAAAATACCAGTTATTTCTGATAGAACAATAGAAAAATTAGAAGGAATGAATAAAGAATTAGTTGGTTTATATTATGATAATAAGTTTAGTATGGATACAATATATAACAAATTAATAGGTGATGAAAAACCATTTGAAAAAGTATTAGTTAAGTAGAGCAAAACTCTACTTTTTTTAATGCATATTTTGTTGAAAAATAACGATTAAAATGATAAAATAAATAAGAGGTAATGAGTATGGAGAAAAGTATTACAGTAATTAGTGCAGTATGGTGTCCATCATGTTTAATTCTTAATAAACACTTAAAGAAATTAAAAGAAAATTATGATATTGAAATAACAAAATTAGATTATGATTTTGATGATATAGAAAAATATAATGTAGGTGATAAATTACCTGTTATTATTTTAAAAGATGAAAATGATAATGAGATAAAAAGATTAATAGGAGAAAAGAGTTATCAAGAAATAATAGATTTTTTGGAGGTATAGTTTGATGAAGAGAAAAATATTTACTTTATTTTTATTACTAGTTTTTTTATTTCCAATAAATATTTTTGCTTTATCAAAAGATTATGAAGATAAAATAAGTAGTATTGTTGATAAAAAAGTAGAAGAAGGAAAAATAAATTTTTATTTATTTAGAGGAGAAGGTTGTCCACATTGTGCTGAAGAAGAAAAGTGGATAAAAAAGATAAAAAAAGAATATAAGAAGTATGTAAACTTTTATGATTTTGAAGTTTGGTATGATAAAGATAATCAGGAAAAATTAAAACAAGTTGGAAAAGTATTTGATTTAGAAATAAAAGGGGTACCATTTACAGTAATTGGAGATAAACATTATTCTGGTTTCTCAGAAACACTTGCTTCTAGTATGGAAGAAGATATAAAAGGATACTTAGGTAATTCAATAAAAAAAGAAGATAAAAAAGTTAAGATACCACTTCTTGGTAAAGTAAGTATGAAAAACTTGGAATAATAGGAGTTATACTAGGATTTATAGATGGATTTAATCCATGTGCGATGTGGATACTTTTATTCTTAATTAATATGTTTATAGGAATGAAAGATAAGAAGAAAGCTTGGGTATTAGGATTTGTATTCTTATTAGTTTCTGCAGCTATTTACTTTTTATCGATGTTAGGAATTAACTTTGTAGTAGGAGTTACAACAGTAAGTTATATAAGAATAGCTATTGCCGTGTTTATTCTAGTAATGGGAGTTTTAAGTTTTAGAAAATATTTAAAAACTCGTAAAGAAGATGCAGGATGTACTGTTGTAGATGATAAAAAAAGAAAGACAATTATTACTAAAGTTAAAAAGATTACAAATAGTAAAAGCTTTATATTATCTTTAATAGGAGTATCTGCTTTAGCTATTAGTGTTAACTTAATTGAACTTGCTTGTTCATTAGGATTCCCAGTTATCTATACAGAAATGTTAAGTATAAATAATGTTACAGGTTTTTCTAGAATAATATATTTACTTATTTATATATTCTTCTATATGATAGATGATTTAGTAGTATTTACTATTTCAATGATTACTCTACAAGCAACAGGAATTACAAATAAATATAATAAGTTATGTACTTTAGTAAGTGGAATAATAATGATATTAATGGGATTATTATTAATATTTAAACCAGGATGGTTAATGTTTAATTTTTAGGAGGGTTTATGATTTATTTAGATTATGCTGCTAATACACCAGTAGATGATGAAGTAATAGATGAGTTTGTTAGAGCTACTAAGACTTATATCGCAAACCCTAATAGTAGTCATTTACTAGGAGTAAAAGCAAGAAATGAAATTGAAGAATGTTCTAATTACTTAGCTAAATATTTTAAATGCGATAGTAAAGGAATTATTTATACAAGTGGTTCTAGTGAATCTAATAACTTAGTTATTAAAGGTATTGCTTCTAAATATAAGGGAGAAAATAAAAATATTATTATTTCTTCTTTAGAACATTCTAGTGTAGTTGCTCCTTGTAACTATTTAACATCTTTAGGATTTGATGTAAATGTTATACCTGTTAATAAAGATGGAATAGTAGATTTAGAAGAGTTAAAAAATACTATTAATAAAGATACAGTACTTGTAAGTATATGTACAGTTGATAGTGAATTAGGAACAATACAACCAATAAAAGAAATAAGTGAAATAGTAAGAAAGTATCCAGATTGTGTATTTCATACAGATGCAACACAAGCAATAGGTAAAAAGGCACTAGATTTTAGTTGCGTAGATTTTATTACTTTCGCACCACATAAGTTTTTTGGATTAAATGGTTTTGGTTGTTTAATAAATAGAAATAACATTAAACTTCTTCCGCTAATACATGGAGGAAAAAGTACTACAGTTTATAGAAGTGGTACACCAGTAACTGCAAATGTAATTGCACTAAAAAAAGCATTTATGCTTGCAGTAGAAAACTTAGAAGAAAGAGAAAAAAGTATTAAAGAATTAAATGATTTATTAAGAGATAATTTAAGTAAATATGACTTTATTCATATTAATTCACCAAAGAATTCTATATATAATACTTTAAATATAAGTTTAATAGGAATAGATAATTTAGAAGTAGTAAAAGAACTAGAAAAACAAGATATTTATGTTTCAACAACTACTGCATGTTCACTTGGTAATATGCCATCTAAATCTGTACTTGCAATAACTGGTGATGAAAAATTAGCTAGTAATACAATAAGAATAAGTATGTCACATTTAACAACAAAAGAAGATATTAATAAATTCTTAAAAGTATTTATTGATGTTTTAGAAAAATTAAAAAAATAGGAGAAGATATGAAGAAATATATTAATAAAAGAAATATTTTATTTTGTGTTTCCCTAATATCTTTTTTTACTATATTAGTTCTTGTTTTAGTAAAAAAAGAATTATTTATAGATTATCATGGATATAAATTTGCATCTAGTTTTATAAGTGATAATTTAACTAAGATATTTAAAGTAATAACTATATGTGGAAGTGCAACATTTTTAATTGGATTAACTGTTGGTTTAGTAGTAGTATTCTTGATAAAGAAAGAGTACCGATATGCTTTGTTGGTTTCAATAAATATACTATGTGCACATTTACTTAATTCATTAATAAAATATATAATAAGAAGAAATAGACCAATTGGACATAGATTAGTAGAAGAAAAAGGATTTAGTTTTCCTTCTGGACAT
>CADAWN010000001.1 GCA_902791625.1 uncultured Erysipelotrichaceae bacterium | reverse complement strand
GTAGAAGAAATAAGAGATAAAGATAATAAAATTGTCTATATTGAACATAAAGAACAAGATGGAACATTCGTGCATGGTAAGGTTTTTAATAGAGAGTTTTTAAATTTATTTAATATAAAGTGGAATTATAATCTTACTATACATGAAGATTCTTTTTTTGTTTTTTAGGCAATAAATTGTTCTAGAAAAGATAGATGTAGAATGATTGTTAAACCTTTTTATCTTTGGAGATGGAATAAAGATTCAGTATGTAGACATGATGAAAAATATATATTAAAAACTTATGATAAAATGATAGATAGTACTGACTATTTAATTGAAAGTTTTATTAAAAAGAATATGATGCAATAGGCGCAAGAGAGCGCGGCAAGAATTATATATGACTGTTATCTTTTATTAAATAAAGAAGAATGGTTAGAGAAAGAAAATAAAGAATATAGAGAAAAAGTTTAGAATAGAATTAAAGAGTTTTATTAGAAAAATAAAGAACTTTATGAAGCTCTTGATTAGAATAAAAAGAATTAGATTTATATTGATTTAAAAACTAAGAAATTTAAAGAAGGTTTAGTTTTTGAATAGATTAGTTTTTATGATTGGTTTAACATATTAAAGGGAGTTGATAAATAATGGGATATATAGACAAAATAAAACTTCCCGATAATAAAACTTATGATATAAAACATACAATAATACCAGTCATTGGAACATAGACAGCGGCAACTGGTAGTTGGACTGGAGAAATTGATATTGATAGTTTATATGATGGATTAACTATTGCTTATTTTTTACCTTATGCAGGTAGTGGTAATGCAACTTTAAATTTAACTTTAAAAGATGGTACAACAACTGGAGCAATTAATTGTTATTATAATTCTGGTAGATTAACAACACATTATGCAAAAGGTAGTAATATTATAATGACCTATTGGTCTGCAGGTAGTATAAAAATTGACGGAACTGCTACTACTGATAATAGATGGGTTGCCTAGGCAGATTATAATACTAATACAGATACTAAAGTTAGATAGACTTTAACTACTGAAGATACTAATAGACCAATTTTATTAGCTTACTCTGCAAATACAACAACTACAGGTAATGTGGATAATATTAGTTATAGAGCAAATGCTTTTTATTATAATCCTAGCACTTAGTTATTAACAGTACCTAATTTAACTTCTACTAAAATTAATGGAGTAACTATTGGCAAAGATGGATTTATTTTATATCCAGGAGGTGCAAGTTATACAGATTCGGGGAATCCTACTACTGGTTTTATAAAGATTACATTACCTGTATCTTGGAATTCTACAATGATGAAATTTGTAGTATCTATTTTTGAATATGTTGATAATAAAAGTTCTCAAGTAGATTATTATATTTCTGGTTATAACTATAATCAAGGTGGTTGGTTTAATTGTTCTGCATATTGTATTGGTCAAGGTAGTTATACAAATCTTCCAGTAAAATTTGGTCATGATGGCAGTAAATGTGCTATATTGATCGGTACAGCATCCACAAAACATTATTATATTAAAACTATAGTTCATGACTTTTTATTTGGTCACAATTCACATACATTTGATACCTATAAATCTGGTTGGTCAGTATCTATTACAACAACTGATTTAGCTACTATATCTAGAACTATTGAAAATACTGATTTATATCCAACTACTATTGCTGCAGGTACCTCTAGTGATACAAATCAACTTACATTGGCTTTTGGTACTAAATATAAACTTACTGCCGGTGGTACTAACTTTATATTTACAATGCCTACTGATAATAATACTAATTATTATCATACTACAGGTTCTTGGTCTGGATTAACTTATACAGCTACTAATCATGGTGGAGCCGGTGCTTTAGCATTTACCATTCCTACTGGTACAACTTCAACTACTGTAGCTAAAGGTGATCATACTCATAATAATTTAACATTAATAAATAATACTAATGCTGATTATACTCAAGATACTACAGCATCTAAATTTAAAGTTTATTTAACAAGACAAAAGTATACAGGCATTAGTACTCTTTCTAATGGTGGTGTACTTATTTCTTCTCAATGGGTGAGTAATAACTATAATGCTGAATTATTTATTGGTATGGGTGATGGACCTGGAATATGGTATAGAGGTAATAATGGAAATGGTTATATAAATTGGTTGAAGGTGTTAGATTCTGGCAATACTTCCTTTACTCAAACATTAACTTCTGGTACTAAGATTGGTTCAATAGAAATAAGTGGTACTTCTACCGATATATACGCACCAACTAATACAGATACTAAAGTAACATAGACATTAAGAACTACCAATAATAATTACCCAATTCTATTATCTACATATGAAAATATCAATGGTACAACAAATGTAACTAATAGTGTATATAGAAACAATAGCGTTTATGTCAATACTTCAGTTGGTTCTTTACACTCTAATGAAGTTTGTACGACAAAATATAGAGTTAGTCAATATCCTAATGCAGTAGCCATGTAGGTACTTGCGGCAGGAGAAAGTGCACTTGTTGAAGGCGAAGCCCTTCATATAGGAGTTACTGGTTTGCCTACTATATTAAGAGGTTCAGTAAGTTTAGTAGATGGAGATTTATTCTTTGATATGAAACCAACGGGAGCATCAGAATAGGGTGAAGTTATCTATGGAGATGAAAGTTAGGGACTTACAATAAAAGTTGGTAATTCCGCTTTATGTTTAAATTTACTTGGTGATGGAATTTACACCAATACTGATTTAAATTTTGCTAGACATACTTATACAAGTAGTGATATGACTACTTATGGAATTACATTAGATGGAAATATGGCTTTAAGAGTTGGAGAAAATGATAC
The DNA here is from genome assembly GCA_902791625.1 of uncultured Erysipelotrichaceae bacterium. Taxonomy (GTDB): domain Bacteria; phylum Bacillota_I; class Bacilli_A; order RF39; family UBA660; genus CAG-417. Next base: position 160,360 of record CADAWN010000001.1, on the reverse strand, counting down.
TGTTGATTTTGGTATTATTACTAAAGATATGGTACTATATTCTACTGCTATTTCAGCAGATTGCGATGTAACTTTTTCTAAAACATTATATCTATCAAATACTGCTGACGTTGCGGCAGCCTCTTACAATCATCCTGCTTTAGTAATAGGGGAGCGCGATCCATCAGATCATACAATGTCGTAGCATATGGAGTTTGATTCAAATGAAATTGTGGTAAAAACAAATGCTTCTACTGCTGGAATTCTGTATTTATAGGATGAAAGTGGTAGTATTTAGATGGGCTGTGGTCATATTATTATTGGTAAAGGAACTGTTACTAATACCAATATAATTATATGTGGAAAAACATATAAATCTAATACTTTTGCGGATACAAATCCCAAAATTATTTTTAAAAGCGCAGACTAGTCTCAAAATGTATCATTAACATTTACAGATTTTAATGATGTTGGTGGTAATGCATCTATTACGCTTAATGGTAATCAAGGTGGAGAATACTTTATTGCTCCTTATATAAAAGCAACTAGTGGTTGGATTAATCCTTCAGATAGAAGATTAAAACGAAATATACAATCTTTAGATTCTAGATACTTAGATTTAATAAAAAATCTCAATCCCGTTAGTTTTAATTTTAAAGATGAAAAATCAGATAAAAAAACCCATGCAGGTTTTATAGCACAAGAAGTTTAGGAAGCAATAGAAAAAGCTGGTTTAGATGATGAAGATATAGCAGCAATAATCAAACCATATACTGAAGAAGGATATTATGAACTTTCTTATACAGAGTTTATTCCAATGTTATTGCTTTATATAAAAGACTTAGAAAAACAAATAAAAGAAATAAAAGAAAAGGAGAAGTATTAATATACTTCTCCTTTTTTTATTCAATTTTATTTTTTAAAAATTTCGGCTTCAATTTCTTTAACAGTTCTATCTTCATCTTTAAAACCATTAACTCTAATATCTAATTTTCCCAAACTAGAACGTCTTTTAAAGTTAAGAAGTTTATTGAAAGCTTTATTATTTTCAAAAAGTTTAATAATATCTTCAATTTTAGTTTTATTATGATCCTCCCTTCTTACAACCCCATAAATTTTGAGAAGGAGATTATCCTTCTCCACAATGTCAAAATAGTTCATTGCTTTTTTTCTCCTTTTATCTTTTATTTTTTGTTGAAAAAATAAGTTGATAAAGAAATAGTCTGATTTAGCAACCCCGTTTATATTTGCCTTGCTTTCTAAAACTATTTTTTTAAATCTTCCTTAACTTTCTATAATTATTATATCATAATATTTAATAAAAATCAAGTATTTAACTTTTGAAAATATTTTAATTTAAAAAGGTTTTATTATTTCATCTACTCCTTTATCATCAAAATATCTATCATACTCATCATAATCAGAATAATCTATATACCTTCCTCGTATTATTCCTTCTTTAGCTTCAACAGCAAGTTTATCAACAAAATTATTAAATTCATTATTACTATGTCCTTTTACTTTAATAAACTTTACTTCAACAAAATTATTTTTTAATTCATTAATTAAATTATCAATATCCATAATTAAACTTAAGTTTTCAATAGGTTCATGTTTCTTGCCGCGAGTCCAACCATTGCGCTTCCAACCTTCAATCCAAGACGAAAAAATATTAACACAATAAGCACTATCACAATAAATTTCTATTCCAGTTCCTTTTATATCTTTATTAATACAATACCAAAGAGCACTGAGAATAGCAAATAACTCCATAGCATTATTAGTAGTATTTAATTGCCTACCATTTTCCCAATAAGTTACTTTATTATCTTCAACTCTAGCAAAAGCCCAACCACCATTACATCTTTCATATTTTCCATTAACTTGTTTCATAGTTGCCGCGCCGTCACAATATAGTTTAACCATATAATCTCTCTCCTTCCTCTTCCTTATAAAATAAATAAAAAATACTAATAAAAAGAATAAAAATAAAATATATACTATATGAATTATAGTAACCACCATTTATAAAAATTAAAAGACATTCAATCCACCAAGTTATCCAATAAACAAAATTCCAATCAGTTCTATATTTAATTCTTTTCCAATTTTCATAACAATTCTTTTGCCAAGTATTTTTCATATATCTTCCTCCTTTATTGTAAAAGCAATATAATCTTTTGTTAAACCTTCAAAGTTATTAAGTATATAAATGATTTTATAGTGCTTTTTATTTGCAATTTCTTTTAATTTTTTATTAAAAGTAATAGGAGAAAAAATTATAGTATCTCCTACTTTATAATTGCGTTCTTTTTTCCTAATTTCAAATTTTTTATAACCTGTAAGAATATCAAGAAAATAATCTTCTTTAATTTTTAAAGTCCAAGTAGAAAAAGTTGAATTATTATTATTATTATTATTTTTCATAATTATTCCTCCTCAAAGTCAATATAGTTTATCAATATAACAATAGATAGAATTATTATATAAAAAGTTGCTATTGCAATAAAAGTTCCAAATATTCTTGAAATACTAAAAGCAATAATAGATAGTATAATTAACAATAAATCTATTATAATAACTGAAATTATTATTAAAATTTTTAATAGTTTTTTCATTTTAATTTCTCCTTTTTATTTTTTATTATTATATAATATTTTTTTAAAAAAGTCAAATATATTATTTAAAGTTACCTTGTGCCGCGACTACAAAAAATTCACATATTCCCCTGGAATCACTACTGCCGGCGGCCCTCGCTGGAAGCGACAAGGTAAAAAAAGAAAAGGTAGACTAAAAGCCTACCTTAATATATCCAATCCAATTCAGTTTTATTTTTAAAAAATCCATTACTATCTTTCTAATAAATAACCCAACTATAAGCAACTGCACTATTTTCTTTTTTACTAAAATCTCCATTTTTAAAACAATTCATTCTATGAGAGTAAACAAGAATTTTTAAAGGTTTATATTTCCCGTAAATCTTTTCATATCTCTTTTTACTCTCTAACTATAATAATCTCTAAAAACTACACACATAACCTCCTGGTTTAACATCATGTAGTGCTTTTAACAATAACTAACTAAAGCCTATTGGTTCTTTAAGAGTTGCTTCTTTATATGGAAAATTAGTTATAATAATATCATACTTATCTTTACATTCTAAATCCATATAATCCATTTCAATAATATCTTCTCGTCTACTACAAATATCATACATATCAACCTAATTACCAGTTAATTTACTATATCTGTCAGCAATTGCGCCGCCGCCAGCACAAGGTTCAAGAACTTTTAATCCCTATTGTTTTAATTCTGGCATTTTATTTAACAAATCATTAACTGCCTATGGATCAGTGGCATAATAATCTAAAACTGCCCTTTCTTCTTTACCAAAAGTAGTACTACCTATTGTTCTAATTACATGATTAACTTTTTCCACTTTAATCCTCCTTAAAACTAATATGAGTTTGTTCTTCAAAATCTGGGATTAATTCTGCTTCATTATCAATTTCATTAAAAAAGGTTTCCGCACTTGCTCTTAAATCATCAAGAGTTCCATTGTTTTCAATAATATAATCATAATTATAATTCATAACATTATCATCTGCATCATTACCATAAATCTTTTCTGTTGTTTCTTCTCTCTTAATTAAAATTGTATAGCAGTTTAAACCTATTTCCTTAATCTTATCTATATCATTAGGCTCTCTTGCATCAATAAAAATATAGTCATAATGTTCTTTTTCCGCCTTTAATATATCATTGACAACGCTTTCAAAAGCAAAGTTATTATAACTATCAAGTAAAGTTTTTAAATCAGCAAGAAATTTTCTATCTTTATCACTTTTTCCACCTTGCCAACCGCACATTTGAGCAATATTCTTAACTGCCCGTACCATTGAGGTTTTATATACTTTATTCTCACAAAGTTCGGCAATATCTCTAAAATACTCTTCAAAAGTATCTTTGCCACTGCCTCCTTTCCCATTAACAATTATTATCTTCACACTAAACCTTCCTCCTTAAGTAAATTTTCTATATTTATTAATATTTCGTTAATTGCTAACTTATCTTGGGAACTAATTATAGTCCATTTCTCTTTTAAATCCGAATAAATTTTAAGGAAATCTTTTAGTTCGTTATTACAAGTATAGATAGTTATATCATATTTAGTTAATATTCTACCTAATTCACTCCATAGTATATCAATCCTATCATCAAATATATCTTCTAAACTATAATTAAGCATTATTTTTTCCTCCTAAAGAACCCTATAAACAAGCTAATGATACCATAATCATTAACTAATGTTGTGGATGAATTAATGGTGCTATTTCCTAAATTTCATTAATAATTTTTGATATTTCTTTTACAGTACCATCATTATTAAAAACAGTAATATTATAATGTGCCAAAATATCACTTAAAGTTTGCAAATGTAAATGCTGCTATATATTCATAAGTCCTCCTTAATCCTTCATTGTATCTAAAAATTCAAAATATTTCTTAGTAGTAAAACCAACTAAATTTAATCTAATCCCCAAATCTCTACAATACTTAACTAAAGCATAATTGTTAATATTTTGGTATCTATAACTAGGTATATTAGTTTTTCTTTTTACTAAATAAGCATAATTATAACTAAATAAAACTTTTGCACCATTACTATCTAAATCATCAATAAAATAAAAATTTACATCATCACTCTATTCAACAGACTATAAAGTTTCTAAAGCTTCATTAGTAATATTACTTACATAAACAATATTAACTTTATCCCATTGAATAGGATTTAAACTTCCTGTCCAAAATTGTCCTTCATTTAAATCATTGATTTCTTTACTATATTTATTAATATACTTTAATTCAGTAGAAAAAATATCTTTCTTAGGTATCTTTATATTATAAAAAACACTACAATTTAAAAAATCAATAGGAGTAAATTTTTTAACTATATCAAACTTTCTTAGTCCGAAATCATTAAAGGATTTTTCAACTCCTATTACTTCATATATAGGATTTAAAGATGAAATTAAAGCGTAATCTTTAGAATTATTAATAACTTTTTTTATAGAAATAAATTTCTATTTTTTTGCAAGTTGTTTTTTAGTCTACTTTGCCTTAAAAAAACTATCTTTATTTAGTAATTTTAATTCAAAAGGATGCTAACTCTAAAGTAACTTTATAATCTTATATCCTACTAAACTAACTAAGTCATCATTATAGTCGTAAACAAAAACTTTATTTGGTTGACTTTCTATAAATTCTAACAACTCATTTAATATTTTAGTTATTAAAACATTAGTTAATACAGTACTATCAATATTGTCAATTTGATAGTTTAAATTTACTAAATTATGATTATATTTATTCTATAATTCTTCAGTGGCGGTTTCCCACTATTTTATATTTATACTCATTTTTATCACCTCTATAAATAATTATAGAATAAATTTTTAAGAAAGTCAACCCTTTCAATTAAAGGAGTGATTTTTAAATGATAAATTTTCAATGTAAATTACAATAGAATATAACAGGTCGCGCCGCGGCACAATTAAATTGGGCAATTAAATCATTAAAAAGTAATGTAAGAATAATTAATAAAGATGGAAGAATGGTAAATGCAAAATCATTAGTAGGACTTTTATCTGGACAAATGAAAATTGATGATTTAGTTACAATATCTTTTGATTAGGAAAATGAAGAATAGAAGATTAAGTCTTATTTTAGATAGTTAGGATTAATTAAGGAGGTATAAAAATGGCTAATTATGTAAAATCTGGTATTGATGTATCTCAATGGCAAGGTGTTATTAACTGGAGCGCAGTAAAGCCTCAAATTGATTTTGCTTTATTACGTGCTGGTTATGGAGATAGTTTATCTTATCCAAACCAAATTGATACGCAATTTGAAAGGAATTATTCAGAGTGTAAAAAATTAGGTATTCCTGTTGGTATTTATTATTATTCTTATGCTATAAATACCAATATGGCTGTAAGAGAAGCACAAAGTTGTATTGCTCTTTTGAAAAATAAACAATTAGAATACCCTGTTTTTTATGATGTAGAAGAAATGGATATTTTTAAAACTGGTAAAACAGATGAGATTATAAAAGCTTTCTGTGATACTATGGAAAAAGCAGGATATTACTGTGGAATCTATATATATAGAAGCGCGGCACAAGGATATTTAAATAGCACGACAAGGAATACTTACACTATGGCTATTGCTGAATATAATACTTAGTGTTATTATAATGGCCCTTATGGTATTTGGCAGAATAGTTCTACTAATAGATATAATGGTATTAGTGGTAATGTTGACCATGATTATTGCTATGTAGATTATCCTAGTATTATAAAAGAAAAAGGATTAAATGGATTTGCTAAGAGTACTCCTACTCCTAAACCAACACCTAAGCCAACTCCTAAGCCAACTCCTGCACCAGCAAAGAAAACTGTTGATGAATTAGCTAAAGAGGTAATAGCAGGAAAGTGGGGAGCAGGACAAGATAGAGTTAATAGATTAACAAAAGCAGGATATAATTATCAAGAGGTTTAGAATAGAGTTAATCAATTATTAAATGTAACTCCTGCTAAGCCTAAGCTTAAGTCTACTGATGAAGTTGCAAGAGAAGTTATTGCTGGTAAATGGGGTGCTGGTGATGATAGAAAGAAAAAACTTACTGCTGCAGGATATAATTATCAAGTAGTTTAGAATAGGGTTAATTAGTTATTAAATGTTAATACTAAGAAATCTGTTGATACAATTGCCCGTGAGGTTATTGCTGGTAAATGGGGTGCAGGACAAGACAGAGTTAATAGATTAACAAAAGCAGGATATAATTATCAAGAGGTTTAGAATAGAGTTAATCAGTTATTAGGTTAAGCTTAATATTAAAATAATTCTATCTGGCTCAATTGTAATACCCCTCAATTACTTTTTAGGATTATTTTAATTTAAGATATATAGAAGGAGAGTCATCAGTTTTTGATGGCTCTTTTATTTTTAATTTATTGACTTTTTAAAAAGTTTTTTATATAATTAAAATGTAAATAAAAGATTACGTTGTCGCTTTCAGCGAGCGCCGCGGGACCTATGGTCATGACACATTCAAAACTTTTTGTAGTCGCGGCACAAGGTATTTTGAAAGGAGATTTTAAAATGACAGAAACTTTTTGGGAAGAAACAGTAGCAAAATTAAAAGCAAATGGTAAGACTTTTGATGATGTAGAATGGATTGGCGGAGATGATTTTGAAATTACCAAAGAAAATTTTAAAAATATAAGTCACTTTTGTTACGATAGCGGTTATGGTGGACAAGAAGTTGCTAATGATTTAAAATTAGTTGGTAAAGATTTTATAATGATAAGAGGAGAATATGATGGTTCAGAATGGTGGGAGTTTATAAGAACTAAACCTACTGGTATTATAAAAGAAGTTAATAATTTAGCAGAAAGTGAAGCGGAATTATATTGGTCACGTAAAGGATATAATGATATTTATTTTTGTAATAATAGTTTAAAAACCTTAAATGGGATAGATAAAAATTGGGATGATAGGTGGGTATTTTAATGAATGAAGTTTTAAATTTTATTAAATCAAGATTTAAAGTTGACTGTAATTGGACTACTGGTAATTGCTTTTATTTTGCAAAAATATTAGAAGCAAGATTTAGTGGTGGGAGTATTTATTACGATGTAATTGACGGTCATTTTATTTATTGTTATAAAGGTAATTATTATGATTATAATGGTATTGTTGAAATGAATGGAAGAAAATTAATTGCTTGGGATAGGTTTAAAGATTATGATAAAAATGTTTATGAAAGAGTTTTGAGAGATTGTATTAATTAAGAAAGGAGTTAATTTTATGAAAGAATTTCATTTATTCTTATATGATCCACCATACGAAATTATACAACATGACTATTATTCAACTCTTTGGTATATTGAAGAAGAGGAGGAGGAGATTGCTTCTACTCAGGTAATACTTTGTACAACTAAACTTTTTGAACTTGGATATAGAATATTTGTTCATGACTTTAAAGGAATTTATGAAATTAAACTTGGTAAGAATGATTGTACTAATAGAGAAATTAGGATGTCTCATAATTTGCCAAAACTTATTCTTAATGGAGAATTTAGACAGGAGGATTTATAATGGAAATAATACTAATTATAATCATATTAATTTCAAGTTTAAGTATAATGTTTTTATGTATTATGTTATACAATTCTCGAAAAAAAATAATAAGCTTAAAAAATGAACTTGACATAAAAGATATAACAAATTCTTATTTATTAGAAAAATTAGTTAACTATAAAAGAACTACTAAAACGGAGGATTTAAAATGATAATTGGTTTTATTATTCTAATTATAATTATAATTGTATTGGCGATATTAGACATTAAAACTTTTACTAATCAAAAATTATATAAGCAAAAATATAATAATTTAGATAAAACTAGTAAGAATATTATAAATAGACAACAAGAAGATATAAATAAAATAGCGAAAAAAAATATAGAATTGAATGAATTATATGAACAAAAAGTATCAAAAAATGCTGAATTAGAGAAAAAACTTAAAGAATATGAAAAAAATAATACTCATATTATAAAACAAGAGCCTATGAATTCTGTATGTTTTAGAAACCAACTTGTTGTACCAAAAGATTTGCATAATGATAAAGACTATATGGAATCATTAGAGAACTGTATTTGCGCTGAATTGGCAAAGGCAATATATGAAAATAAAGCATATGAAACAATAGAGCAATATAATCCACATGATATGAATTACCATATATATTATACTTTTAGATATTTTAAATAAATAATTTGTGCCGCGCTATGAAAATTTTAGAGGTTTATTTAAGAAATTTTTGCAGTGCGGCACAACGTATTTATTAGAGTTTTTTTTATAATAAAATACTTTATTATAGACAGAATACTCGGAGGTGAAGTATTTTATGAATTAGATTTATTATAAGGGTGAAATTTTTGGTGGTGTTGGTGAAGATGTTATGTTGGTGAAGATGTTACCAATAAATAGTATAGTGAAGTTACAATACATAATCCTATAACCAATGAAGATGAAACTTTTAATCCTATTGGTGGATAGAACGCTGAGATTTTTAATAGTTATAGTGGAAACGGTAGAAATATAGCCGCAACCTCGAATTCACAGATAAAAGGTTATAATAATAAAGATTTAACAAGAAGTGGACAAGGAAGCTTTAATGATATTTAGGGTTCTGGTAATACTGATATTAATTCAGCTCACTTACAAGGAAATGGTGTCAATAATTTTATTGATGGGAGTACTTTTATTAATTTTAATGGTAATATTAATAAAATAAAAAATGTTGTTTATAGTAATGTTAATGGTAGTGAAAATAATATAAATGATATATCTGGTAGCTTGATTTATGGTAATCAAAATAAAGTCAATAGCTATCCTAATATTGATACTTTTATAGACTTAGATACGGAATTATCTCCAATTACAATCGAAAGTTATTCAACTTATGAAGGAGATCATTTTGTTGATAGTAATGATCAAACATGGACTATTGGAGATTCTTTTGATAAAGAAAATCATACTTTTACTAATGGTTGTTATAGTATTAGTTAGAATTTTATTTATTTAGATGGTTTTAGAAAATATTTGGTTTATAGGGCATTAATAAATAATTCATCATTTAAACCAGGTGGACGTAATGTTTATATTTTTGGAGATAGTAATGATGTATTATTTAATGAATATAACAACAATAATTTTATCTTAGGCGAAAGAAATGGAATGTCTTATGATAATGCATATTATAGTATAATTAGTGGATATGATAATATTCTTGGTGCACAAACTACTACAGTTTTAGGTACTGATAATATTATAGAAGATGGCTAGACTTTATTTATTACTGGACATGGTAACCATGTTGATTACGGTTATTGCTCTTAGATATTAGGCTGTGCTAATTATGCTGGTAAACATGAAGGTTATAGTACTCAAAACACTTTTTTATACAGTCTTATAAGTGGTTATAATAATAAAAATTTTGTTTCAATATCATCCCAAATTTTTGGTGAGGATAATAATATAGAGTAGATAAATTATGGTGCAGTATTTGGTGATAGTAATTCAGTTCGTTCTATTCAGAACTCTGGTATGATATCTGGTGTAAATAATACTGGTGATACTATGAATAGAGGTTGCCATGTTTTTGGTTGTGATAATAAAATTGGTTCTTTATATAACGGTACTCTCGTTTGTGGTGACTCGAATCAAATAAATAATTATGCGTAGAGAAGTTTAATTTCTGGTAGTGGAAATAAAATGAATTACTTTACTGAAAGTTTTATATGCGGTGGAACAAATACTATTGCAGATGCTAATTATTCACTTATTTCAGGTAATAATAATAAAATTACTAGTGCCGCTTACTCTTTTGTTGGTGGTTTAAATTCTACATTAGGGGCTATTTATGATTCTATTGTTTTTGGTGAGCGTATTTCTGGTCCTGGTCAAGATGAAAACATTGAACCGACAGCAGGTATTAGTAACAGTTTAATTGTTGGTTAGTATCATAAAATAATAGGTTCATTAGAATATTCTACTGTACTAGGATATAAACATACCCTGTAGACCTCACTTCAATATGGTACTGTTTTAGGTTGTGAAAATACTGTAATTAATAATAAATACAGTTTTATTACTGGTTATCACAATAATTTAATTGGTACAAATGGAAATAAGACCTTTAATATATTAGGTAACTCTAATACAATAACAAGTGGAGATAATACCGCTATTTTAGGTTCAAACAATACTATAACTGGTGGTAATGATAATATAACAATGGTAGGTAATGTCAACGAAGCACAAGGTGGAAATAATAATGCTTACGTTTTCGGTACTGGATTATTTGTCCCAGGTGGCTGTGCTAATATTACTATACTTGGTAATTATAATCATTCTTAATAGCTAACGGAACAAGTGACAACGATCGTTCTGATGCTTATGAAATTAAGAAAGATGGTACATAGGTATTCTATTTTAAAGATAAAAATGTATCTAATACTTTAGGTATTGGTAAGATAACACTTCAATAGGATTTAATTACTATTGAAAGTTTAAAAACAAATTCAAATAATGAAAAAGAAACAGTAACATTTACTTTTGAAGAATTAAAACAATTAAAAAATAATTCTTAGTTACCAAATTTAAATAATAATTCATATCCAATAAATAGTTAAGGAGGATAATAAAATGTCAGAAGAACTTTTTAATTTAGATGATGATAATACTATAAAAGAAAAACCCAAGCCCAAATTTGTAATTAAAGAAACAAAAGAAGCAGTTAAAAAGGAAGAGCTTAAAAAAGAGGAAGTTAAAAAAGAAGAAGTTAAAAAAGAAGTGGTAAAAGAAAAAGAAAATAAAGAAGCTAAGAAAGATATAGTTACTTTAAAACGAAACCTCTATATTCGTCAATATCCTGGCTTTTGGGAACACGTATTAACTTATAAACAAGTAACAAAAGAAGATAAAAAAAATATTGTTAAAGGCGAAACTTATGCTATTCTTAAGGAAGGAACTTCCGTAGAAATCCGAAAAAGAATAAATGTAATTGGTGATGAAGTATGGGGAGAAATTTCTTCAGGATATATAATCTTAAAATCAAAAGAGAGTGAATATGTTAAATGATTCTTTCTCCAGTAGCGATTTTTAAAGAGGATGAAATTACTATATATTAGTTTTATCATCCTCTTGAAAAAGAAACTAAACCAGAAAAAATAAAAGTATTTCTTTTTAATACTTTTAAGCTAACATCATTGACCTCTTTTGGAGAATTTCTTTGCCGCAGGATGTATTACAACGAAACACCAAAATCTACTTTTGTTATAGACAAGTTTAATATATGGCAAAATTAGCCATTGGATAAAAATATTTCAATAGTGCTGTGCGGAACAGAGAGTTTTGGGTTAGGTTCTAAATTTATAAATTTTTTATTAAAAAAATTTAAACTTAATAAAGATATTATATTTTTAAATTTTGAAGATTCAGATTTTATTAAAAAAATAAATAATGTAACTTTTAATAAAAAAGAATTAAAAACTTTTATTTTGGAAAATTTAAAAATTACCCCAAAAGTAACTGTTGATATTTTTAAAAAAGGACAATGGAACACTAATGATACGGATAGCTTTATTGAAAAAATAAAAATAAAAGTAAATATTGGACAAATAAAATATAGAGTTTTTACAAAAGGTAAATGGCAAAATTGGGTAAGTAATAATGAAGAAACTGGTATTGAAAATTATTATATAAAAGGTTTTTAGTTTTAGTATATAGATGATAATTATACTCTATTTTATTAGTGTAAAATAAATAATAAATACACTAATTTAAAAGAAACCTGTAAAGATAAGGAATTTAAATATTATATTTAGGATATAAAAATGGAATTGCGGGAGGTAAATCAATATGAGTGAAGAAAAACAATACCCAAGTTGTGGTGCCTTTGGAGAGCATAAAAAAATTACCGCATCAAATACAAGCGAAGTTGATAGCACAAGTGATGTTATATATTTTATGACAAGTGATGGGGCACATAAATATTGGGAAGAACAATAGTCTTAATAGAGTGGTGATTTTATGAAAGTCGAAAAATATATTTCTTTTGATAATGAACTTATAAAATCATATAAGCCAAATGAAGATGATGTTATTACTCAAAAAGTATTAGAAGAAACTTCTTTTAGTCTTAAATTAAAAATGACTTTAAATAGTAGTTAGATTTTATCATCTTAGAAAGAACAACAACTACTACTTAACTTTCATTATCCAATTCCTCTTCATGTAATTAAAGATATGAAGATTGAGGAAGATAGAGAGTGGTTGTAGGTTGAAGGAAGAGAAAACGATGAAAGAGTTATTTTTATTAAAGGAGAGTGAGAAAAATGATTGAAAAAATTTTAGGTCTTGGTACAGGTGTTACACTTACGGATTTAGGTGCTCTTGCGGCGCTAACAACAATTATTGTTCAGGTGGTTAAGAACTTATTGCCTAAAAAAGTTCCTACCCAAATTGTTGCTATTGTTGTAGCATTAATGCTTTCAATTTCAACAGCGTTAGTTTATTTCCCAGGTGTATTACAAGCATTAGGAGTAGGAACTGTTGTTGGTTTAGTAGTTGCTTTTGCTTCTATGAATGGTTTTGATGCTTTAAAAAACATTTGGACAAGATTTAATCCAGTTACCCCTTCCTTAATTGAAGAAGGTGAAGAACAGGATATTGGCGGTGAGGAGAATGGCGAAGACTAATACAGAAATTATATAGGTATTAATAAATGGAGATTATGATACCTTAACAAAAGAAGAACAATAGCAGTTAAAAACTGAATAGTTTTTAAAAGATTTTATTTAGTATTTAAAAGATGAAGAACATCCCTTAAAAGAGAGTGAACTTGGGGCAGTTAATCCTGAATCCTTTTTTAAGTATATTAATAGACTAATAGATCTAGATACAAATGCCGCCGGCACTAGTGATGGGACAAATGATTATTTAAATAATACTGGTACTGGATTATGGAATGAATCTGTTAATAAACTTATTGATATATATAAAAATAAAATTGCTAATAATAATGGAACTTGGACAGTTAATGGTGTTGAATTTAATGTTGATGATATATTAAAAGGGAATGCTGGAAAAAGTTTTGAAAATACTCCCTGGGTACACAAAAATTTAAATGTAGATAATCAAACATATGATGATGTCCGCGGCACAGATAAAATTATTTCTGTGCTTAATAATCGTATTAAAATGTAGTTTACTCATTCTTAGGATAATGATAATCCATTATCAAAATATATTCGTCTTTTGATGCCTCAGTATACTAGACGAGTTGAGGTAGAAGATTTAAATAGAAATTTTTGGGTTATTGGTTAGACAATCACAGCATTAAGTGCATATTTATTTGATGATGATAGTCCAATTAAAGAAATGTTAAAGTATTTAACAAGTGAAACTACATAGTTATGGGAAAATTTAATTTATCTTTGGACACAAGTATTATTTGAAAAGAAAGAAATACCTATTACTGATGTAAGATGTGAAGTTGTTTATTTACCTAATGATATTTGGAACCATGAATTTAAATTTGATGGATATGATGTAGGAACAATAGATACAAATACTATTACTAATAGATTAGGCTATTTAGTAGATTAGTATCCTAATAAAAATCTTTGTATTATTCCTATTGTTAGAAAAGATAACTATTTTAAAAATTATTATAGTTAGGAATTATATCCAGGTATTTGGTGTTATGATAGAAATAATAAAAATTGGATTATAAAGAAGTTTAATGGAGATGCAGGAGTTACTATTACTAAACAAGATGGAGATAAATTATTTTTCATAAGAGAAGAAAATGGATATTATAAATGGAGTGGACCAAATTATTATTTTTCTAAAAAGCAGGATGAAAAATATGTTTAGATTATTAGAAGTTATATAAAAACTTTTACTTGTGTTTATGAAAATGATAATTTTAATCCAACGGTAGAAATAAAAGTATATGATGCTGGAGATTATATTATAAATAAACCTAATATAGAAACAATTTCAAAAGTATAGATTAGTTATTAGAATAATAGTGGTACGTATACTAGACAAAATATTGATAGTTCTTCTCGTCCAAACGCAGGAAATAGTCACCTTTCTCACCCTAGTACTTCTTTAAAAGGAGTTTATTTATGTGAAGTTGTTACTAAAATGGGTATCCCCAATTATGAAGAAGGTGGAGATATTCCTGGAGGAGATACCGAAGGAAAAATTGATTTTAAAGTTGTAAACATTGGTTCTTTTGTACCAGAAAATATTTTAACTGATAATCCTGGAAAATCTTTTACAATGATAACAAGCTCAACTGCGAGTGATAGATTTAATATTGAAACATATGGCTACGGTTGCTATGTTATACAAACTTCTTCTTTTAATTCTTATTCAAGTACAAAATTAACTTTTATGAAAAACTATAATATGAACGTTAATTAGCAATAGACAAAAATTCCTAGAGGAGATGTAAATAAAGATGCTTTAAAAACTTGGGGTAGTGAATATATTAGAAGATTATTGAATACAGGAATAATTTCTGATAATACAATTTATATGACAAGAATTAATGTTGGCTATTGGACTGGAGCTAGCGGTACAGTTTGGAGTAATGGAATTTTTTGTGACTTATTTGCTGTTATTAATGGAGTTATATCTCATGTGTGTCCTGTCTATATATTAGATGGATATTGGACTATGAAAGTCACTACTTTTTCAGTATATAATAGTTCAATGTGGAGATAGTTAAAAATGAAAAGTACTCAAGCCAAGTGGATTAAAAAATCTGATTCTCAAAAAATTGACTATATTTTAAATGGTACCTTAACTTGGAATGACCACAATTTAGATATTCAAGGACAATCACAAGGAGAAAGACCACATTGTAGTTTCTATTTAAATACTAGGACATCTCCTAATCTTATTTTTGACCCAGATACATATACATGGCCTGATTCATTAAAAGATCATTCTCCTGTTAGCAATAGTCAAATGGTTATGCAACTTAATGCATCTAAAATTTGGAATGATGATAATGTGGAACTACAGATGGTTATAAATTAACTGGTTAGAATGATTATGCTAGTTTTTCATTTAAATAAATTAAAAAGAAGTCATTTAATTGACTTCTTTTTTATTTTCTGTTATAATTATTATATAAGAGTTGAAAGGAGTTGAGAAAATGCAATTAGATATATATCAAAAAAAAGTAGTTGAAGCAAATGAAGATAAAATTCTATGTTTAGCGGGTGCTGGCGGCGGAAAAACAACAATTTAGTAGATATAAAAAAGAATAATCCAAAAGATATAGTAGCAATAACATTCACTAATATGGCTGCAGATGAAATGAAAAAGCGTCTAGAAAATGTTCGAGAGGGTATGTTTATTGGTACTCTTCATTCTTATGCAAATCAACTTTGTTTAGATAATGGAATTGACACTTCTCATTATATAGAAATGAATGAATTTGATAAAATTCTTGAAAAAGCACTCGTTTTGCCGCGGAGCAAATTTCCTATTATTTCACATTTGTTAGTTGATGAAGCACAAGATTTAGGTTCTCTTGATTATCAATTTTTGGAAAAATGTAATGCTAGTAATAGGTTTTTTGTTGCTGATGATCGTCAAGCAATTTATCAATTTAGAGGTTGTTCAGATAAGTATATAAAAAATATGGCATCAGATGACGAGTATAAAAAATATTATCTTCATTATAATTATCGTTGTGCTCCTAATATACAAAATTTTGCTAATAGTTTACTATATAGCTATGAAGCTTTAAGCCCATGTCCAGATTCATATAAAAAGCGAAATGGTTTATTAGAAAGAAATATGGTTTTGAGTGATGCATTAAGTGAGTTACAATGGAGTAAGAATTGGGGAAGCTGGTTTATCTTAACACGAACTAATGAAGAATTGGCTCAAATTCAAGAACTTTTAAATAATGAAGATATACCAAATGTAACCTTTAAGAAGGGCGACCTTGATAATGTAGAACTGGAAGAAATAATGGAAAGTAATAAAGTAAAAGTATTAACCATCCATAGTGCAAAAGGTTTACAAAATAAAAATGTAATAGTGACTGGCGTAAGAATGTATAATTATGATGAAAGAAGAATTGGATATGTTGCGGCAACTAGAGCTGAAAATGCTCTTTATTGGTGCACTTCTTTTAGAAAATATCAAAAAGGTAAAAGACGTAAATCTACTACATTAAGTGGTCAGATTTTTGATAAAACAAAGGTTAAAACAATAGAGTTTTAATTTTATAGAGGTTTTAAGTATTTTCTATACTTAAATATATTGGTATTTTCGCTATACCAAAAAGCGTTGATTTTCTCTTTGAAGAGGCTATTGCCAAATTAAGGAGGAAAAAAGATGAAAAATATAGCAAAATTAGCAGCAATAATAATTTTTTGTTTTCTTATTTTCTGCGGCTGTGGTTGCGGAAAACAAATAGACGAAAAATCTATTCCAGATACTGCTACAACACAAGTTTCGGAAACAACAGCAGAAGTAACATTAAAAAGACCTGAGTATAAAAATTTAGGTACTATTAAAAAGATAGAAGTGGTTACAAGTAATACAATCAATACTCAACCTAAAGTTACTGCGGCGACTACAAATTCAAAATCAAATAATACAAATTTGAAAGCTGTTACAACGAAAAAAAGTCTTACTAATTTGAATACGGTAAGCAAGAATATTAACAAAACAACTACAACAGTAACAACAAAAACTCCTGTTAAAGTCGTAACTATAATGACTACAACAAGACCTGCGGCACAGCAAGTTTATAGCAATATTAACTATATACCAACTGAACAGGAGTGGAATATGTTTTGTACTGTTGTTAGTTCAGAAACAGGATATTGCGAAGAGTATATTCAAAAACATATGGCTCATACTGTAATTAATAGAGTTAAACATATGCTTGCAAATAAAAACTCTCCATTTCCTAAAACTTTATACGGAATATTAACACAACAGGGGCAGTATACTTGTATTTCTAATTATTTTAACGGAACATATCGTTCTGGACTGTACCCTGGCAGTACAGGTTGGAATAATACAATGAGAATTATTAAGGAAGCCTGGAATGAACCAGACCCAATTAATGGTGGAATTGGATATTATAACCCAAATATGGGCGGATTGAACTACTGGTTTGAAAATAATCTACAATTCTGTTATCAAGATAGTGTTGCAAGATATTTTAGATTAAAATAATATGATAATTTTAATAATAGCGAAAATAATAATAACAGAATTAAAGAAGAAAGTCAAATAAGGAAAATCAACGCATTTAAGAAGAGATAGAGCATTCTATCTCTTTTTTTATTGACTTTTTAAAAAAATTATTATATAATTATTATAATAATTAAAGGAGGTAGAATCTATGTGGAATACATATTTAATAGGGGACTTAAGATTATATGATAGAAAACAATCTCTTCCCCTTAATTTAAGTGTAGAGGGGTACAATAAATATGTTATAAAACGGGTTAATCAATATGTAAAAGATGATAATGATGTTATAATTTTAATAGGAGATATAACACACGGAACTCTTGAACAAACTATTGATATTTTACAGCAATTTAATGGTACTATTTATCTAATGAGTACACAATTTCCAAGCATTTTAAATGAAATAACTCTTAAACCTTTTGGTAATAAAATAAAGGCACTATGGGGACTTAGTGATTTTCAGGATAGTAAAATTGGTAGTGAAATTTGTAGAATTGTAATTACTGCTGATATAAGACAAATTTTAGCTTTACACTCTGAAGAAAAAACCTATATCGCGGCACCAGGTAGTGTAGTAAAAATGGATGGAGTTTATCAAGATAGGATTTTGGATATAAGTTTTAATAAATGGGATTATATTCCTATTGAAATTGGTACACAACTTCCTCAGATTTTTGATGATGAAGAATTGAGATTAATTATGGAAAAGAATAAAAGTGCAATAGAAAAAGAAGAAATACTTTAAGGAGGATTTTTAATTATGGGGGAGTAGGATGAACAAATTTTTTTATATATTCATATTAATTTAATTAATGACAAAGTTTATATAGGATAGACAAATAATCCTAAAAGACGTTGGAGAAATAAAGGGGTTGAATATAAACCTAAAAATAAAAATTAGTCCCGATTTTGGAACGCTATATGTAAATACGGATGGGATAATTTCCAACATATTATAATAGGGGTATGTAAAAATAGAGAAGAAGCAAATCAAAAAGAAGCGGAATTAATAAAAGAGTATCGTTCTTATGATGAAAGATATGGATATAATATAGCAACGGATTGTAATTATATAAAAAATTATTTTTTTACTTTATCTCCAGAAGAATAGAAATAGATTAGAGAAAATCAATCTAAACGTTCTAAGGAGTATTGGACAAATGAAAAATACATAAAAAAACAAAAAGAAGGTATGAAAAAAGTATTTTCTAGTGAGGAATATAGATAGAAAATGAGTGAGTCCTTGAAAAAGAGATATGAAAAAGAGGGAGAAAAAGAAGCTCAAAAAGAAAGAGTAAGAAAAGCTTTAGGGATACCTGTATATTGCATTGAATTAAATTTATACTTTGGAAGTATTTCTGAAGCAAATGAATTTTTCAAAAAATCTGCTCGAAGCACAGCAATAAATGATTATTTTAGAGGTAAATCTAAAAGTGCTTTTGGTTATCATTGGAAAAAAATATCTAAGGAGGAATTTTTATGTCATTAGCAAAAAGATTTAATCAATCAGGACGAGTAATAATTTTAAGTGAAACAACTGATGAACCACTTACTTTCAGTGGTAATTTATGTGGAGTTTGTTGGGGCGCAGATACATCAGACCATATTAAAAATTTTAAAAGAGGATTAGAGTGTTTAAGGTCTGGACATGGAAGAGTATTAGAATATCCACAAATCTATATGATACTTGATGGTTGGAGTGCAAAGGTAATTAGAGAATTTTACACTCATATTATTGATGTTACTAGACTTCAAGCATCAACAAGATATATAGATTATAAAGATTTTGAGTATATAGTTCCTCCTTCTATTGAAGCAAATGATGAAGCAAAAGAGATATATAATCAAACTATAAGAAATATAAAAGAAGGATTAGAGAAACTTAATAAATTAAATATTCCTAAAGAAGACTCTAGTGGATTGTTACCATTAAATTATTCAACAAAAGTTGTTGTTAGAATAGGATTAAGAGAATTAATAAATATGAGTGAACAAAGAATGTGCTCTAGAGCATATCATGAATATAGAGATTTAATGAGTGAAATTCTGTCTGCGCTAAGTGTTTATAGTGATGAATGGAAATATTTAATTGAAGAAGAGAAAATTTTTGCACCAAAATGTCAAAAACTTGGATACTGTCCAGAGAAGAATTCTTGCGGAAGGAAACCTAAACGAGGTGAAACAAAATGATTTGGATAATCCCAGCTCTAGTTCTTTTGATTATAGTTGTAGCTGGTATACAATTTTATAAAAATTCTAAAAAAATTGATGATGACTTTAAAAATAATTTTGAAAAAAAGCAACAAGAAATTTTTTAGGAGATTTAGCAAAAGAAAGATATATTTGATTAGCAATTATATCAAGAGTTTGAAGTAAAAAAATAGGAACTTAACAAAAAATTAGAAGAATATAATTAGCAAATTTAGAAAAAATAGGAAATTATTTACCAAGAATTTGAAAAATTAGATAATGAATTTGTTGATTATGATAAAAAATTAAATGAAGAACGTAGTAAATTACTAAAAGAGTATTAGGAAAAACTTGTATTAGAAGATAGAGTTTATATAGGAAAATTAAAAGAAAAAGAAGATTTATATCATCAAAAGGTTCAAGATTTAAAAACAACATTAGAGGACTTTAAAAAACAAACAGAACAAGAGAAAGAAAAAATTAAAATAGAATTAAAGAATTATGAAGATAAATAGAATGAACTGATTAAGTAGTTTAAAGAACAAGAAGAAAAGAAACATTAGGAAGATTTTTATAGAATTTAGATTGGTGATAAAGATTAGGAAGATATTAAAAGATTAAGAGAAGTTGCGGCAAGTTTAAATACCCCTGCGATTCTTTATAAATTAATTTGGGAAAACTATTATAAAACTCCTTTTAGTAATATGTGTGGTAGAGTTATTAGTAAAAATGAGAAGCCTATTGGAATTTATAAAATTACTAATAGAGAAAATGGAAAATGTTATATTGGGCAAACCCGTTAGGGCTTTACTGAGCGTTGGAGAAGTCATACTAAAAAGGGTTTAAAAGCAGAAGCCTCAAGTAGAAATAAATTTTATGATGAAATGTGGGAAGTTGGACCAGAGAACTTTACTTTTGAAGTTTTATCCTACTGTACTCCTGAAGAACTTAATGAAAAAGAAAGATTTTATATTGGATTTTTTAAGAGTGATGAATGGGGATATAATAGTACTAAGGGAAATAAATAAATAAAGGTGGAGATAAAATGAAATGTGAATTATGCGAAAAAAGTATAGGTAAAGGAAAATTTTATTGGAATGTTGAAATAGAATATAATGAACCCTATTACACTTGGCTTAAAGGTCATTTTATTTGTAAAGAATGTTTTGAAAAATACATTAAAGAAGAATTGGTTAGTAAGATAAAGAGTAAAAAAATAGCGGAGGAATAATAATAATGTTATATCTTGATGAATATAAATCTCCAAAACCAGATCAATGTCTTGTTAATAATGCATTACTTTATAAGATATTATTTTCAGATAAACCTTTAAAGATAATATTTTATTGTGAAAACCTTATCTATGCAAGAAGATTAGCAAATTTAATGAGAGAAACGGGATTCTGGAAAGGTATTAAATATGGAAATATTATAGATTTTTATAGTGCTGGAGTTAATATAAAATTTCTTGTACCAACTAATAATAATGCGAGAGGATATAGACCAGATCTTGGTATTATAATTGGAGATTTTGATAATGATACGATGTGTAGAATTTATCCATATACTACAAGTGGATTGATTTGGTTTAAGAATAGTAAAGAATTTATAGAATATTTTGAAAATTTTAAGAAGCAAGATAAAATGCAAGATAAATTTAGATTTACATTTGAAAACGGTAAAGGATATGAAGTATATTAAATAATAGAAAGGTGTAAATGAATGAATGAAATAGAACGTTGCCCCATGTACCTTATCGCTCCGCGGGGCCGCAAAACTGCTATCCTCAGGACACTATCTAATGTAAGGCGCGGCACAAAGGAGGAAGAACAAATAATGAAGTGCGTGTTATGTAAAGAAATTGTGAATGGAAAGTTTCATGCTTTTATTGATATAGATAACTATTGTTATCCTGTTTGTAAGGATTGCTTAATAAAATATGATAAAGTTGGAACAAAAAGTCTTGGAAATAAGATTAGAGAAAAGATAAAAGAGAAAAAGAATAAATAAAGGAGAGATATAATGTATTATACAGACCAAAACAAGTCAGATATGCCAGGAATAAGTAACATAAATAGTTGTTTATTATATAAATTGTTATTTACTAATAAGCCAGTGCTAATACATTTTTATTGTAAAAATTTATTTGTATTAAAAGAATTAGTAGATTATATTAGAGTAAGTAAACTTTTTACTAATTTTATATATTCTAATAATAAGGTAGTTGTTTCAAATGATAAATTTTATATACGTTTTCTATGTGCAACAAAAAATAATATAAGCGGTTATAAGCCAGATCTAACTATTGTTATTGGTGATATTAATGAAAAAATTAGAGAAACAATTTTTGCTAATAGTTCTTCAGGTACATTATTATGGTTTAAAGATAGTAAAAGAGTATTAGAAGAGTTTGAGAGTTTTTGTGTACAAGATGGATTTGATGATATGTTGCCATTTTAAAGGAGAGATATAATGTTTTGTGATTTTAATAAAGTATTTTTTTCAGATGAACAAAAGAAAAGTCTGGATAGTTTTATGAAAAAAGCAATAGAAGAAAAAAGCTGTACTACTTGTAAATATGGGAAAAGTGAACCTTGTGGATATTATATGAACGATATTTATTGTTATAAGAAGAATAAGTTTTTAGTTTTTCAATATAATAGACCTTGTGCCGCCTACCAATTAAATACAATTTTGGAAAATTATGGTGCCGCGGCACAAAATAAGGGAAGCGATGTTAATGATACAGTGTGAAAATTGTCGTTGGAGTAGTAGAGATTATGATTACTATGAAAATTAGGTTTTTTATAATTGTCCTGTACTTCAATTAGAATATATTTATGAAATGGATGATTGCAGATTCTATGAATAGTTATTAAAAGGTTATAACTTTAAACCTTTAACTAATACTTTAGAGAAAAAAGATAAGCCTCCTACTTTATAATAGACGTTATAATGGAGGTTTTAGACTTGATATTATTTTTGTCTATATTAGGTATGTTGTTTAGCTTGGGCGGCAATTTACTAATAGTAAAAAAGAAAAAGAGTGGGTGGATAACTTGGATTATTGGAAATCTGCTCTGGATTTTAATTAACTTTATTGATACCCTTAATATACCTATGGTATTAATGTATGTTGTTTATTTTATTATTAATGTTTGTGGGTATATTGAGTGGAGTAAAAAAGAAAAGGAGGTAAAATAATGAAGAATAATTATATTATAGGTTCTAAAAACGAAGCCTTTGGACCAGGAAGCATATAGAATGCAATCAATGATACTCTTGTTAAGACTAAAGGTGCTGTTGATGCTAAATTAATTGAGAAGAATATTAATAACAATGGAACTTATAGTGCTTCTGCAGAAGGTGCTGATGGATTTAAGAAAGTTACTGTTGATGTACCTAATACTTATTTTTTAAGTGATGAAGGTAAAGTTGTTAGTAATGGTAGTTTAGTTAGTTAGACAAGTAGTACTGTTACTGAAAATGGTGTTGTTGATACTACTTTAATTGATAGTGTTACTGTTGATGTGCCTGGGGTGCAGTTTGCAGCAAGTCCGTCTGCATTTACGCTTCTCACCAATATTAGAAACCTTAATGTAGAGATTCCAAGCGGCATAACATCAATTGGTAATGGTGCATTCAATGGCTGTACTGGTCTTACAAGTATTGAGATTCCAAGTAGTGTAACATCAATTGCTAGTTATGCATTCCAAGGCTGTACTGGTCTTACAAGTATTGAGATTCCAAGTAGTGTAACATCAATTGCTAGTAGTGCATTTAAGGGCTGTACTGGTCTCACAAGTATTAAGATTCCAAGTAGTGTAACATCAATTGGCATTGATGTATTCGCTGGCTGTACTGGTCTTACAAGTATTGAGATTCCAAGCGGCATAACATCAATTGGCAGTGGTGCATTCGCTGGCTGTGCTGGTCTCACAAGTATTGAGATTCCAAGTAGTGTAATGTCAATCGGTAATGGTACATTCGCTAACTGCACCAATCTCACATCCATCGTAGTTCACAAAGCAGAGGGTAGTATAACGGGCGCTCCTTGGGGTGCTACAAACGCAACGGTGATTTGGGACGGTTAATTCATTAATAAAAGGAGGTAAATAAATATGTTATTTGAAAAAGAAATGAAAACACTTCCAAACCTTCCAGGAACAAGAACTGAAATGCACGGTGCAGCATCAATTCAAAATGCAGTATTTAATGAGCAAATCCAAGATGGAGAGGCAGATGAAAAAACTCTTAAAGCAATAATTGATAAAATTAACGCTCTTTCTGTAAAGTATGGAGGACTAGGAACAGCAACAACTGTTGATGATGCTTTAACTAATGTTGAAGAAGTTATTACAGACCTTGAGGCTCAAATCCCTACACTCACATCTTTAAATGTAACTGCTAATGATACTTATACTGCACCTTCTGGTACAGCATATAATGAAGTAGTTGTTAATGTTCAGTAATTAAATATTCTTTAAAAGCATTTAGTTAATTCTAAATGCTTTTAAAATTCTAAAAGGAGAAAATACTATGTCAATAAAAGATTATTATAATAAACAAGATTTTAAACAAAAAACTGAAAGTGATAGACTATTTCTATCAATGATGATATTAATGTCTCAAACCCCTGGCTTTGAGCAATTAGTTA
Organism: uncultured Erysipelotrichaceae bacterium; assembly: GCA_902791625.1. Lineage (GTDB taxonomy): Bacteria > Bacillota_I > Bacilli_A > RF39 > UBA660 > CAG-417. The sequence continues at coordinate 135,656 of CADAWN010000001.1, read as the reverse complement.
ATAACCTCTACGGAGATTTTGATACAGAATATAACGGTATAATTGAAGATTTAAAAAATCTTAATACAGAACAAGTTAAACCTATGTTAATTGATTTTTTAACTCGTTATAAGGATATATTCAAAGCAATAGTTGATGATAATAAAAAAGAGATAGAAGAATGTAGTGCTCTTTTAAGGAATTAAAAAATTGACTTATTAAAAATTTTTTGATATAATATTTATAGTAAAAGAGAAAAGGAGCATATAAATGTTAGTAAAAACACATTTAATTATTACTAATCAATATGATAAGTACAATATTAAGTATGTTGGGAAGTTAATTGACGCAGACCCCGAACTTAATCAAAAGGGAATACCTACTTTTATTCTAATTTCTAATAAAGGTAGAATGGAAATTGAAACTTTAGACATCAACTACGTCGAAACAATAGCAAAGAATTTTGCATATCCACGTGGTCGCGGCGCAGTAACTTCTGACAAAACTCGTATTTATATAAAGGAAAAAGATAATAAAGAAAAATTACTAACTATTGTTGAAAAAATACACATTAGAAAATATGCTCCGATGTTTGATGAGGTTTAAAAGGAGGAAAATAAAATGAGAGTAAGAGTTAATTTGGAAACAATGAGTGATATTAATGAACTTTGTAATGTAGCAAATCAAGTAGAGGCTAATGTATATCTTGTAGATTCTCATCATCAGTACAAGGTTAATGCCAAATCACAGTTGTCTTGTATGCTAGCGTCCGCGGAATGGAACGATGTATGGATAGAGTGCGAGGAAGATATTTATAATCTTATAGAAAAGTGGGTTGCAAGAAGCTCTAACGTAAGTGTTCATGAATAATTAAAAGAAAGGAACTAAAATGGGATTTATTGCTATTGTTTTATTTTGTATTTTATTTGGTAAAATAGTTGCCGCAATAGTTTTTCCAAAACAGAAGTAAGGGAGGAATATAAGTTGAAGCTATTTAAAAAAGTTAAACCAACAGAAATAGATAAAAATAATTTCTATATTTTTAGTAGAATTTTTTATTTTATTAGTGATAAGAATACTTATGTTCTAACTAATGTAACAGAAGGTTTTTATGCCTTGTTAAAAAAGAATGGTTATGATTGTATTTATTATAAAGATAAAAAAGAGGTTCTTCTTAATCCTTTAAATAACCATAAAGACCCTACCTCAATAGATTGTACAACAAAAGGTCTTATTAGTCTTTTTAAAAGGCTATCTTTTTGATAGAGTTTTTTATTAAAATCTTTACTTTAATTTTAGAGTAAAGATTTTTTATTTGCGAGGTGAGTTCATGGGGAACGGAATAATTAACGAAAGTTACTTAAATATAGTATTCATACAGCAGGAGATGTAGTTTTAGGATCGGGTAGTTTTAGTGCTAATGGTACATATAGTGCCGCGAGTGATAATTTAGATGGATATGATAGTGTAACAGTTGAAATTCCTTTAAGTTCTATTACTATTAGTGCTAATGGAAGCTATAGCGCGGCGCAAGGTGGTTATAATAATATTAGTGTTGAGGTGCCGCAGGTTAGTTTATCAACTTTAAATGTTAGTGTTAATGATACTTATACTGCACCAAGTGGAACAGCATATGATGAAGTTGTTGTTAATGTTAGTAGTGGCGGCAGTGGTAGCTACAACGAAACACAAAATGATAATATTATAGACCAAGTAGTGGAGGTGACACAATGATAGTCAGAAACGGAGCAAATACATTAGGTGCGCTTATCGGCAGAAATTCAAGGCGAGTAGATAGCGGACTTCTCACAAAGTGGGACGGGACAAAGCCAACGTCATATGTAAATGTAGATTTAACCACTCTCAGACCTGACGTCCTGGCATACAACTCAGGATTGACAATGAAGCTGGGTTCAGGGACTACACCTGTTGACTTTTGTTGACTTTGATGATTATTGCCTTGAAAGCGAGATAGAGAGCACAAAGTATACCTGTAATTCCGCAGGAGGAGGTTCACCCACGGTGACAAATGACGGAAAGGTCGCCTTTAACTTCACATTCACCGCAAATGAGAATATTACAGTAAATGAATTGTGTCTTATATTCTTTGAGTCAGACGGTTCAAAATATATGCTTGCAAGAAAAATCATACCCACAAGGAACGTGACAGCAGGAGAGACCTTTACATTCAGTTATATTATTGGACTTAACGCAGACGTACCATACAACAGTGATTTTGCTTAGGCTTATCACTGTAATGAAGAAAAAATTTTAACACCTAAGGATTGTGGTTGCAATAGTTCAGTTTATATTGTACCACCTCCAATGCCAATGGACTATCCACCTTGTCCATATCCACCACATCATCATCACCATCATCACCATCATGACGATGAAGAGCCACTTCCAAAGGCTTCAGTAGAAGCTTAGATTTGTAAATTATCTAAGAAAGCGGCAGCTATTAAAATGATGATTGAAAACTTCAAAGATAAAAATAAGGATTGTATATGGAAAATTGGTGGAACTTCATATAACTTTGGTGCTTATCAAAAAATTACAGAAGAGGATGGAGAAACAGTTAAAGAAGATACTGTATACGGCCCTACAATTCTTGACATCTTAAATCAAGAACTTGCTGCAATTCAAGCAAAAATAAAAGAACTTGCAGAAGAAATTGATGATATAGATATAAATTCTACAGGTGGCATTGAGCATACAGTACAAGGTTAATAAATAGGGAGATATTAATCTCCCTATTCTTTCTTTTTTAAGGAGTCTTATTATGAAGAAAAAGATAAAATTATTATTAGAAAACTTTTTAATTTTAATAATTAATTTATTAGCTGGAAGTGTTGCTATATTTTTAATTATGATGTGTTTTTTAATTCAACACAGTTAAAGCTTTGACTTTTTAAAAATTTTATTATATAATTATTATAGTAAATTAAAAAGGAGAGATTATTATGTATATTGGAAATATAGAACATTATCAAAATACTTCTGCTTTAAAGTATTTAAAATCTAATTTCTTTTTAAAGATTATAAATGTTGAGAAAGTTGAAGATGAAGAACTTGGCACTGCACTTAAGCCTATTAATTATGTAATTAAAAAGGTTAGAGCAAAAGATTTTATTAAAAGTGTTGAAGATATAAGAAGAAATGGACAAGAGAGAATCTTTTATGTTGTCAATGGTGAACCAGGCGGAACTATTAATTTAAGTGGCATTTATATCAGAAGAACTGGAGATAAGGTTTGGATTTATAATAAAGTAAAATGATTAAAGATAAAATTTTTGAAGAAACCTTTGAGAATGTTTGCTGTTTTTGTAGCGAATTATTTATTACTACTGATGAAGAAATGTGTGTATGTCCTAAATGTTGGTAGAAATACTTAGAAAAACAATTCTCTAAACCAGCAGATATGCAATTAACTGAAGAATTACTTGGCGCCGCGACCAATAATTTAGTTGAAGAAAAACTCTAAGATTTTCATAGCGCGGCACAAAGAGTTAAAATATTGACTTTTTAAGAAAATTTTAGTATAATATATATAGAAAGTTAAGTTAAAATTAACTTTAATAGAAGCTTATGTAAAGACATATGCTATTGCTTGCTCGTCTACGATAGCTAGGACCTCGGTCTCTAACACCGAAGAACTTGGGGCAGCACCAAGGCAAGCAGTTAATATAAAGGGAACAGCTTAAATAAAACTATTTCCTTTATATAAAAATAATTGACTTTTTTATAAATATTTGATATAATATTTATAGAAAATTAAAAAAGCCTACAAGTTTTTAATATATATTTACCTTTCTTTCTTTTCGTAAAGTGGCAATGATTTATATAAATTGTTGCCACTTTTATTTTTTTTATTTGACTTTTTTAAAAAATTTTGTTATAATTATTATAGAAGATTAAAAGGAGGAATAAATCCTATGGAAGAAAATTTGCATTGGTGGAAGACAATTAATGATGGTTGGTTTGAATTTTATAGTTGTAAGCAGTGTGGAATAAATTTTAAACTAGCATTAAATACTGATGATAAGGATATGCCATTGGAATGCCCATATTGTGGATTTCAAGGTGATTTTATAAAGGAGGATAAATGTAGTGATTGTAGTTAATAATGATTTATTGAAAACTCCGATTCACATTATTGCTCATCAAGTAAATTGTCAAGGAGTAATGGGTGGTGGAGTCGCTAAACAAATTAAACAAAAATATCCAACAGTTTATGAAATTTATAAAGCTCGTTGTTGTGAGTCCCATGAAAAATTGTTAGGTGGTTATGTAGCTGTTTGGAGTCAAGATCGCAGTCAATTAATTGTAAATGTTTTTGGACAAAATAATTTTGGTAGAGATAAGGTATATACTGATTATAAAGCCTTAGAGAACGGTTTGAGCAATTTTATTAAAGATTATCGAAATTCTTTTAATATAATGCCTGAAGTCCAAATACCAATAGCAATACCTTATAAGATAGGTTGTGGACTTGCAGGTGGAGATTGGAATCTTGTTTCAACTATTTTAGAAAAATTAGAAATAGAATATAATATAATTTTTATTGCTTATAAATTAAATTAAAAAGAAGTATATAAAAAGGAGTAATGTAAATGGATAATAAAGACTATAAATACTACGTAGAACTTTGTGATAAACAAGATTATGAACGAATTTTTCCTAATGAAGAAGAAATGGAGAAATCAAGAAAATTTTATAAAGAAAATGGTTTCCATTATGAAGATATTTGGAACCTTGACCGTACAATTATAAAATTTATCCTGCCGCGGCTTGCATATTTTAGAGAACACCACGACAGTACACCTAACCCTATTTGGGATATGCTAAAAATGGCATTTAGTGATGAAGAAATTAATTCTGGTAAATATGATAAAGAAGTGGAAGAATGTTGGTGTGAAAAAATAACTGAAATTCTTGACGGATTTGAAATTTATCTTATAAGAGATGAACAGGAGTGGACACAAGAAGATAAGATAGCAATAGATAAAGCTTGGGATAATTTTAGAAAATATTTTAAATATTTTTGGAATTAAGGAGGTATATTAATGAAAGAATACCTGTTAAACTATCTATTGATGATATAAAAGAATATTGGATGGAGAAATCTCTTCCTGAACAATATCGTTGGATAGTAAGTCTCGCTTTTCATGATTCTGCTATGTGGAAAAAAGTTAAAATGATACAAGGCGCGACACAAGGTATCAAAACTTTATATCAAAAAGGATATGAAATTTATTTTGTAACAAGTACAACTCCTGATAATCTTAAAAAGAAAATTAAGTTTCTTAAAAGAAATCTACCATTTTTGGAAGGAAAATATATAAATGACCATATAATTACAATTAAACAAAAAACATTATTAAATCTTGATATTATGATTGATGATTATTTGGAGAATTTAATAGGAGAAAGAAACTACTATTCTATTTGTCTTGATTATCCATGGAATAGAAAAATCGCCGCAAATACTTCTAATTTTATAAGAGTTAAAAATTGGGAAGAAATAATACAAACAATAAATATTTATTCAAATTTAAGAGCAAATAAATAATTGACTTTTTAAAAAATTTATTATATAATATATATAGAATAAAAGAAAGGAGAAAAGTTAAATGTATATCACTGTTCAATTTAAAGACAGAAATAAAGTTTTTAAAGGCAAGACTTATGATTATCTTTTGAACAAAGAGGAAATTCCGCCTCAGCGTGGAGATATTATCCGTATGATGGACGATAGCTACAATTACATTTGTTATGGAACAAGAGTAAAAGTTGTAGATGTTGTAAACGGTAATAAAGATAATCTTACTTCAATAAGGTATATTAAAACAACACTTGATGATAAGGAGGAAAAAGCCAATGGTACGCACCAGATTAGAGGTTGAGAATCGTATTGCAAAACTTTCTGTGGATATGGAGAAAAACGCAAGACTTGTTGCTAAGTGGAAGAGAATTTTGAAGAATATTAAGGATTGAGAGGTAATGCCAATGAAGACTGAAACTCTAATGGAAATTGTAAAGAATAGAGCAAATATTAATAGTAACGATGAAAATAACCCAACAACTCATTCATTCTTATATGAGTTGTATATGGCGCTTGAAAGATTCAAGAAATATGAGGACTTGATGAAAGAAATACCAAAAGACGACGACAATGAATTGTGATTTGAGTAATTGTGCCGCACTATAAAATTTTAATGAATTTTTGTAGTCGCGGCACAAGGTGTTTAAGGAGGTTATCATAATGAGTGATCTTTCATAGTTAAAAAATAAAATTAAACAAGAACTTAATAAACTTTCAAGAGAAGAAATATTTGAAGTAATAGAGTTTGCATTAAAAAAGATAGAAGAAAATGATAAACATTTTAAAGCAGCATATCCTCTTATTTATGCCCATTGGTATATAAATCCTGATGGGTATTATTTGCAATGTAGTAATTGTTATGAAGAAAATAGTTCAAAAGAAGATATATGTCCTCATTGTGGGGCTATAATGAAGGAGGAAGAATAAAATGGATAAATATAGAGCAATTGAAATTGGTGCTGCACCAATACCAATAGAAGAATATATAGATAAAAGAATTGATGAAAGAATAGATAAAAGAATTGATGAAAGAATAAAAAACTATTTTTCAAATAATAAAAAAGAAAAACAAGAAATAGATAATTGTCCTTGTTGTGGCGGAGAAGCCAAAATTCAAGGACCGTTTGTAGGTTTGGGGCCTTCTTATATTTATATAAAATGTAAAGACTGCGGCTTACGAACAAGAAATGTTCAAGCTAGTACTGATTACTGTGCTGAAGATGAAGCTATAAAACTCTGGAATAGAAGAGGTGAATAAAATTGGAAATTTGTAATGCAAAAATAACAAATGTATCTTTATCAATGGCAGATCATGGCTGTTTAACTTTCTATATAGGTCTTAACGGTGGTAGCTGGTGCTGCAACTATGGTGGATATTGTATAGGTAAAGGCTATCTTGGAGCAAAAAGCTTTCAAGGTTCTGAAGCTGGACTTGAAGTACTAATGAGAATTATGGATACTGTTGGTGTTGAGTGTTGGGAAGATTTAAAGGGACAATATTGTAGAGTTAAAACTGAAGGTTGGGGTGGTAAAATTCTCAGTATTGGCAATATTTTAAAAGATAAGTGGTTTGATATAAAAGAGTTTTATAATACTTATAATGAAACTCATACTTTTGATAATAATGAACTTTTAGATGAAATGGATTTAGAGAAAATTGTTAAAGATCATAGTACGCTTCTTGTCTGGGCAAATCGATATTATATGGATAAATATAAAGATGTACCAAAAGATATACGAATGAATTTTGCAGAAATAAGATATATAGATTTTCATAATCTTGAAACTGTTATTAAATTTAAAGAAATTGTAGATTATATAAAAGAAATCAAAAGAAAGGAAAATATAAGTGAATTTTAAAATTTTAACTTCTTATTTTTATCAAATAAGATTTTTTAAACCTAATTATATTCCACTATCAACTGCTGTTTTTGACCCCTCCTGGTTCCATAAGAATTTAGGAAATACTTATCAATACTTTGATAAGAATAATGTTTTAAATGGTCTTAGAGCTGAACCTTTTGTTCCTAATAAAGATTGTGTTGGATTGTGTCGCGGTCCTTCTGTTTGTATAACTGAAGACCCTACAACCTGTGAATTTTTATCAACTTATTATAATCAACTTAAGCAGCTTAATTTTAATTCTATAATGGAAAGATTTTCACAACTCGCGGCACAGTATAAAGTTGCAAAAAATTTGAGTAATGATATTGTTTTTGTACTTATATTTCACGAAACTCCTAATAATCCCTGTTCAGAGCGTTGGATAGTACAAAAATGGTTTAAAGATAATGGATATATTGTAGAAGAATTTAATAAGGAGGCTATTTGATGTATACATCTGGATAGACTATGCTGATGAAATTTTTTAGTTGGATAATTAGAAATGGTTTCTATTTCTTTTGGTGTATAGGGTTGGCTTTTATAAGTAGTAAGATTTTTGGATATGATTATGAGAGAATCCAAGGTCTTGGAATATTTATGACTTGGATATTATTGAAAGCTGCTATCCCTGTGCCGCAGGTAATTTCGCCAAAAATTGTAATGAGAGTTCCTAGAGCTGAAGATTTAGAAGAGAAAGAAGAAGAAAAGTAATTGACTTTTTAAAAATTTTTTATTATAATATATATAGAAAATAAAAAACTACTACATAATAAGTTTTCCTTTTGGTTTAGAGTTATGTAAATATTGGGTGGTGGCGAAGAGGCTTAACGCACACGGCTTTGACCCGTGCATCTGTCCCCAGTTCGAATCTGGGTCACCCAGTCAAGAGAAGGATAGTTGAGAGTAATTAACTCAATGATAAGATATACTCCATTATCTTCCTTCTCTTAAAATATTATGGAGTTATGGAGGAATATTTATGATTGGAATTTATAAAATAACAAATAAAGTAAATGGTAAAATCTATATTGGATAGTCAATTAATATTGAATAGAGATGGATAGACCATAAAAAACGAAGCAAAAGATATAAAACTCCTTTGTATGAAGAAATAAGAAAATATGGATTAGACAATTTTATTTTTGAAGTTATAGAAGAGTGTTCATTAGAGTTATTAAATGATAAAGAGAATTTTTGGATAAAATATTATAATTCAACAGATAAAAATAAAGGATATAATATTTTAAAAAGTGGGAATTACAAACATTCTAATTGTTAGTATAGCCAATATCATAAATTAACATTAGAAGAGGTTCAAGAAATAAAAAACTTATTAAAAAATTCTAATTTATCAATAATTGAAATATCAAAAAGATATAATTGTAGTGATATGACTATACATTATATAGATAAGGGGTCAACTTGGCATAGTGATAATGAGGATTATCCTATTAGAAAAGAACCTTTTGTTACTATAATTAAAAAAGGTGATGAAAGAATTATTGTAACTGAAAGAAGTGAAAAAAACTATTGTATAGATTGCGGAAAAGAAATATCAAGAAATGCCACTCGGTGTTCAGCTTGTTCTTATAAAAATAGAATGACATTTAAAATTTCAAGAGAAGAATTAAAACAATTAATTAGAACAATTCCTTTTATTTAGATAGGAAAAATGTTTAATGTTTCTGACAATGCAATTAGAAAATGGTGTATTAAATATAATTTACCCAAAACAAAAAAGGAAATAAAATCTTATTCTAATGAAGAATGGGAAAAAATATAAGGGAATTAAATTCCCTATTTGCCCTATTAGTTTATAAGTAGAATTGCTGACTTCCACTCAGCAGAGGTCGGAGCGTTACCGACATAGGGCTTTATCTTAAAAGAAAGAAGGTTTTTGCTTGAAGAATTTTACTATATCTAATAATCTCAAAAATCAAATTATAGATAATATAGTAAATTTTTTAGAGAAAGTTAGTAAAGTAGAAAACGGAGAATTTTGTGTACCTTATCCAGAGAATGAGTTTTATGAAGAAGATTGTCCTATTTGTACTTCTTTCTATACAAAAGATAAGGGAAAGAAAACTAAGTGGACATTTCATTATGGTGCAACTAAAATGGTTTTTGTTCCTAATCATTATAATTTTGTTATAAAGATACCTTTTAATTGTGGTGGAGAGTTTTTACACGACGGAGATGATATTGCAGGCTGTTATGTAAATGAAATACTTTTTCCATATGAGAGAGCAAATGATAAAGACGATTGGAATTATTGTAAAGTTGAGGAAAAGCTTTATAAAAAAGCAATAGAGAATAAGGTTGATAAGTTTTTTGCAGGAACTTATTTCTTTGAGAATATTAAAGTAAATGAGGAAATTTATCCTATTTATATTAGTGAAAAAGTTGAGCAGAATAATGAAATACTTTATGACACTTATCATTCTAATAGAGAAGAGTGTAAAAAGATGTATAGACATTATAAAGCTAATACCAAATATGAATATTGGGGAGTATCTGATGAAGCCTTAGTTTTACTTTCTAAAAAGTATAGAGAGGATGAGATTTGGAGACTACTTGAATTTATTAGAGATTTTGGTATAACTGATTTAACTAATAGAAATTGTGGTTTTACTTCTGATAATAGACTTGTAATTCTTGATTATAGTGGATATAATGAAATTGAGGATTATTATGATGATGATGACTATGATGATGATGAAGAAGAAGATTAAATAATAATAAAGTGGAAATGGTAGTTTGGAGTTACTACCATGACACTTTATATAAATGCAGGTGTAGCCCAATGGCAGAGGCATCACACTTAGAATGTGATTAGTGGAAGTTCGAGTCTTCTCACCTGTATATGCACCAATAGTTTAATGGTAAAACAATGCACTTTTAATGCATGAGACGTGATGGGTTCAAGTCCCTCTTGGTGCATCATTAAAGAGGATAGTTGAGAGTAATTAACTCAATGATAAGATGACCTCCAAGCATCTTCCTCTTTATAATATTAACTTGGGGAAAATTGGAGGTAATTTTAATGATTTCAAAAGAAAAAGGCAATATTGGAGAAGCTATAGTATTAGCAGAATTTGTAAAAAGAGGTATATAGGTTTCTATTCCTTTTGGTGATTCTGCACGTTATGATTTAATTGCTGAATTTAATGGTAAACTTAATAAAATACAAGTAAAATATTGTAATTAGTTAAATGAAAATAATTCTATTACTTGTCCTTGTGCTAGTAGTAAAAATCATACTACTAACAAAAATTATTCTACTTATCAAAATGATATAGACTATTTTGCTTTTTATCTTGTTCCGTGGGAAGTGGTAATATTAGTTCCTATTGAAGTAATAGGAGAAAAAAAATCTGTATAGTTTAGAAAAACTAAGCCTCTTAACAATCAAAATAATTTTAATGATATAGCAGACTATACTTTTGATAAAACACTTACATAAGGAGTTTGTTCTCCTTATATATAGATTTAATGCTGTGGTCGAGGTTTCGAGTACCTCCGTGTGCACTATGGAGCAGTACCCAAGTTGGTGACGGGGCGGCATTGCTAATGCTGTAGTTCGTAAAGAAGCGGAGGTTCGAGTCCTCTCTGCTCCGTTATTTTTAAGAAAGGAGAATATAATATGTTGTATTTTGGTATTGGTTTGATTATAGGTGGTTTTGTTGGTATTTTTTGGTCGGCTCTTTGTCAAGCCGCAAGTAATAGAGATATAGATAGAGAAAGAAATATAGATAAAGATAAATAAATAAATGCCGCGGTAATTCAGACGGCTCTGAACCCAATCTTGAAAATTGGCGGTTCTGTGAAAGGAATGGGGATCGACACCTCACTGCGGCGTAAAATTTGAGGTGATTTTATGAAATACTGTCTTAAATGTAATAAAAAATTATATAGTGATAACAAAACTGGATATTGCTAGAAATGTTTAATTCAAGTGCGTCAAGAGGAAAAAATAAAACATTGGCTAGAAACTGGCGACACAGGTATGACGGTAAATACTACTATAAGAGGAGTTATTAGAGAATATATATTAAAATAGTAGGACTATAAATGTGCCATTTGTGGTTTGGAGAATAATTGGAATAATAAGACTTTAAATTTTGTTTTAGACCATATAGATGGAGATGCATCAAATTCTTGTAGAGAAAATTTAAGATTAATTTGTCCTAATTGTGATAGTCAATTAGATACTTTTAAATCAAAAAATAAAAAATCTGCGAGAACTGCTCGTAAATAATATTTAATATGCTGGATATAGTGTAATGGAAGCACGACAGATTGTGACTCTGTTAGTGATCGTTCAAATCGATCTATTCAGCCTTATCGGGGCGTACGTCAATTTGGTAGACGGCGGCGCTTGGGACGCCGAGGCTGCAGGTTCAAGTCCTGTCGCTCCGACTTAATTTAGGAGGAATTAAAATGAAGATATATAGATATGAACATTAGGATGGCGGCGGACCATATTGTGATTTTCGTGGTTATCCAAGAGATATGAATGTTAATTTTCCTATTGATACATCATATCTTTATGGTTGCTTGTCTATTGATAAACTTAATAAATATTTTGAAAATCATTAGGATTTAATTAAAGATTGTAAGATTTTTGTTTATGATGTTCCTGATGATGAGGTAAAAATTAATGAATATTAGGTTTAGTTCCCTAAAAAATATTATAAAAATAAAAAGGAGTATAAAGGATAGTGAGTTAAAATGGAGAAGGTATTTACTCGTGGTAATGGTAAAAAAGTAAATTATTCTCAAATGATTAAAATAATTGCAGAATATATAAAAAAAGATTTAAATGCTGAATATGACATTACTATTGGTACAGATAGTCAAACACACAGCGAATCAAAGATAGTAGAAGTAATCTGTGTGCATAAGGTTGGTGACGGTGGTATCTTCTTTTACCATAGTGAATATAGAGAAAGATTTAGAGCATTAAAAGAAAAAATTGTAGAAGAAACTGCAAGAAGTCTTGAAAATGCTAATGGATTTTTAGATAATATTGAGTTACTTTTGCTTGAAGATAATATTGATATTGAAAAATTAAACCTTAATTTTCATATTCATTGTGATATTGGACACAAAGGAAAAACAAAAGAGCTTATTAAGGAGATTACTAACTGGGTTAATTCTTTGGGATATGATTGTTTAATTAAGCCAGAGAGCTATACTGCTAGTGGTATTGCTAATAGATTTAGTAAATAAAGGAGATTTTATAATGGAGTATATTTATCTTTTAATTGATAAAACTTCTGATACCTTAATATGTTGGAGTGAACATAGAGCTGCTTTATTTTATTATGTAGAAAAATATAAATTAAAAGAATATAAAATAATTAAGTTACCTAAAGTGGATTTGGTCGCTACCGCGGGTGCCGCCGAGTGAACCTAGTGTAAGGGGAATCGATGCTGTCCGCGGCTCTCGCTGAAAGCGACAAGGTAAATAGACAGAGTAAAGGAGAATAAAAATGGATAAAATTAGACAAACTTTATCTAACTATTTTAAAGAACTTTATAAAATCTATCCTAAAAATAGTATTTTAGGTATATTTCTTTATGGTTCACAAAATTATAACTTTGACTGGGAAGGTTCTGATATAGACGCAAAAGCAATTTATATTCCGTCTAAAGAGGAAATTGCCTTATTAAAACAGCCGACAAGCAAAGAGTATAAGTTTGATACTGGTCACGTTGAAATTAAAGATATTCGTTTAATGTGGCAAATGTGGAAGAAACAAAATCTAAATTTTGTAGAAATTTTATTTACAGATTATTTCTTAATAAATCCAATGTACATAAATATATGGATTAATATATTATTCCATAGAGAAGAAATTGCTCGATATGATGAAGTTTATGCTATAACTTCTGCATATCATCAAGCTTATAATACTTTAAAACAGGGCACTACTGGTAAAAAAATAGCTAATGCTATAAGAATTGAAAAATACCTTAGTGATTATATACAGTCTAAGCCTTATAAAGATTGTATGAGATTAACTGATACTCAAAAGAATTTTTTTATTGATTTAAAAATTCGTAATGATACTTATGATGAAAATGACCCATTGGTGAAATCAGTTAAAGATAATTTATATGAAAAATTTTTAGTATCTAATGATTTAAAAGTAGATATTGATCGTCAACAGGAACTTGATAAATCAATGACTTATATTATTATTGATGCATTAAGAATAAGAGAGAAAAATTATTGACTTTTTAAAAAATTTTTATTATAATATATATAGAAAATCAAAAAGGAGATTAAAAATGATTGCTTGGATAATTTTATGTACTGTTATGGTTGGTGTATTCCTTATACTTGATTTAATAGGAGATAAAATATCTTCTTTGTCAACTAAGGAAAGTCGTTCTCGTGCTTGTTATTGGCTTATATTAATAGCTTTTATAGTGGGAGAAATTTATCAAGCCATAGTTGAAAAAATTTTAAAATAAAATAATTGACTTTTTAAGAAAATTATTATATAATAAATATAGAAAAGTTGAGAAAGAAAAAATTTCTCAACTTAATATGGCGGAGTGGAGCAGAGGTAGCTCGTCACCCTCATAAGGTGAAGGTCATGGTGTTCAAATCCCATCTCCGCACCCATTAAACCGTTAACATTGGGTTTAAAGTTTTGCACCAGCTATATTAGATGATAGCCAACGGAGAAAACGGTATAGAAAGAAGTCAGGGGAAAACTTTTTATTGACATTAGCAGTAGCTAGTGTCATATGGGGCAGTGGCGAAGCTGGCTGAAACGCATCAGACTTAAAATCTGATACAATAGAAACACCGTGGGTTCGATCCCCACCTGCCCTATTCTCGGAGAATAGGTGAGAGTTGCAAACTCACCGAAAAGGGTCAATCCTCCCCTTTCTCCGATAAAATATTTTGAGGATTATTTAAGGAGGATTAATATGATAGGTATTTACAAGATTACAAACAAAGTTAATGGGAAGATTTATATTGGTTAGAGTGTTAATATAAAAAATCGTTGGAAGCAACATCGTAAAACACCTTATAACCCTAATGATAAATCATACGATTTACCATTATATCGTGCAATAAGAAAATATAATCTTGATAATTTTTCTTTTGAAGTTCTTGAAGAATGTTCTATTGAAGAATTGGATAGCAAAGAAATTTATTGGATTAAATATTATAATACAACAAACAAAGAAAAAGGGTATAATCTAAAAGAAGGCGGAGAACATTGCCAGCCTACAAATGCAAAATTATCAGAACAAGATGTTTTGATAATAAAAGAGAGATTATAGAAAGGAGAAGCGCAAGAAAGTATAGCAGAAGACTTTCCTGTAACACGAACTACAATAAGCCTAATTAATTTAGGTAAAGAATATGTCCATAATGATTGGACTTATCCTTTATTTAGGAGAGATTTTGTTAAAACTAGATGTATTGATTGTGGAAAAATTGTTTCTCAAAAAGGAGTAATTAGATGTTAGGAATGTTATAAAAAATATAGAGAAAATAACATTTCTCATATACCTATAAATAGAGAAGAATTAAAAAGATTAATTCGTATTTTACCATTTACTAAAATCGGTGAAATGTTTAATAAAAGTGACAATACAGTAAGAAAATGGTGTGGAAAATATTAGCTTCCAAGTAGAAAAATTGATATAAATTCTTATTCTGATGAAGAATGGGAATTGATATAATGCCAAGTTTAAAACTTGGTATATACCCTCGTCGACAAGCGGTACAAGTCACCGCCCTTTGCTCGAAATAGTATTTAATAATTTATTTATTAAAGTGAGTGCAATTCTCATATCGAGTACCACACGGCGGAGTCGCAGGTTCGAATCCTGTCGGGGGTATTAATTTCGCCTCTTCGTCTAATGGCAGGATAGTTGTTTCTCAGACAACAGATAGGCGTTCAACTCGCCTAGGGGTGATTTAAAGTCAAGACAATAAGAGTTAAAAACTTGACTTTTTAAAAAATTTTTGCTATAATAATTATAGTAAAGTTAAGAAACTTGAAAACTTAATAAAAATTTATTGTAACCTTGTGTAGAGGGCTTAATCAGCCTTGCAAGGGTGCTTTGAAACTGTTTAGTATTCAATAGTTGGGATACTTATTATTGGGTGCTATCATTGAACTGAAAGGGGATATGAGAAGAGTTAGGAATAACTCAACAAAGAAGAAGTAGCGCAAGTACAATATAAACTATAAGGTGAGCTTAGCTGGTTCTCTCCGCAATAGACGCCTCGGTGAGGAATAACCCAACAGACCACGAACTTGCAATCTGTGAGTAAATATTGGGAACGCTAAAATAAGGAGAGTTGGTCTACAACGTAAATAGAAATATTTACGGAACCAGACAGCGGCACGAGTAGCCTAAGACCACAGTTTAGATTTATTCTATTTGGAGGAAAAAGTCAAATAAAAACATAATCTGAATGATAGGTGAAAGTTGAGAGTAGATAAAATCTCTTTAATGCTTGAGGACTTTTAGTCCTACGGTAAGAACTTCGCATCGACGGGTGTTGGGGTCAGACTTATCGTCATTGTGACCGAATAATAACAGTATTGTATGAGTACGGGGATAAAGAAGCCGACAATAAGTTTTTATTAAGTTTTCAAGAGAAAACTTAAGCTAGGTATTTTCAGCATAAAAACTTTAAGCAAAAACTAAGTAGTTTAGACGAAAATGGTTTGGCACGATAAAGTTTTTGTAAGAGAGGCGTTGCGACGGCTCTCTATTTTTTAGAGGAAAAAAACGAATTAAGGTTTTTATAAGGGTGGCGTTGCGACGTTGCCCTAATTTTTTTTATAAATTTATTGACTTTTTTAAAATTTTTTAGTATAATATTTATAGAAAAATTAAGAAAGGAGTTTTATAATGGATAAGAAATTTGAACTTACTAACGAGAGCATTAATGTTCGTGGAAAAACACTTTATAGAATTAGAGCATTGAAGGATTTTGGTGATGTAAAAAAAGGAAACTTGGGAGGATTTGTCGAGAGTTACAATAATCTTTTTGAGGAAGGTAATTGTTGGATTTATAATGATGCAAAGGTTTTCGGTAATGCAGGAGTTCATGATAATGCTCGGATTTGTGGTAATGCAGAAATTTTTAATAATGCAATAGTTTTTGATAATGCATTAATTTGTGACAATGCAAAGATTTTTAATGATGCAAGAATTGGTGGTAATGCAGTAATTTTGGGCGATGTAAGAATTTATAACTGTGCAAAAGTTTATGATGATGCACTAATTCGTGACAATGTAAAGATTTTTGGTAGTGCAGAAGTTTATAATAATGCAAAGATCTGCGACTATGCAATGATTTGTGACAATGCAAAGATTTTTGATTATGCAAGAATTGGTGGTACTGCACAAATTTATGGTAATGCAGAAATTTATAATAATGCAAGAGTTTATGACAATGCAATGATTTGTGACAATGTAAAAGTTTTTGGTAGTGCAGAAGTTTTTAAAAATGCAAGAATTTGCGATGATGCAAAAATTTACGACAATGCAGGAGTTTATGATGATGCAGTAATTTATGGTAAGGCTATATTAAAAGAAGAACAAATAGTTCATATGGGCTGTTGCAAAACAGACTTATCTAAAAACCTAAAAGAAAGTATAAGATGTCAAACTAACTTGTTCCCACAAAAAGATTACGTTATTGCTTATAAACAAGTTCATAAAGATTTAACAAGCCTTTATGATAAGACTTTTCAATATAAAATTGGTGAGTGGGCAGAAGTAGAAGAGCCAGAAATATCAAGTAGAGCCTGTGCCTCTGGTTTACATTTTTCTAATGTGAATTATTGGGATATGATGGGTCGCGGTGACATCACTTATCTTATGGCTAAAATAATGTTGGATGATATTATTACAGTTCAGCAAGGTAAGATTAGATGTAAGAGAGCCTTTATAATTGATAAATACGAAATAGAAGATTAAAATTTTTAAGTTAAATAAAAGTCAAAGGTTATAAAATCTTTGACTTTTTTTAAAATTTATGATATAATATTTTTAGAAAAGAAAGAAAAGGAGAATAAAAATGGGAATAAAAGTTACTAATGAACTAATAGAACAAATGGTTGAACTTTATAATAAACTTGGAACCTATGCCGCAGTAGCAAGAGAAATTGGAGTTTCATCTTCAACTTGTAGTAAATATATAAAGGCGGCACTGAGTGAACAGAAGAATAAAGAAGAAGCACAAAAGAACTTTATTCCTTTTGATAAGGAAATCAAACCAATAGAAGAGATTAAGATTGATTGGAATGATTGTTGCTGTCTTAGTAATGAAGAAGTAGAAGAGATAACTGAGTTATGGAAGGAGATATAATATGTTGGCTTTTAGTTTAGTTGAGTCACTTTGTCATGAGGGTAAATATTATATTTCTTTTGATTGTGAAAAATGTGATAAAGTTAAAATTGGAGTAAAAGGAGGAAGTTATTCCGTTTTTGCTTCAAGACTTTTTGGTTTTACTTATAAAGATTATTTGAAAATGTGTAGAGATGTGTATGGTGCTGAGTTGTTTGGTAGAGGCACTAGATATGTTATTGCACTTTGGAGCAAGAAAGACTGGAACAAAGGAATTGAACTTGTAAAGGAATTAAATAAAAGACTTAATTATATTTTGAAAGAAGGATAATAATGAAGTTTAGTAAGAAAGATGTAATGGATTTTGTTAGAAAAGCATTTGGAGATAATGCAACTGAAGTTTTGATAGATAGATATACAATAGATGAGAATGATAATCCTTATGATTTTACTATTTTTCTTGATAAAAATTGTCAGTTTCCTTTGGTTTGGAGTTATAATGAGGAATTTTTCATAGCTAGTGGATGTTCTAAACTTGTTATTGTTCCTAAGAATAGAAGTTATGTTATAAAAATTCCGTGGACAGGTTGTTATATAGAAGATTTTGATGAAGATAATGATAAATATACATATCATTACGACTATGAAATAACTTATTGTCCTATGGAAGATGAAAAAGCTATTTATAATATGAATATAACAGAAGATACAAAACAATTTTTTGCTGAAAATGAATTTGTTGGACTTTATAATGATAGTATACCAATTTATGTACAAGAAAAAGTATTGGTAGGTATGAATAATGAAGTAGCACAAAAGGTTTGTTCTGCAAGTTTTACTCATAAAATGCATTCGTATTATAAAAATTTACCAGCAAAGATAATTAAATTTATAGTTGAACAGGTTGGATATAGTCGAGGAGAAGAAGTTATTAACGAAATTAATGATATTGACGATTTGCATGGTGAAAATTTTGGTTTTGATAAGTATGGTAACTTTAAGATAATTGATTATGCAGGTTATGATTCAGAGAATTACTTTGCTTATAATAATTAATTACTCTGTCGCTACCGCGGGTGCCGCCGGCAGTAGAAAATCCCCTAACATAGGGTATGATTATAGCATGACAAAGGTGCCGGCGGCAGAAAAAAGTGTAAACAAGAAAGTGAGTGGATATGTAAATGATATGGATTATATTAATAGTTATAAGTATAGGTTTTATGATTTATTCTTTTGTTAAACTTAATGATTTGGCATTTATATTAGGCTATATTCTTCTTTCAATAATATTACTTTTAGCAATAACTATCAATACAGAAGATAAAAAAACTAACGATACCTATGTTACCATAGCAATAGCAGAAGATAATGAATATCTTAGAACTAGGGACGGAATGTTATGGAGAATTGTTAATAAAAATTTTGAAAAAGGTAAGGAATATAAAGTTACTTTCGATAGTAAAGGAACTAATAATGTATTTGATGATGAAATATTAGAAATTGATTAATATCTGGAGTAGTGGCGGAATAGGTAGACGCTAAGTAGAGATAAAGCAATCAGGAGGAGCGATAAGTGGGGCTTTATTATGTATGGTGCAAATCCATGCCTACTCTTTTTCAATAAAAGTTTGTAGTCGCGGCACGACGTAAAGGAGAAATAAAATGGGTAAATCAACTTTTAAAAAAATAGATTACTGGGGCGAAGATGAAGGAAGAGCAAAAACTAATTCCTATCTTAACTCTACTCTTGTTGAAACTCCTAAGAAGAATAAAAAGAAAAAGAAAAATCCTCATCCAAAGTATCGTCATCAGCATTTTTATGAGATAGTTCTTGTAAAACAAGATTGCGGCACTTTTGTTTATTATTGTCTTTATGGAAAATGTATTATTTGTAATAAATTTAGTTTTCTTACTACTGTTAAACTTAATACTAAAATAAGAAATGGAGATTTTAATACTTATAATATATTATCTGAGAAAGAAGTTCTTGAAAAATATAAAGACCTTCGTTATTTTGACGGAACTAAAAGAAACGAAGAAGATTGGATAGAAATTCATAGAGATAATACTACATTTTAAGTCTTAACAATAGAAGTAAAATAATTGACTTTTCTAAAAATTTTTGTTATAATATATATAGAAAAGTTGAGAAAGAGATTTTAAAAGAAAGGTGATAATAGTAATGAGAATGCATTGGAGAAATTTTAAGATTTGGCTTAAAAATTTTCTTTATAAGTTAAATCATAGGTAATAAGTAATAAATATTGGGTTCAGTAAATAGGAAAAACTCTTTTCCCTGTTGTTAAAACTAAAAAGTAAAAATATCCAAGTGGTAGAAAATAAGTGCGGCACACGGCACAATTAAAGAGTATTACGATAAAGTTATTGGAGGCGATTTCCAATGTACTAGTTCTTACTCTTGGGTTTCACATCACCAGGCGTGTCTTTTCCCTTGAACAAAAAGTAAAATGCTCTGTATTAAAAAGGGTCGGCAAATAAATTGCCCTATCCCTGAGTTGCTAAATCTTCTCTAAAAGTAAAAATGTCGGTTATGCTACCTTACCTAGTTAAAAGGCAATATTTAACAGAGCCTAGCACACCTCTTTATCGCTTGAATTAGTATAACTAATTGCATCCGCTTGCGTTCAATGTGTCCCACGCTAGACCAAGGGTCGCTTACCCATAATAATTAAGCTTTTAGGTCGGTGGTTGAAGCACCCTTTCCGTTGAAGTAAAAAAACTATCTAACCTTTTCGGTTATAGAGTTCCCTCAAAGGTCGATGAGTTTAAAAACTCTTTTAATTGGATTGTCCCGAAGCTCTGCGGAGTGAGGGCAGAGTAGCTGGATGCGTCTAGCTATTCTTTAAAAAAACTTTGAGGTAGTAAAATTCGTGACGACTACGCCCCGAGTGGAGGACAAGAGATACAGGTCGCTACTGTATTAATCTGAGAGATGTGGGAGATTGTCACGCCCACCAAAGTTAAGAAAATTAGAGGGGATGTTCCCCTCTTTTTCTTTTATATAATTGACTTTTTAAAAATTTTTTGGTATAATATATATAGAAAATTAAGAAAGGAGTTTTATTGTGGATAAGAAATTTGAACTTACTGATGAGACTATTGTTTTTAGAACAAGAACGCTTTACAGGGTTAAAGCATTGAAAGATTTTGAAACTGTAAAAGCCGGAGATTTGGGTGGCTTTGTTGAAAAAGAGAGTAATCTTTCACAGGAAGGTAATTGCTGGATTTTTGAGAATGCAAAAGTTTATGACAACGCAAGAGTTTGTAATGATGCAATGATTTGTGGTTATGCAGTTGCTTATGAAAATGCAGATATTTTTAGCAATGCAATAGTTTCTGGTTTTGCTGAGATTTGTGATAATGCAAAAGTTCATGGTCATACAAGAATTTATGATAATGCAGAAGTTTTGGGCGATGCAGAAGTTTGTGATGATGTTCGTATTTATAATAACGCTTGGGTCTCTGGCAAAGCACAAGTTTTTAATTCTGCGCAAATTTTTGGCAATGCAAGAGTTTATGGTAATACTTGTATTTGTGATAATGCTAAGGTCTATGGTGATGCAAGAATTTATGGTAAAGCAGAAATTTTTAATAGTGCAGAAATTTATGATGAGGCAGTAGTTTGTGATAATGCAGTAATTTGTGATAATGCAATAGTTTTTGATAATGCAGAAGTTTATGGTAATGCAAAAATTTGTGGTAATGCAATAATAAAAGAACAACAGACTGTATTTATGGGTGTTTGTACAGTAGATTTGTCTAAAAATCTTAAAGAAAGTATAAGGTGCCAGACTAACCTTATTCCTCAAAAAGATTACGTTATTGCTTTTAAACAAGTTAATAAAGATTTAACAAGCTTTTTCGATAGTACGTTTCAATATAAGATTGGTGAATGGATAGAAGCAGAAAATCCAGACCTGTCAAATATATCTTGTGCCGCTGGTCTACATTTCTCTAATCCCAATTATTGGAATAAAGCGGCTGGTAATGATAGTGTTTATCTTATAGCTAAAATAATGCTTGATGATATTATTACAGTTCAAAGGGGTAAGATTAGATGTAAGAGAGCCTTTATACTCGATAAATATGAAATAGAGGATTAAGAAAGGAGAGAATAGTAATTGAGGAATATTGACAAAGAAGATAGGAAAGAGTTTATTATTATTACTATTATACTAATAAGTATAGTAGCATTTGCAATAGGAATTGCCTTTTTAATTACAAAAATAGTTTATCTTAATCACAAGGAAGATTATTATTCTCATAAAATCATAGTTATTGATAATATAGAATATAATATAAAAGATACAGAGTTTATATATTATTACGAAGGAAGAGCATTAATTATTAAGCTTCCTAATGGAGATGAAATACACACTAACAGTTTTAAATTTAAAAATTGAATATTATTTTAATTAAACCTATTTAAAATAATACTTAAAAATAAATCGGCTCTTTATGAGTACCCCAATCTTTTTATTTTAGTATTAAAATGTTAAGACATTATCTTGGGTTGAAAAGGTCAAAGGTTATAAAATCTTTGACTTTTTTATTTTTTTATGATATAATATTTATAGAAAAGGAGGGGAAAATAATGAAAATAATAGTTACATATAGATGCAGGTGCTGTGATGAAAGATTTAATGTTGTAAGACATCTTATTAATGGTGATGATATAGGTTTTTCTGATTTTATCGACAGAACAGCTAATAAAACTTGTACACACAATTGTTATAATGATGAAAATTCAATAGGAATTGCAGAATGTATTTCTATAACTTTTGAGGAGGAAAAATGAAGAAGATAATTAAAGAAATAAAACTTTTACTTGTAGCCAATGCCATACAAAATTTGAAAGTGATGAATTTAAAACACATATAGATAATACTGAAGGATCTAATATTTATAGATATATAGATACCTGTCCTAAGTGTAATAATACTGTAATAATATCTGATTACTCTGATTATGTTCCAAAATTTCCACCACCTAAACAAGTGAAAATGTATTAAGGAGGAAGAAGATTGAAGAATATAATAATACGAGGTAAGAAACTTGATCCGCCACAAGAACTCTTTACTTGTGAGCATTGTGGTTGTTTTTTTGAAACAGATGAATTCTTTATTACAGAGAGATATAATAAAATATATACAAAAGAATATCTTTCAACTTCTTGTCCTCAATGTGGTCGAGATGTAGAAAGACTTGAATTTGAAGATGTTGTACCATCAGAAGATAAGAAAAGAAAATGGCGAAGATTTAGATATGAGGAGAATAATAGATATGGAAAAACAAGAGATTTTCCTTAAACCCAAATACGCATATACAAATAATGAAAAGACTTGGTATGCGTGTCCAAAGTGCGGGCATTTAATCGCTTACCTTGTGCCGCAGTGCAATAATTGCAAGAATAAAATGAAATGGAGAAAAAAATAATTTATGGAATTTTTAAGTATAATGATTATATTAGTTTGTATATTAATTTTATACTCATTAGGGAATAATAGACTTCGTAATTATGAGAAAATTTATTTAGGTATGGAAGAACAAGAAATGCTTAAAATTATGGGTGGTCACCCTAATAGAACTCTTTTTAAAGACGGTCGAATAAAATATGAATGGAGAAGAAGGGCCTCAAGCATTTCTGGTCATGGTAGAAGAGTATATAATGGAGTTAAAATAGTTTCTATTTATGTTAAAAATGGTTTAGTAGAAGAAGTAAGACCTACAAATGTTTAAAGGAGGACTTTAAATGACACATGACGATTTGGCAAGAGAACTTTATCAAAAGGAACAGGAGAATATTACATCAGTAAAAACTAGAGCTTTGGGATTGTACGAATTTGAATATTTTTGTGGTAATTGTAATAATATGATAGACCATTTTGAAGCTTCTTATTGTTGGAATTGCGGAAAGAAACTTAATTGGGAAAGTAAAATTAAAATGACTTAAAAGATTGGAGGTTTTAGTAATGCTTGAAATTCAAAAATTTATTCTTAATAACGAAGATTGGGAGACTAAACTTACTAAACCTCCTTATAATCTTATAATCAGAAGAAAAGATAATCTTGTTCTTTTTAAATATACTCAGGGAGTATCAGATTTTTCATATAAAATTCCTAATGAAGCAAGAGGACTTATCCTTGAAGATAAAACTTGGAAGGTAGTTAAAGCAGCTTTTTGGAAGTTCTTTAATCTCTGGGAAGAGTACGCGGCACAGATAGATTGGGCATCGGCTCAGGTAACTGAGAAAATGGACGGTACTTGTGTATCTCTTTATTATTATAATGGAAATTGGAGAATTGGAACAAACTCTATGATTGATGCGCATGATTCATCGCTTAATATAGGTGGCTATAAAACTTACTATGATTTATGCACCGCGGCACTGCGTAAATATAAGGTTGATTTTAATAAACTAAATAAAAACTATACTTATACTTTTGAGTTGTGTAGCCCTTATAGTAGAATAGTTTGTAAGTTTAATGAAATCGAACTCTATCTAATTCTTGTAAGAGATAATTCTACTCTTGATGAAAAGGATATTAAATCTATCTCAAAGGAAATCGGAGTTCCTACTCCTAAGTTTTTCCCTATTGTTTCAAATAATCCCGAAGATTTTACTAATATTGTAAATTCTTTTAATGATAACCAAGAGGGTATTGTTGTTAAAGATAAATTTAACAATAGGGTAAAAATAAAAACAGAGCAGTATTTTTATATACATCATCTTATTAATAACCATAATTTTACCAGAGCAAGAGCCTTTGATTTAATTTTCAAAAAGGATTTTGAAATACTGGTTTATTTTCCAGAATATAAACCGTTCTTTGATGACCTACAGAAAGAACTAGTCGCGGCACAGCAAAGAGTTAAAGAAATTGAGGTTGAAGTACAGCTTTGGAAAGAGAATAATAAAAATGCTACTAAAAAAGAGTTTAGAAAGTTTATTGAGGAAGCTAAACAACCTAAAGAGTGGAAATATTATTGTTGGGCTTTCAATGGTAATATTACACCGCCTGATACTGATGATGTATATATGTTAATGAAATTTTATAATCTTGAAAGATAATATTAATAGGTACTATAAAACTATATAGTACCTATTTTTTTATTGACTTTTTTAAAAATTTTTAGTATAATATTTATAGAAAAAAGTTAGAAAGGAAGATTTAAGTGAATAAAAGAATAAAGAAAAAGAATAATATAGAAAGAATAAATGCCCCTTTTGATGTTATTGACCAGGTACTTGCAGAGTATGATTATTGCTATCAAAATGGTGTAACAAAAAATATATCTTATGATAATTGGATATATACTGCTAATGGAAAGAGATGTTTTTCTTCTATAAGAAAAAAGTATAATGTTCCTAAATACATAGGTTTTAAGAACAAGAAAATTAAGCATTAAAGGAGGATTAGAATAGTGGTAGGAATAGTAATATTAATTATATTTTCACTTGTTTTTATAGGAGTGGGAATGGGATTAATGGTATCTGGTTCACAAAGTATGAAAGTATTTATTAAAAAATCAATTATAGGTGTTATTCTTATAGCATTAGGCATTACAGGAATAGTTATTGATAATGCTTGTTATACAGAAAAAGATACGGGTTATAAAGTAATTGATGTTGAATATCTCAAATATAATGATGTAAGATTAACATTAAAAAAAGACGGAAAAACTTTTTGGATAATAATGGATAAAGATGAATATAGTGGAGAAGATACTATTGATCTTAGTAAAAGAGATTTAGCAAAATACAAAAATACTAAGGAGGACTAAAATGGAAAAGTTTGAAGCTAAATATATAGAAGAGGAGATAGTAGTTAGAGTTACAAGAGCAAGTGACTATACTTATAGTGAATACTACAGAATTAATATATTTTCATTATGTTCTCTTTTAAACTTCTTAAAAAAGAAATATAAAGAAGATTGGTTTGTAGTAAACTTAAATGATAATAAAAATGATATATGTGATTATGATATTAAAGTTGTAATCTATGACGCTCATATAGAATAAAGGAGGATTAGAATGGGAACAATATTTTTAATTTTTGGTATACTTATTTGTGTAGTAAGTATTGCGGGAATAATTTTCTCTATTGCTGATAAAGATACTGATTGGATTATTTTGTCAACTCTTATGATTATTGTTGGAGTTCTTTTAATCATTGGTTCATTTTCACAAGGAACAAAACAAGAATATGAAGTTACTCATATTGAGCACTTGGAGCAGGATGACGTAAGGATTACTATTAAAAGAGATGGGTTAAGTTTCTGGATAATAATGAACGAAGAAGATTATAATAACGAAACAACTTTAAATTTAAGTCCAGATGAAATAAGCGAATACCCTAACTCGAAGAATAAAAATGTTTGACTTCTTTTTAAATTTATAGTATAATCTTATAAAGAAAGGAGTAGTGTAAATGAATGCTATTGGTAAATTTTCTTACCCTGAAGATATGAAAATAATTGAAGATTATCTTAAACAAAAAGGATATGCTATAAATTGTAAACCCGAAGAATTAGAAAAATTATGGTATGTTTTCTCGGATCGTTGCGCCGCGACCTGGTTATCACCCAGTCGTGAAATTCTTAATTTATTTATTAAATACGCAGAAAATATAGATATAGAAGATGTTGAAAGAATGGATTATGATGGAAGTATAAATTAAAAGAGAGGAAATAAATATGAAAGATTTAGCATATGAAGCACAGTTTGAAAAGATAAATAATAAAATAAAAGCTATAAATTCTCCAATGCTTATAGTACTAATTGGACTTCCTGGAAGTGGAAAAAGTTTTTTCGCAAAATGCATTGCAGAAGACAATGATGATGTAATTATTGTATCTTCTGATGCTATAAGAAAAGAGTTTTATGGGGATGCTAATAATCAATCTCATAATGATAAAGTTTTTAGAATTGTTAATAAAAAACTTAAAGAAGGATTGCTTGCAGGTAAAAAGGTAATTCTTGATGCAACAAACATTTCTAAAAAAAGAAGAAAAGCTCTTCTTAAGGATTTAAAAAATCCAAAATCAATGGCAATAGTAATGGCAGTTCCTAAATATCTTTGTAAAAAGAGGGATGCAGAAAGAGATCGACACGTAGGCTCAGAAGTAATTGATAGAATGTTGATGAATTGGTGTCCACCTCATTATACAGAGGGTTTTGATTTTATTAGTATTTTTTACGATTATGGTGGAAGTGCTAATTTTTATAATCCTATTCTTGCTCTTGAAAGTGCTATAAATATAGACCATGATAATCCTCACCATTCTTTAACAATAGGAGAACATATGTTAAAAGCAGGAGAGCTTATTCAAGAAGAATTTAATAATAAGTGTCCTTTTCATCTTTACACCGCCGCGCTGCTTCATGATTGTGGGAAACCTTATGTTAAATCATATGGAGAGAATGGTGTAGCTCATTATTATAATCATCAGAATTATGGAGCATATCTTGGACTTTTTTATGCAGATTTTATGAGATTTAATATTGAAGAAACTCTTGATTTTATAAATATTATATATTATCATATGGAACCGCTGTTGTCTTGGAAGAGAAGTGAAAAGGCTCACGCAAGAGCAATAGAAGAGTTAGGTAGTCTTTATAATGATATAATGGAAGTACATAAAGCGGATGTCGCAGCACATTAAAAGGTATTCTTTATAGAATACCTTTATTTTTTATTGACTTTTTTAAAAATTTTTGGTATAATATTTATAGAAAAGTTAGAAAGGAGATTTAAAATGACTAAAACAATTAAAATATGTGATAAATGTAAGAAAGAAGCTAAGTGGCTTTATCCCTTGCCACAAATTCGGATTGCGGGATATACTTTGACAGTTAGAGAAGGGGAAAAAGTAGAGCTGTGTAAAGATTGTATGCATAATCTTATTGATATTATTGATACGTTTCATAAGACTAAATAAAAGGAGATTTAAAATGGCTGAATTGACTAAATTGGATATAGCAAAGATTATAGTTAGCGAGAGAATTTCTAGTGCAAAATATGGAATTTATAATTCTCGAAATATATTTGGGGATCCTATGACAAATATTTATAGAGGTAATCAATTAACAATAGATATTTGTTATCCCTATGGGTATTTTGAAGTTTTTGGACTTAGCGAAAAAGAATTTGAGGAACTTGCAGATTTTTATAAAATAAAGTTAAAAAGTTTGAGTGAGGAGGAAAAGATTAATGAAATATATTAAAGTAACTTACGCTGTGCCGCGCTGCAAAAATCTCAACAAAGTTGAGTATTACGTCTTTAATGATAGAGTAACAGAAGAGAAGATAGAGAAGTTTCTTAGAGATAAGCAGAATGAGTTCGAGTGTGAGATTGCAGATTTTCTTATAAAAGTATTTGATTATACTGCAGTGGCTGCAACATTTGCAGCAAGTGTAAATGTAGATTGGGATTTTATAGATGTTAAGAACGTGCAACTTTGATAGAGTTGTAGTAAACTTTGTAGTCGCGGCACCGAGTCCACAATAAAATAGTTATAATAAAGCCATAGTTAATTCTATGGCTTTAAAAATATTGTCTTTTTAAAAAATTTTTAGTATAATATTTATAGTGAAAAATTTAGAGAGTCTATTTAAAAAATCTACTTTTAATTTACAAATGGAGGTAAGGTAAATGTATAAGGATTATGATAAAATGACAAAGAAAGAAAAGAAAGCCTATAATAATTTGAAGCGCGGCTCTTGGTATGGAGTAAACCCCGTAACAAGAGTTAATAAATCTTATTTAAAATACAAGAAAAAGAAGGCAATGCTTAAGGGAACAGATTAAAAAAAAATTGACTTTCTAAAAAATTTTTGATATAATATTTATAGAAAAGAAAAAGAAAGGATAGATTTTATGTTCGGTTTTAAAAGAGTGGTTAAAATACTTGCACCTAATGTTAAAGTTAAGGTAGATACTACTGACTCAACTAGCTTCGATTTTGCACATAATAAAATTATAATAGGCTATGATTTTAACGATGATGAATTTGGTTTTAACTATCATCTTAAAACTGCTCATAAGTGTAAGTTTGCTGATAAGATTTCTAATGAGCTGTGGACTATACTCCACGAACTTGGTCACTATTATGCAAATGCAGGAATAGAAGATGAGGAGCAGGCTCAATTTGTTCGTTCAATTTGTGCTATACTTGGTGATGATATAGTTAAAGGTAATAGAGAAGTTCAGGCTATGTATTATAATCTCCCTTCGGAGTGGACTGCAACTGAATGGGCTATTGATTTTGTAAGAAAAAACAAGTGGAAAGTGGTTTTTCTTAATTTTCTTGCAAAGTTTTAAGAAAACCACACTATCTTTGTGTGTTATATATAGTCCACCATGACACTAAACGGGTCAGAATAAGATATTGTTTGAGTATTAAGTTCTTCTCGATATTCTGTAAATGCTAGCAGAATGAACTAAATATATCGGGGTAAGCGAGAGCGACCGATTAATAAATGCTATGCCTCGTACATCACGGCTTCACTATCTTCATCGTGGGTTAAAAATAAAGAGAGATAGCGGTTGGAGCACGAGATTACTCCGTATAGGGATATAATTCAATGGTAGAATGTCACTCTGATACGGTGATTACGGTGGTCCGATTCCTCCTATCCCTATTAAATAAAAAAGATTATGAGTGGTGCCTCACAGGCACGTTGGTGGTCATGGGAAGCTGAGTCAAGACTAGACTTGTCAGCGCTCGCCATCGCTGTAAGAGCCGCCTTAATCACACCTAGTCAGTATATGCGACCATAGCTCAGTGGTGAGAGCACTCGCCTTATAAGCGAGCGATGCATTAAAAGGTTCGATTCCTGCTGGTCGTACCACGGGCTGTTGTTTCCTATCAATGGGATAGGGGTGTTTGTCAGCCATAAACTGTCAGAAGAGTAGAGGTACCTCCAGTAAACAAAACAAACACAAATATATACCTCTATAACTCAGTTGGAAGAGTATCACCTTCATACGGTGCGAGCCGCAGGTTCGATCCCTGCTAGAGGTATTTTAGCTATGCCGAAGTACAAGGTTACTAATCTCGGGCAGAACTGCACAGCCTTGATAATGGAGACAATGTGCTATTACCAGAGTAAAATGAGGAGTAGCTACCTCACTAAAGTTGACGAATAAAAAGTAAACTGGGGCGTTTAGGAAGGAGATTAGATAGCTAAATATGACATAGTAGCCAAGAGGAAAGGCAAGGCGCTGCAAACGCCCGAGCGTAGGTTCAATTCCTACCTATGTCTTTATATGGGTTGATAAGATAATGGTAGTCGGCTGACCTCCAAAGTCACGCAGTTCCTGTTCGAGTCGGGATCGACCTGCCAATATGCTTCCATAGGATAATGGTAGTCTAACGACCTTGTAAGTCGTAGGTGTCTTTTCGAATAAGACTGGAAGCTTTAAAATATTTGACTTTTTTTGATTTTTATAATATTATTATTATAATAAATAAGAAAGAAGGGCTTAAATGAATTTTAAAAAATATGATATTGTTAAAGTTATAAAACCCTATTGGGAAGATATACCATTAGATTCTCATATAGGTAAAGAAGCTATTATTACTGAGATTCGTTGTGGATATGAATTAACATTTCTTGATGGAAGTGGAACTTCTGCGTGGTGGCATGATCATCAACTTGCTTTTATAAAGAAAGGTAATGAAGATATTGTTAAAGTAGCAGAAGATAAATACAATGAAAGGATACGACTGGCTCAATCTTGGGACTGGATTAAAGAACATTGGGAAGATGGTACCATAAGTGCAACGTCAATATTATTTTTAATGAATGAAATTGGCTATCATTCTGCTTTTGAATATAATGGAGAGTATTTTGCTCTTTTTATGGACTTTAAAATATTATATCCTATTTTTGATTGTCTTTTAAAAGGAGAATTGGACAATGCTTTAAGCCTTGTAGATAAGTTTTTTAAACCACACTGCCATGATAAAGCTAAAGAAAATATAATAAAGTGTTATAATAAAATTCATAATTAAAAAATAATTGACTTTCTAAAAAAATTTTGTTATAATATATATAGAAAAGTTAAGAAAGGAGAAAAAATTATGGAACATATACTTTGGGCAGTTGAATGGGATGGTGAATGTCCACAGGACGTATTTACAACCCTTCAGGACGCAGAAGAGTTTGCACTCAAAAGAATTAAAAAAGAACAGTCAAGTGAAGATTATGAATTAATGGTAAAAGATATAGAAAAGTCTTACAATGAGCAAAGAGGATTTTATATAGACGGTTATGTCTATTGTTACCATGTAAAGCTTCATGATTAAGAAAGGAGATATTATAATGGGATATTACACAAATATGTACGCAGAAATTAAAACTTCTCCTGATGGAGATTATCTTAAAAATGACTCTCATCTGTATGCGGCTATTGAAAAATGGTTTGCTAATTGTCTTGAAGATGAAGATGCTCTTGCTAATCTTATCCGTAGTGAAGACCTTAAATGGTATGATGTTGATAAGGATATGAAAGAGTTTGCAGAAAAATTCCCTGATGTATATTTTATACTTTGGGGAGAAGGAGAAGATAAAGGAGACGATTGGGTAATTGAAACTTATAACGGAGAGTTTCATAAGGATTGTGCAGATTATACGCCTCCACAAACTTATTTTGGATAAAACTAAAAAAATAATTGACTTTTCTAAAAATTTTTGATATAATATTTATAGAAAAGTTAAGAAAAACCCTAAAAATCGTTAGGGCAGAGAGGAAACACATAGCAAGACCGTGCCAATTTTATTGGGGCTGTCGGGGAGCGATAAAAGTGCCATTCCCGATATGTCAAACTCTTAGCTGATGCCACTTAAAAAAGTTTTGCAAGTTTTGTATAAGTAAACTTGCTCTGCTACTCGTATGGCGGGATTACGGTAGCTGAAATTAAGTCCCGCACTAAAAAAATAGGTTCAATTTTTTAGAGTTTTCGGTTCAATTTATTACTTTATATATGAGGTGATAAGTATGACAACAGGAATTTATAAGATTGAAAATTTAATTAATCATAAGGTTTATATCGGTCAATCAGTACATATTGAAAGACGTTGGAAAGAGCATTGTTAGTATTCTACAAAGAGTGTTATTTCTGATGCAATTAAAAAATATGGAAAAGAAAATTTTTCTTTTTAGATTTTAGAGGAATGCTCATTAGATGAATTAAATGATAAAGAAATTTATTACATTTAGAAATTTAATTGCATTACTCCAAATGGCTATAATGTTAAAGACTATGTTGAAGGTAAAGAAGTGAATTTTATTTCTTATGGAAAAGATATTTTTTTAAATATTGTTAAAGATATTAAAGACAATTTATTATCTTTTCAAGAAATAAGCAAAAAATATAATATTTCTATAAGAGCAGTTTATTATATTAATAAAGGAGAAATTCATTATTTAGAAGAAGAGAAATATCCTTTAAGAGAAGTTGAAGATTTCTCTAAAAAACATTATTATTGTATTGATTGTGGTAAAGAAATTTTTAAAGGTTCAACAAGATGTAAAGAATGTTATGCAAAAACACTAAGAACTATTGAAAGACCCAATAGAGAAGAATTAAAAAAAATGATTAGAAATTTGCCATTTACAGAGATAGGGAAAATATATAATGTAAGTGACAATGCAATAAGGAAATGGTGTAAATCAGAAAATCTTCCGTCTAAAAAGAATGTCATAAAAGCTTATTCTGATGAAGATTGGGATAAAGTTTAAATATAATGGGGCTTGGGACTGCAAGGAGTGGTCACCTCTCCTGCAAAGAGGAAATCAGGCGGTTTCGATTACCGCAAGCTCCACTTAAACTCCACCGAGACTTCGGAGTATAAAGATGTCTCAAAGGTCAAGAGTGGATAGTCTGTCCAATAAGACTTTAAAATGAAATGGCAACTCTCGGTTCTAAGAGTATAAATAAGACGTGACCTAAGCATTGTCAATAAACTGCCTGACTTTCGGTTTGTCGCCATTCAAAGGTAGGTCATTAAATAAAAACCTATGCAAGTCCGACTTCCTGCTGGTGGGAATGTCAAAGATACACCAGTTTATATGCCCTTGTAGCGTAATGGAAACGCAATGGATTTCTAATCCATTAGATGAAGGTTCGAGTCCTTTCGAGGGTGTTAATATGCAGATATAACTCAACTGGTAGAGCGTTAGCCTGAAGAGCTAAGCGTAGTAGGTTCGACTCCTGCCCAATCCACCAGGTTAGGAAAGCTGTTACGAAATAAGACGTTTATTTCAATGTTACTGATATGGACAGACAAGAGAGATATGATGGTTTGGCTCTTACCAATGTCCTTGTGGTTAGGGACAATAATCAACAGACCAGAAGCTTTGCACCATAGCTTCACAAATAGTGCCGTTTTCCCTTGTTTTATTCGTTAAAAATGTGAAGTGACTGGTAGGAACAGAACTACTCGTGCTTGGAGAACCCTTTTCATCGTTATGGAAAGGATCAGAGGACATCTGGAAATGTTGGGAGCTAAATGCCCGCAGTGGGTCGACACACTGTACGTTAGTACATAACGTTTGTAAGTTCTCGTTAAAAAAACTTTCTGTCAAATGTGGATAGTCTGTCCAATAAGACATTAAAATGAAATGGCATAAAAGGTTAGAAAGTTAAACAGTTATACCTCCTCATCAGGAAAACTAACTCCTTACCATTTCCAAAACAAAGCTAAGACTTGACAAGATTTTGTTCGGAGAAAATGGCGGCGGGCTTATCTCGATACGGTAGGCGGTGGCTATAACCTACTGAAAAGTTATAGGGTAGCTGACATAAACCTAGATTATGTTAGGAAGTTGACTGACTCCTTTGGGAAGATTACCCCTCCGATAAAGGTTGATTACCATCAGTTTTCATTGTTTTTTTTCCAATGCCTCTATTTGTATAGGGGCATTGTTTATTTTTATTGACTTTTTTAAAAATTTTTGTTATAATATATATAGAAAAGATAAGAAAAGAAAGGAAGAAAATTATGAACTTTTTGACTAAACTTGCAACAGAGAATATAGAGAATTATAATCAGTATCTCAATAGAATGACAGTTTCGACAGAAGTATCGACAAAGAAGAATATTCCTTTCTATGTAAAGGGAGATAAAATTCTCGATGTTGGGTGCGGCAGCGGAGTAATGCTTGAAAAGTTAAGAGAACTTTATGGTAAGAAAGAGATAGTTGGTCTTGAGATTAACAAGTACGCTGCAAATATTTGTAGGAAGAAAGGCTTTAGAATTATCGAGAAGCCTCTTGAGGAAATTAATGAGAAATTTGATACAATTATTTTCTCGTCGGTTCTTCACGAAATAGCTTCGTATAATGATAATACAGATAAATATAAGATAATTAAGAATGTACTTAATGCCGCTTATGACAGACTTACTGTTGGTGGAAGAATTATTATTCGTGACGGTGTTCAGGCAGATCTTTATCCCGTATTTATCGAATTTAAGGATAAAGAGGTAGTTAAAGATTACTTTAAATACTGTGAAGATATTGGATATAATAATTTTTTTACAAGACGGAATGTTACAGATAATACCATAGTAGATTTTGCTCCAATAATAAAAGAATTTTGCTTCACATATACTTGGGGTAAAGATAGCTATGCAAGAGAAGTAAAAGAGAGATTTGGTATTCTTACTGCTGATGATTGGTACAGAGTTGTAGATAATCTATTTTATATAGAATGCTTTGAAACGAATAGGGAACAGTATCTGGACTATATAGAAAGATTTTGTGTAATTGATAAAAATTTAGAGAAAATGTTTGAAGACGCTACTGTTTTTATAGTAGCTGAAAAGTTACTATAAAGGAGATTAACTATGTATATGATATGGGATTATTACCACGGTGAGCCGCGGCTCATCGGTCAAACAGAAGATAAAGTTGAGGTTCAAGAAATAATTGATAATTATATACAAGCAACAGATTATAAATGTGATATAGAAGTTATTTGTAATGGTTTCTATGTTACTAATGATTTTATTGTGAAAGATGAAGGTTACTTAGATGAGATAGGAGAATAATTATGTTTATAGTTGAATTTTCTAACTGTTTTGGCGATCGTAGAATGATAGGCAGCGCGGCACAGCGTGATGAGGCTTTTAAGATTATAAGTAGTTTTCTTAATGACCACAATTATAAGTGCTATTATATGAGGTCTTGGGAAAGTGCAAAGAATGAAACTTGTGTAGATGTTGGAAGTCATTCGGAGTGCTTTTATATAATAGAAACAGATACTAATAGTGAAGGAAAGGATAATAATAATGAATAAATATAATCCTTGTAATTCGTGTGTAACAGATAAGTCCAAATGTATAATGTGTAGAAATAACCCAACTTATGATAATGTTCTTACACGCTCTTTGTATCAGGAGTATATACCGACTTGTCCCAGAGGGTATACAGACTGCGTATATGACCCCGCATACATCAAATGTTATTATCCTGATTGGTACAAGGAGCAGTATGGAAACCTGACTCCAGAGCAGGCTTCTGAGAAGTCCTGTGTCAAAAAGTTCAAGGAAGACCCAGATGAAGAATACTACTGTTATGATGATGAAGATAAATAATGGAGGTAAATAATGAAATTGATTGATGTAGATGCGCTAATGTCAAAAGCATTTACTGATGAACAAGGATATAATGTTGTGTATGTTGATGATATACTTAAAGAGCCGACGGTCGATGCTGAGCCTATAAAGCACGGGCGGTGGATAGATGTCACAACTCCTTTGTTGGCTATATTTGGAGACTGTCGATATAAGTGCAGTAGTTGTGGTTACTATTTAGACCATAAACCCAATATTATAAATGGTGGAAAAGGGAATGCATACTGTGATTGCTGTGGTGCAAAAATGGACAGAGGTATGAACAATGAGAATGATAATTAGTTGCCCTTGTGAAAACTGCAGATATTATATATATGGTAAACAACATCCTAATCCTAATGCCTACGATGAGCACTATTGTGAAAAACTGCATAAAGCTATATATCAATATAAAGGTAATGCATATCATTATAGTGGACAATGGATAATACCGTGTGGATTTGAACAAAATTTATTTAAAAGGAAAGATGATGAATACCTTAATTGGGGCGTAAGAATGTACGGAGGTAAATAAAATGGAAAAAGATTTTAATATCCATATAAAACAAGTCAGTGGTAAATCTGATGACTATATGGAAGAAGTTTTGGAAAATATAAAAGAAATGGCAAATCATTATTATTGTGTCCAAGACCAATATCGTTCTTGGATTGATGCAGTAATAGATACTGATACTTTTGATGTAGATAATGAAATAAATCTCTTATCTCGTCACTACCCAACTTATGCTTTTAAGGTTACTACTTTTGATAATGAGATTGAGCAGGATAGAACAACTTATACTTTCAATGGTAAAAGTGTTCAGTTTACTCCTGTTGTTAAAACTGCAGAGGAAGTAGCCCAAGAAATGTTCCCAACAATCAATACTATCTTTGATAGTTATAATTATATAGAAGCAGAAACAATATTTCGTTAAGGAGGAGTTAAAATTCTAATGGGTAATTATAAGCAAAAGAAAAGAAACATAGACCCAGTAGAGCAATTTCTACAAAATCTTGAGGTTGAACAAAAGGAAGGAAACAAAAGAAAGAAAAGACGAGAAAATAAGAAACGTTATAAACACAAAAAAGATTATGATGATTATTGGGAATAAATTAAAATTTATAACAAATTAACATAAAGTTTACATTCTATTAAAAAATTTTTTAAATAAAATTATTGAAATCTTCATAAAATTTTGTTATAATATATATAGAAAAGAAAAAAAAATATTTCTATTGAAAGGAGAATTGCTGTGAAAGTTTATGTTGTGGTAAGAACTTTCAAAGAAAGTGCGCCTGATATTCTTCTATATGAAAAGTATCTTGATGCTCTTGGTAAGTTCAATGAGTATCTTGGAGAATATATTACTGCTGATATTGAAGATGAAGGTCTTAAGCCAGAAGAGAGTGTGAGAAATCTTACTTTTGATTATCTTAAAGATAAAAATGAATTTGGAAACTTACTTCCAATTTGTTATGACAACGATGTAGAATGGTACATTGATTATATCGACATCAAGTGACAGCATTGACTGCGACAGTAGTTTCAGTCTTGTAAAACTGTTGACGGCTCGGAAAGACGAGCAAATATACCCTTATCGACTAACTGGAGAAGTCAGGACACTACGAATGTCAAGAGTGAAGGTTCGAGTCCTTCTAAGGGTGTTGAATAAAAGTAAAGGAAGTAATAGAATGATGAATATTTACGAAGTAGTTAAAAACTATAATAATCTTAAGAATGATATGAAGAAGTATATCAAAAAGAAATATGATTTTGAAAATGACGATCTTGTACTTTACAGCTTTGATATTGTCTTAGATGAACAAGATCAAGTAGTTGCAAAATTTATGATAGAATATTCAGAACCTACATTTCTTAAATCATATAGTATGACGTTTGACGAATTTATGAGAGAAACTAATTATGTTGAATATTAAAACAAGATAAGAAGATAGTAAAATGGATAAATATATATTTAAAAATGCTATGCAAGAGTTTATGCATAATAGAGAAAAGGCTAACGAAACAATGAGTAAACTTTATGACCTTTTTGGTTTTGGAGTTTATGAATTGTTTGATGAAGTTTCTTATGAAGTTCTTTTTATTCGTACTGTAAGTGAAGCTATTGATGATAAAAGCGATTGGCTTGGCTATTTTGTATGGGAGTGCGAGTGTGACTTTGATAAATTTAGTGATAATATTACAGTAGGAGACGAACATCCTAATGTTAAGGATTTTGGCGACCTTTATGATTTTATTACCAAAAAAAATAATTGACTTTTCTTAAAATTTTTGTTATAATAATTATAGAAAAATGAAAGAGAGGTTAAAAAATGAGTTCAATATGGATGGTTAGTATAGTAAATGAATTTGAGCAGTGGGCTTTTGAGTCAAGAGAAGATGCTTATAAATTTTGTAAGAATTATATCCTAACTGAATATAAAGACTCAACTTCTGATGAAATGCAGGAGTGTCTTAATGAACTTGAAGAGTCTTATAACTATTCTGATAATGCAGATTTTTGCGTAGAAGATGTCTTCTATGTTAGAGATATTTCGTTTTTTAAGAAAGGAGAATATTAATGAAAGCAGGCTTTGAGTATAAATGGAGTGAAGTAAGACAGTTTATTTTAAATAAGTTTGGTAATCATCTGGATGGAGACTTTAATGACTTTCCTTGCTTCTATTGTCCAGAATGTGAAGAGCCGCTTTACAAAGATGAATTCCCATATTTTAAAAGCAATAGGGTAGGCTATCCTATCTGCCCTATCTGCAAAAATGTTTTGGGTTAAAAATTTTAAGGAGGAATTAAATATGGGAAAATTTATTGATTTAACAGGTTAGAAATTTGGTCATTTAACTGTTTTAGAAAGAGATTTTTCAAAAAAAGGTAAGGTTTATTGGTTATGTTAGTGTGATTGTGGAAACACAATTTCTGTTAGAGGAGATAGTCTTAAAAAAGGATATACAAAAACTTGCGGTTGTTCAAAAATAAATGATTTGACAGGTTAGAAATTTGATCGCTTAATGGTTTTAAGACAAGATTTTTCAAAGAAAAATAGAACAATATATTGGATATGTCAATGTGATTGTGGAAATATTATTTCTGTTAAAGGTAGTAGTCTTAAAAGTCATAACACTAAAAGTTGTGGTTGCTTACAAAAAGAAATAGTTTCAAAACAAACACTTATAGATTTAACGGGACAAAAATTTGGCTATTTAACAGTTTTAAAAAGAGATAATTCAAAAATAAATAGAGAAATTTACTGGATATGTCAATGTGATTGCGGAAATATTGTCTCTGTTAGAGGAAATCATCTTAAAACAGGGGCAACTATTTCTTGTGGTTGTTATAAAGCTTCTAAGGGAGAAGATAAAATAAATAGTATTTTATCTTCTTTGAAAATTAGTTTTGTTCAGCAAAAGACTTTTAGAGATTTAAAATATAAATCTAATTTAAGATTTGATTTCTTTTTACCAAATTATAATTGTTGCATAGAGTATCAGGGTGAATAGCATTATAAAGCAATATAGTATTTTGGTGGAGAAAAATAGTTTGAAGAACAAAAGAATAGGGATAATATAAAAAGATAGTGGTGTAAAGAAAACAATATTAAGTTAATTGAAATTCCTTATTGGGATTTTAATAAAATAAATGAAGATTATTTAAAATAGCTAATATTAAAATAAATTTTAATTTAAAATTCTTGACTTTTTAAAAAAAAATTGCTATAATATTTATAGAAAATAAAAAGGAGATATAAGAATGGAAAATATTAATAAAATTTATCTTGCAACTTGGACATCTGAATATGGCGATGAACGTAAAGGTTTTGCTAACAAAGAAGATGCAGAAAGAGAAATCCATGATTGGATTGGAGGATATATCTTCGATATTTTTGAGGATGATGGTATCGAGGCAGCAAAAGAGTTTCTTGAAACTATTGTTATTCATGACGATAGCGGTGATGATAATGTGTGGTATCAAGTAGGTAAAGATAAAGAAGAAGTTTTCGTTGATGAAGTTGATTTTAAAGATAAGTAAGGAGGATTACTATGAGTGAGTATTTGGAATTTTATGCGAGAAAAGATAATACTTTTATAGAACTTGATTGTTTTAGTAGGAATTCTAAACACTTTCAACTCTTTTTGAATAAACCTCAATATGGAAATATCAAAATCCTTTCTGAAGGAGAAATTGATAATGTAATAACTAATATAAATACAGAGATAGCAACTGTAAAAAAAGCTATTAAAGATGGTAAAAAGTTTGTAAAGAAGATTTCTTTTAATCCTTATGATAATGATGATATTTCCGCTACTTACTCTGATGCTTTAGGTCAATTAAGCGATTTTAAGAAAGAATTAAAAGAATTAAAAGCGGCAAGAAAATTTTATGAAGTCCTTTGTGATATGATTAACAATGGAAAATATTGTAATAAGAAAATATCTTATTATGTTGGTTTAGAAACAGGAGATAATCCTACTGTTAAGGATATAGAAATTTAAAATAAATAACAAAGTCAGTAAAATAATTGACTTTTTAAAAAATTTTTGATATAATATATATAGAAAAGAGAGAGAAAAGAAGAAACTCTCTTAAAATAAATAAACTTTTAATAAGAGAGCCGAACTCGTAAAAACGGAGAAAGAGAGAATTTATTATGACACAGAGAGAATTTTTTAACGCAGTAACAGAGGGAAATGTAACAGACGAGGTTAAGGAGTTTGCTAAGGTACAGGTTGAGAAGCTCAATGCAAGAAATGAAGCAAGAAAGAACAAGGAGACACCTGCTGCTAAGGCAAAGGCTGAGGCTGATGAGGCTCTTCGCCAGAGAATTATCGAGGTAACTGAGGTAGGAGTTAACTATACTGCAAAGGCAATCGCTGAGGTTCTTGCAGATGGTACTAACTTCCAGAAGGTTGCAACTGTTATGAAGGCACTTGTTGAGAATGGTACTTTTGTAAAGGGTGAAACCAAGATTAAGGGCAAGGGCAAGGTAAACTGCTACACTAAGCAGTAATTAGATAATTAGTTTTCTAAAACTATTTATAAAGGGGCGGTCTTAGTACCGTCCCGCAACCCCATTTATATGAAAGGAAAAAATAATATGAATTATACAGAAACACAGGATATGACAGTTAATAAAATAAAGGCACAAGCAAGAGTTGATGTCAATCAAAGAGTAATTGAGTTGCTCTCTGAGTTTGATGCGAGAATGGTAAGGTCTGGCGGTGAACATCCAAGTAATGATATAGGAATATATCTTGGTGATATTGAACTTAAAGATGGAACAGTTGTTCCGCTTTGTGCAACGGTTTCTATTTCAGTGAAGGATCCCGTTGATAGACGTACAGTAAAGAAGGTCTTTAAGGCTTATGATATTGCCGAAGATACACAGAGATACATTGATTATCTTAATGAAAAAGCTGAAAAGGATGCTGTAAAAAAGGAACTTAAAGATAAGAAGATTGCGGCAGATAAGGCTCGGAGAGAGAAGTCAGAAGATTAAGTTTTGATTTTGGAGGTAAACAATGGCTGAAAGAAATGTAATAGATTTTACTAATGAGAAAAAGGTTTCTGTTATAAAAAATCAGGCAAGGCAGGCTGTACTTAATGACCTCTATGATTTTTTGAAAGAGAGATATGAAAGAGTTGGTAAAGTTGAGTCTAATCAAGTAGCTCTTGTTGTTGGAGTAGCCTGCGATGATGATGGTTATAGTCAGGATGTAGTTGTTGTCCTTAATGCAACTACTAAACCCTGGTATGACAGAGAGATTAACTCTAAGGGAGTTAAGTTGGAAAGACCAGTTTCTCGTTATATCTTTGATGAAGAAGTCGAAAGGTATAATTTGGATAATAAAGCTAAGGACGCACCAAAGAAGTAAAAAATAAGAAGTAAGATAGCCACTCAAAAGGGTGGCTATTTTTTTATGCTTTGCCGCGACTACAGGTATCTCCCTGACACTACCTGCTGCCGGCGGCAGAAAATTGTAAACAAATTCTTAACTTTGCGGCACTGTTCACAATACCAGATTATCTATTGTACTTACTTTTGATAAAATAATTTGACTTTTTAAACTTTTTATGATATAATTATTATAGAAAGATAAAAAAGGAGGAAAATAGTATGCTTGCTAAAATATGGCTTGATGATATAAGAGTAGCACCTGATGGATACTATTGGTGTACGTCTGTAAATGATGCAAAATACTACATTCAAGAGTGTGAAGAACGTGGGATAGAGATTGAAGTTCTTGACCTTGATCACGACCTTGGCGACTATGCTTATGATGGTGGAGACGGAATAAAATTAGTTCTTTGGCTTGCAGAAACTGAAAGACATTATCCTATTAGACTCCATACTCAAAATGTGGTTGGACGTGAAAATATGCAGGCTATTATTGATAGGTATTGGAATAAATTATCTAAGGAGGAAGAATAATGAATTTTGGAATAACTGAGGCTGGAGATGCTGGCTTGGATTTATCTTGGAAAGATAAATTATTAAAAGGTAATATTATTATTACTAAACAACTTACTTGTTCAAATTCTAAGCTTATTCAAGCTTTAATAGAAAATAAAGATAAAATTATACTTCATGTTACTTGTACTGGTTATGGTCATACAGAGATGGAACCTAATGTTCCTAAAACATATGATGTATATCAAGGAGCAAGAGAACTTATAGATGCAGGTTTTCCAGTAGATCATATAGTCCTTAGAACCGATCCTATTATTCCAACAAGAATAGGAATTGAACACGTTATAGCACCCTGGACACTTTTTGAAGATTTAGGAATTAATAGATGTCGATATTCTATTATAGATATGTATAGTTATGTTAAAGAACGCATTTATAAAGTTTATAAAAGAGTTCCTTTTGAAACCTTTAAAGCTCCACAATACATGATAGATGATGTTTTAGAAGCAATAGAACCTTATCGAAAGTATTATACTTTTGAAGCCTGTGCGGAAGATTTGCCAGATAAAGTTGGTTGTATTAGTGAAAAGGATTATAAAATTCTTGGTCTTGATACTTCTACTATTCAAAAAGGTGGTTTCCAAAGAAAGTCTTGTGCTTGCTGTGCAGGAAAAACTGAGTTACTGAATAATAAAAAGAGATGCCCTTCTGGTTGTTTATATTGTTATTGGAAAGGTTAATAAAAGGGGGAAGAATAATGATAATTAGAAATTTAAAAGGTATAATAAATATGGATAATGTTGATTTTATAAAACAAAAAGATAGTGATTATAATATTCTTGAAATTATTTTTACTTCAGGACATTCTGTTGAAGTAGACTTAAAAGGCTCAGATTATAAAGATTTTTTAGATTATATTGATTTTTGTATGGAGAATGATTATAAAGTTTGTGATTTTGATAATAAACGATATACTAGATACCACAATGATATTTTAACTTATAGGGGAGTACCAGTAGAAGAACTCTATAAGGAATGTAATAAA
This sequence comes from uncultured Erysipelotrichaceae bacterium, assembly GCA_902791625.1. GTDB lineage: Bacteria > Bacillota_I > Bacilli_A > RF39 > UBA660 > CAG-417. The sequence goes on along the minus strand of CADAWN010000001.1, from coordinate 92,727 downwards.
CAACTTTTAGATAAGATTTGTCAAGAATATATTAAAGGTCTTGATACTTTTGATGATATAGATGAAGAAGCTTTAAATAATTTTAAAAAAGAAATTTTTAAAGATACGTAATGCCGCGCTTAGTAATTTGCAGTAAATTTTGTAGTCGCGGCACTGAATAAGGAGGAATAAAATATGTGGATAATACTTAAGAAAGATAATGAACTATTTAAAATGATTAATACTGATGTATGTGCGTGTTTTCAGAATGTAAATGGAGAACTCGGCTTCGAACACGGAAATTATCGTCACGTTGTACCAACAAAAGATATAGCTGATGTTCAGGATATATTAGATTATATTGCCTACTGTTTAAAACAAAAGGAGTATATATGTGAAATACCATCCAAGGAATATCGCAATTGGAGGTCAATCTTTATTAGAAAAAAGGAAGTTCTTAAAGCTCTTGAAACAATTAATACTATTCCTATTACAGTATTAGAGAATGAGAAAGATTATGTTTTAACTTATCATGGCATACCAGTGGAAAAACTCGTTAGAGGGTTTGATAAGTATTTAATTGATAAGGAGTATAAAAGAATTACTGAAGATTTGGCTAAAATTGACTTAGTAACTCCAAAAGGTATTAAGAAAAATACTCACTATGATGATGAATAATAACAATGTGCCGCCCTTCAAGTTTTGCTTTAAATATTGGAGCGCGGCACCGAGTAATATAAGGAGGTAATATAATGACAAAAGAAGAATTTATAATTTATCTGCGCCAAACAATCCATATCGTTAAGCGTAATTGTGAAGTTTTAAAGATATTATATAAATATAGTGATATAAATGACTATCCAAATTCTGACGCTGTTGATTTACTAATTAAAGTTCTAGCTACTCAATCTATATTGAATTATGATGAAATGGTAGAGTATATCTATGATAGAGTAACTTGGTCAATACTACCAAGAGATGAGGAATTAGGAGATTTATATAATGGATAATTTTAAAGAAATAAAATTAACTGTTGAGGAACAAAAGAAGTTAGAACAATATGTTAGAGATTTACAGCATGAATATCTATTTATAAAGGTAGGATATAAAAGACAAGGAGTTTTTATTATAACCTTTCCTAATGCTAAAGTCTTTATAGGTCGTTCAAAATGTATGGGGTATAGATTAAAAGAAATCTTTGCTCAACTCTTTTGGAATAATAAGCCGCGGCAGAAGTGGATTGAGAAAGCAAAAGAAGAGAATAAAGGTCTTATGAAAGATTTTAGGGATTTATCAATAAAAATTGTCTATACCGAACCTGATGTTTATGAAGAGGCATATGCAAATTATTTACAACTCGCGGCACAGAATGTTTTTACAGAATACTATAATCACGATATAAAAAAGTAGACCTAAAGTTTCAGGTTTTATTAAAAGTTATGAAAATTTTAGAAAAAGTTGGGATAGAAGATACTTAATATATGAAAGTTAAAGAGAGCAGGTAAAATCCGAAAGGTTAACTTAGGGATTAAATAGGCTCTCTAAAAGGAGGTAAAATTAAAATGAAATATAATCTCTATCGTAAAGATTATTGGTCTTTTACGACAAAACAAAAAACTACTACTTATGAAATAGAAGACTTTAATCCAAAAGAAAATTTAAAAGAGTTTTCTAGTTTTAAGCGTTACCCAAATAAAGATACTCTTTATACTGAATTTGTAGGAGTAGTAGATTTTTCTACTAATGCTGAATTAAAACTTTATGTAGATAAAGTTCTTAAAACAAAACTTCTTTATAAAGGAAAAGAACTCTTCCCTAAAGAACCAGAGAGTAAAAGAGGATTAGAATTAAGTTCCCATAATATAGATATAAATTCTAATAGAGTTAATTCTTATCGTCCTTTAACTAATATAAATAAAAAACGTCCTAATTTAATTAAGGAAGAAGAAAAAGAAAAAGAAGATTATAAAAAGACTTTAATAAGGAATTTAGTTATTTCTAAGGATTTTAAGAATAAAGTAGAGAAAGAAGAAGAAAAAACTAAACGATATATATATAATATTTGTTTAAGATATTATTGTTTAAATATTTATTATTACTATATTAAGAATAATTTAATTAACTACTCTACTTTTATATCAGTATTAAATTCTTATTATCCTAGTTTAAAGAAGATATATAGATATAAAATAAATAAAGAAGGAATTATAGATACTAAAGAAATAAAAGGTACTACTAAAACTAATTCAATTTTAAAATTAAATTCTATTTCTATCTCTATTAATTCAATATTATATAAAGAGTTATTGGAAGAATTATATCAAGAGTATTTAAATAATTAATATTAATTAATAAGGAGTTTAGATTTAATCTAAACTCTTTTATTATTATAGAAAGGGAAGGGAAGAAGAAAGGGAAGAAGGAAAGGAAGATAATATAATATAATATATAAATATAATAATATAATAATAATATAATAATATAATAATAATATAATAATAAAAGAAGAAAGAAAAGAAAGGAAGGGGAAGGAAGAAGAAAAAAAAGAAAAGAAAAGGAAAGTAGTAAAAGGAAAACGTAAATAAAAAGTGTAAACAATAATCTAAGAGGGCATCTATACTACTAAGTAAGACTAATGCCTATCCCCTGGAGGAGCTCTCCATAGTGTCAAAAATAGGGATAGTTAACAATAGTATAGAATAGTGTACAATACTATAATTTTGTGTGTGCGCAAACAAACACTAAAAGTCAATATTTTAATATAATATATTAATATATTAATAAAGGAGTATTTCTCTTCCAATCCTAATCTTTCCCTAATCCCATCCAATACCTGTCCGCGGCATATAAGTGTAATCAATAGCCGTAAGGCGTTAAATTTTCCTATAAAATAAACTTTTCTCGTCTAAAAAACGAATTAATTAAAATTTTTAACTAATTAACTTTAATTTTAAATAATTTTTAAAGTTAAATGGTTGATTTTTTCTAAAATTTTTGCTATAATATATATAGAAAAGAGAGAGAAAGGAAGAAAAAAGAGAAAAAAGCCACTAAAAAGTAATAAAAACGCATAAATATTGCGCAAAATGGGTTCGTTTCTTCTCTTTACTTCCTTTCGATTGAAAGTCTAATAAGTTATATCAACATTTTAATTACCTAGTAATGACTAGGAGAAAGAGGTACATTATGACTAAGAGAGAGTTTTTTGAGGCTATTGTTAATGCTAACGTTGAGGCTGAGGTTAAGGAGTTTGCTAAGGCTGGACTTGCTAATCTTGATAAGGTAAATAGCAAGAGAGCAGCTAAGGCAGCAGAGAAGAAAGCAGAGATTAACGGACCTCTTGTTGAGCAGTTCAATACTATTCTTGGAGACGGCAAGGTTCATGGTACTGCTGAGCTTGCTGAGGCTCTTGGTGTTAAGATTGCTAAGGTAGCAGTTATTGCTCTATAAGGCAAAGGATAATGACTAAGAGTAACGAAGAAAGGGATACCGAAAGGTATCTCTTTTTTTTATTACTGAATTTGTTAAAATTTTTAACTAAAGAGGTTTTGTAATAGGGGAGGGTATTTTGTTAAAAATTTTAACTAATTTGCCGCCCCGCTTTGGAATTACGCTGCGCCGCGGCCCATTATCCCAGACAAAACATAGGGGTTGTTAGGAATAAGGGGTCGCTTGGTTTTGACTTATGGAGGGCGGCACAAAGTAAAAATTAGTTAAGTCCATAGTAAATTTTAGTTACCCATAGTAAATTTTAGTTACCTCAAAGTAAATAGGGGTTCTAATAAATAGGGGTTATAATAAAACGGGGTATAATAAATAGGGGTTCTAACTTTTTAAATAAAATAAATACCCCTATCCTTAATCCTAGTTATTCTATCTTTTGATTTGAAGTGAGCCACGAAGTGGCGAGCGGCCTTTGGTCCTTTAGGCCGACAAAGGACAACTTTTCTGCTTACTCTTTCGTAAAAGAGTAATCTATTATATGTAAGCCGATTTCAGTAAGGAAAAGTGAAGATTCAGTAAGGAAAATTGATAAACTCAGTAAGGAAAACTGATAAATTAGTAAGGAAAAGTGAAGATTCAGTAAGGAAAAATGAAGATGAATAAAACATTATAGTAAAATCTTAATCGGTGTAGATTTTTTTAGAGAAAAAGTCTTTCAATCCTACTTATATAATAGGAGGTGATATTTATGCGTAATAATGAAAAACAGTTAAAAGCCACAGGAGAAAACTTACCGATTGTTTCAGATGAAGTTGAAGTACAAAGGAATTCAATGCGATTATATGTATACTTGGTTTCAATTTCAACTTTTAATGGAAAGAATAAACCTAGAGTATTCTCACATAAAGACTTTACTGTTAATAAAATAAAAGAAATATTACATATGCATCCAAATACTATTAAAAAGTACTGGAATCTATTGGAACAACATGGTTTAATAAAATACGAAGGGCCGCGGCACTTAGACCTAACTTGGGATAAAGAATTTATGTTACGTAAGAAAGATGGTGCGACTTACTACAGTATTCCAAAGGCAACTCCTTATCGTATTATGCCGCGAGAAACACTAAATAGAATTTAGTATGACTATGCCGTTTCTGAGTAGGAATTGAAACTATATTTATTATTAGCAGAAATGCAAGAACGTTTTTGTTATATGAGTTCTTGTGATAGGGTATTTACAATTGCAGACTTAAGGGGTCTTTTAAAACTTAGTAAAGATAGAGATAATAATAGAGCTATTATTAATGGGCTAATATGGCTTAAAAAACTTGATTTAATAGACTATACAATTACAATTGAAACGACTAATTTGGGTACAAAAGTAAGTGTATTTGAATTAAAGTCAGTTAATTATTATACCAATGGCGGAGAAGCGGTTAAGTATTTGAATACAGAGGGACAAAAGATTTCTGAGGACTTAAAGAATGATTTGTTAAATAATTAGATAGTAGAATTTTTTGAGTAAAATATTAATGATTGGCTTTATTTTATAAAGTCAATCTTTTTTATTGCAGCTCGATTCTGGAGAATTAGTTAAAAATTTTAACTAAAGTGCCGCCCCAGCTCGTTGATTGCCGCAGCTTGCAGCTCGCATGGAACTGTAGCTCGATTGTAGCTCGACAGCTGCAGCTCGATTATGGAAGGGGGATAGATAGATTATGCAATGGTGGAGGCGAACGTATGTTCGATCATGGGAGATGTTAAGGATTTGTTAATTAGTTAAATGTTTTAACCAAATGGACGGACGCTATGTTCATAGTTTTGTAATATGTTAAGGATTTGTGAACGTTGCGACAGAGCAAGAAAGTTAAAATTTTTAACTAATTAAATAAATAAAAAAGGGGATTATTCCCCTTCTTTAAATATCCAATTTGCTGGTGCATCGCCTGTTGTTGCTTGAATAGAACAATAATCTAAGTTATTATCATAAAAGGGACAACCATTGCACTCGGCTCCATATTTTCCGCAACCTTTTGCCAATTCTTCAAACAACTGGAAAACATCTTCTACAAAGTTGTTTTCTGCGTTTATACACTCTTTTTGTGTCCTGTAGATTTTTCCTTTAAAATCTTCGTATCTTGGTTCATTGATTACTCTCATTGTTTTTAACCTCCTACATCATTAACATCTGTCATTATAGTGAGTATACCATCTACAATTGTGAAATTGTCCGATGGTATTTCAGCATAAGAATAGTATACGCCTGTGCAGTTACCTTTTTCATCATGAGTTCGTGCCAATACACAGATTGGCATATCAAGGTCGGCACCTTGACAGATTAAATCTCTAATAGTTAGCATTTGGACTACCTCCTCTTTATTTTCTATATTTATTATAACATAGTTTTTATTAAAAGTCAATAGAAATAAAATTAAATTTTTATTAATTAGTTAGTTGTTTTAATTATTAAGAGAATATGAATGCCGCGACACCTTGCGCCGCAGTTAAATTTTTTAACTAATTAAAATAAAAAAAAGAAGGGGTATCCCCTTCTTAAATATCCCAGTGTATTGGAAGTTCACCTGTTGTTTCACCAAAAAAACATTTAATTTCATGTTGAAAAGGACAATCTTTACAATTTTTTTGATTTCTACAACCTTTTGCCAATTCTTTAAATGTCTGAATAATATTTTCTTTAAAATTCTTTTCTGCATTTACACAATCCTCTTTTGTTTTATGGATATGTCCGCTAAAATCTTGGTATCTTGGTGCAGTAATAATATTCATTATTTTTAACCTCCTTTACATATATCCATGTGCGACTTCTTCTCCATCTTCATCTTCTACTATCATTTCGTCCCATGTAGTATTGGCTATTGGTGAACACATATCAAAACTAAACTCTTCCTCGGCGTTATCTATTGCCTCATCAACATCATTTGCCTCCACCTCGTAGGTATACTCCTGGATAAAACGTACTGTAAAAGTTGCCATTTTAAAACCTTCTTTCTTTTTATTTTCTATATACAGTATAGCATAGATTTTATTAAATGTCAACAGTTATTTTTTAAAGTTTTTGTTAATTAGTAAAAAGATTTAATTATTACTGAACTGTGAACAATGCGACACCTTGTGCCGCAGTTAAAAAATTTAACTAATTAAATAAAAAAGAAAACGGCTTATGCCGTTTCCTTCCAGTATGTGCGTTGCATTTTCTTGTGTTGACGAATACAATGTGCAAAAATTTCCTTTTCGATAAGAACGTCCTCCAGTCCTGTATGGCTTTCGATAAAATCGTTATTATCTGTTATATATCGGTAGAGAATTTCGGCAGTAAGTCTTTACACCAAAGTTGATACGTTTTTTGTTTGCCTATTGTTGTTCGTGCCATCGCAAGACTGCACCAAATTGTAGTATTATAGGGGAGAAAATAACGCTTTTGAGATTTAGTTAAATAACGGAGGGTTGTATTAAGGGCGTTATAGTCAAATCTCATATTGTGGGCAATTACCGCACTAACATTAAACTTTTTAAGGTTATATGCAATTATTGATTGTGCGGTTGCAAGGGTAACAAGTTTTCTTTTACCGTTTTTTAAGTCATCCTCATACTGTGGGATTTTTTCGGAATAATATGCCGTCTGCATTAAGTCCTTCATCAAAACAAAAGTATCGTAAATAACAAAGGATTTTTCAAGATAGACTTGACCTTTTTTGTCTATGATTGCAAAACCTATATCATAAACAAGAGGGTCATCAAGTCCGTTTGCCGTTTCGGTATCAAGTACCATATAGAATTTCTTTTTTGCCATTGGTTCAACCTCCTTAATTTCTATTTTTATTATAGCATAGATTAAAGAGGTTGTCTATTGGCAAAATGCACAAAGTTTAGGAGTAATTTTTGGTTATTTTGTGCCGCCGCTATAAAATGTTACGAAAGTGTGAATGATGCGACGGTCGGTTAGGAATGACTAACTCTAAAATAAAAAAGTTGCGGATTACTCCGCAACTATCTCAAATTCTATAATTCTCTTACCGAAAAAGTATGGTTTAAGAAGAGTATTTATTATCTCAGGGACTTTATCCATTGAAATAGGTTCATTATTGATTTTAACACACAAACCTGAGTCAAGAGTAACTGAAATATTCCACCCAGTAACTTTATTATTATCCTGGTGTGATTTTTCTTGACGGAGAGTGTTAATCTCCTCAACTAATGCTCTAATTTTCTTATCAATTTCAGGGTCGGCTAAATCCCATACACAATAGTAGTTATTCCATAGATAAACGCCTGACTTATCTACACCATCAGAAACGTAACCATCACCGCAATCATAAAGGAACTTGTCTACGTCATCAATGTAAAGATACGCAGGGTCTTTACTTATTGAACATACCTCAAAATCATCATTAAAATACATATTTGCCATATTAGCAACCACCTTTCTTTTTATTTTCTATATACAGTATAACATAAAAAATATTAAAAGTCAATAGTTATTTTATTAAAGTTTTGTGAATTTGTTATTTATTTTAAATATTATGGAATTATGAACATTACGACCCGCGGCAATAGTTAAAATTTTTAACTAATTAAGTGAAAAGAAAAACGGCATTTCTGCCGTTTTCCAATTTTTACTACTGTGCAAGGCGATATGCAACTGCCCTCTTCTTGTCTACCTTAACAGTTTCTCTTATAACAGTATCCTTGAAATATGTGGTTATAAGGGAGGATACCTTAGGAATATTTGCGCCAGTGCTTGCGGAAATTTCAGAGCAAGTATGTGCCTGACCGTCTGCAAGGATTGTCTTAATCTGTGCTACAAGGGGTTTGTTTTCATCTGCCTTTTTTGCCCTTGCCTTGACATTTCTTGCGGAGTTCTTGTTGTTAAGTGCCTGAACCTGTGCGCTTGCATAGTCCTTCAACTCCTGTGCTACATCTGCCTTAACGATTGCATTGTAAAAATCTCTCTGTGTCATAATTTACCTACTTTCTCCGTTTTATTGAGTTCGGCTCTCTTTACTTTATTGTTTAAGGGCTTTTCCCTTAACTCTGTATATAGTATAACATAGATTTTCCGATTTGTCAATAGGTTTTGAAAATTTTTTTATTAACTTTTTGTGAATTGATTAAAAGATTTAATTATTACCAAAGTATGAACAGTGCGGCAGTACAAAAATGTTAAGAAACTATTAACAATACGACTTGCGGCAATAGTTAAAATTTTTAACTAATTAAATAAAAAGAAAAGAGGTTATCCCTCTTTTCTCTTTTCTCTCTCCGCTTTAATTTTTGCGGAGTTTTCACGGCGTTTTTTGTCTGCGGCAATTTTCTTTTCTTTTGCTTTCCTTGCATTTTCCGCTTTTACTGCGGATTTTTCGCAGTCAATTTTATAACTGTTTGCTACTGCATAACCGTTATAATCTTCACCATCTCTTGTCCCTGTGGGTATTGATACTTTGAGAGTAATAAAGCATTCATCTCCATTTTCAAGGACAATAGGAAAAGCAAGTTCACCGCTTCCAGTTCTTACCACGTCCTCCTCATTTTCAAGAAGGAATTTGGTAATTTTTTCAATGTACTCATTTTTCTTTTCAGTTTTCATTGTTTTTACTGACTTTGCCATATTAGCAACCTCCTTTTTTCTTTTCTGTATACATTATAGCATATATCTTTTGATTTGTCAATTACAATTTAGTTACGAATAGTTACAAAGTAGTTACAGTTTTACTTTAATACTTTAAAGCGTTAAAATGTTACGGAAATGTGAACATTGCGATACCCTGTGCCGCAGTTAAAATTTTTAACTAAATAACAAAATAGAAATGACGAACACTTGTTCGCCATTTCCATAATTTAGGAGGTGTAATTAGTTAATGTCTTTAAATCATTTATTATATTATTCACATCAAAAGCAATACCCTTCCAGTTTATTCTATTATTTACCTCGTCATCGAATAAAAAACCTTTTGCCAAATTTTGCTTGGGAGTACCATATTCTACAATAAATATATTATCAAATTCAACGCTTTTGAGATGTTTTTTCAGCCAATTTAATTTAGCATTTTTTACCTTTTCATCATATTCAGGGTTTGAATTTTTAGCAAGCCATGATATAACATTTATTGTAAAACCCTGTCTTTTTTTGTTATTCAACATTCTTGCAAGCACCTGCATCTTTACAAGGGGCTTTGCTGTTTCATAAGGTGTACTATCACCTGCCTGCAAATATGCAAGCCAATTTTCCACGCCGTAAAGGTCTGCTAAAGTCCCATCTAAATCAAAGTTAATTGTTTTTTCTATTGCCATATTGACAACCTCCTTTTTTCTTTTCTGTATATATTATAGTACATATATATTTATTTGTCAATAGGTTTTTGAAAATTTTTTTATTAAGTTTTTGTGAATTAGTTTTATTTTTTAATTATTAACGGGGTATGTATAATGCGATAGTGTGAATAAATTGTGAACGTTGCGACTTGCGGCAAAGGTTAAATCTTTTAACTAAATAGGGGTAGAAAAAAACGGCTTATGCCGTTTCTTTCCAGTAAGTCAACTGCATTTTTTTATGCTGTCTTTTCAAGTAGGAAAAAATTTCCTTTTCTATCATTACATCTTCAAGTCCCGTGTGATTTTCAACAAAGTCATTATTTCCAGTAATAAACCTGTAAATAATTTCCGCTGTGAGTTTTATTTGCTTGTTTCTTGTCAAGTATCCGTTTTCTTCACAATACCTCTTGTATGTAGGTTTGTTTTTGAAAATTGACCTTGACATTGCCAAAGTGCACCAAAGTCTTGTGCCTTGTGGGAAAAAATACCTCTGTTGTGATGTTGTTATATATCTTAAAGTGGTATTAAGTGCATTAAGGTCAAAACGCATATTGTGTGCCATAATTGCATATATATTATACTTTTTCATTGTTTGGAGTATAATTTTTCTTGCCGTGGAAAATCTAACAAGTTCACGCTTTTTAGATTTCAAGTCAATTTCATATTGTGGGAGTTTATTTGCATAGTACGCTGTTCTCATTAAGTCTTTGCAAAGCACATAAATATCATAAATTACAAATGACCTTTTGTAATATACCTTGCCTGTTTTGTCAACAACGGAAAAACCTAAATCATAAACAAAAGGAAAATCCATGTTGTTTGTAGTTTCCGTGTCAAGTACAATATACAAACGCTTATTCAATTTTTGAACACCTGTCTTTCTTTAAGTTTCTATACGTATTATACAACATATAACTATAAAAGTCAATTACAGAATTATTACAAAAGGTTACAAAGTGGTTACGAACACTTTAGTAGTTTAAAGTGCTAAAATGTTGCGAAAATATGAACAGTGCGGCAGTACAAAATGTTAAGATTATGTTAATAATACGACATTAACCTATCGTATTGTTCATACTTTTGTTATAAATAGAACTATCGCAATGTTCATAATTTCGTAATAGTTAAAATTTTTAACTAATTAGAAAAAAAGAAACGGCGAACTTTTGTTCACCGTTTCCATTTATTGACTACTGCTCAACAACAAGAGTGTAAACAGTTTTCTTTGCCTTTGCGCCCTCCGGCTTTGCCTTTGATACGGCTACATCTGCCATAGTCTTAACAAGTGCGGCAACCTTTGGGAGTGACTGCTCTACTGCTGTGGCAACATCACCTGCAAAATGCGGCTTGCCGTCTGCAAGTACCTCACGGATAGCGGCAATAATAGGTGCATTGACCTCTGCCTTCTTTGCGTTTGCCTTGCTATTGCGTGCCTCATTCTTCTTGTTGAGTGCCTTGATAGCTTCCTTTGCAAAATCTGTAAGCTCAGGTGCAAGCTCTGTGTTGTTAGCGATTGCGTTGTAAAAATCTCTCTGTGTCATAATTTACCTCTTTCTCCGTTTTAACGTCTATCGGCTGACATTGATTTGTTATTGGGGACGTATGATTTTGGGATTTTCTTTGCCTCTCTTTCCTTTGTTCTGTATACATTATAGCATACTTTTCAAGGAAAGTCAACTGGCATTTTGCACAAACTTTATTGTTTACTTTTGTGCGTTTTGACTATTGGGGAAAGTCAAGTTACTTTTGAGAGTTTTTTGTTTTTCTCTCTTTCACTATATATAGTATAGCATATTTCAAGTTGTTTGTCAATAGGTTTTGAAAATTTTTTTTATTAAGTTTTTGTTAATTGGTTAGAATTTTTAATTATTGCGAAATTGTGAACGGTGCGGCAGTTGAGTTTGTTAAGAAGATATTAACAGTGCGGCAGTGCGGTCGTAATATTTATAGTATGTTCATAATGTAGTACTATCGCAGTGTTCATAATTCTGTAATAATTAAATCTTTTAACTAATTAATAAAAGTTTAATTTTATTTCTATTGACATTTAATAATTTTTATGGTATAATGATTATAGTAAAAGAAAAGGAGTTGAATTTAAAATGACAGTATATGCAGTAGAAATAAACGGCATTATAGATTATGCTTATCTTAAAAAATCAAGGGCGATAGAAGATATTGCATCAATGACAGAATATGACAAAGATTCTGTTGAAAAGCAAATAGAAGATTATGGTGCTGTTGATGATTTTTATGCAATAAGAGAAATTGATGTTTTTGAATAAAGGAGGTTTTATAAATGTTATTTGCAACTAATATGACAACAAATGAAATTAAATTCTTTGAAGATACCAAAACAATAGAGTTTGAAAAATTTGCACGTCAGGCAGTTTTTGATTTTTGTATTGGTTGTTTTGAAGGAGAAGAAATAACGGCAGAGGTTAATGGTAAATTTATTGAAATTAACGAAAACTCTTGCGAATTGGATTTTTGGCAGTTTTGTGCTATACTTTATTGTAAGTGCAAAGTAAATGACGAGTGGGGAGATATTTTGCAGATTAACGAAATAGTTGAAGAGGAAGATTAAGAGGAACATTTGTTCCTCTTTTTCTGTGCCGCGCTCCGTCGTGATGTTCATAATCTGTTCATAATGAAGGGCGGCGCAACGTTAATAAATTGTTTACCTATTGTTTACAAAATATTCATTGACAAACTGCTTGAAATATGTTATATTATATATAGTAAAGAACAACAACGAAACTTTAAAAGGTGGTATTATTTATGAGATTTAATAACAGTTATGAATTAGCCTATTATTTTGTTGAAGAATGTAATGATGACAGACAATGGGGTGAATTAAGAGGTTTTGCAGATTCTAATAGTTGGAGGTATTTTTTCTGGGATATGAAAGATAAATACGTCAGGGGTAAATCAATACTTGACCAGTTTATTGAACCTGAGTATTTGGAAGCTAAAAGAAAAGTTATGAGCAATTTTATTGATTATATAGATAAGCGTTTGACTTTTCCTCTTGAATATACAAGTAGAATTGTTTATGCTGACGGACATTTTACGGAATTTGAGGTTAAATATGAAACTGATAATCAGTTGACTTTTGATTTAACTATGGTATAAGGAAAATGGTTGACTAATGTCAACCTTTTCTTTTTTCTATTTAATTAAAAATTTTAACTAAATCTCTATCGCATTATTCATAGTTTTGTAATATTTTAGCGGGCATTCTATCGCATTATTAACAAAAAAGCAATAAGGTAATTTCTACCTTATTGCTAACAATATCAAACCTATTGTTATTGCAGTACAAGACAAATCTTTTATTTTATCTGCTTTTGGTCTTTTCAGTACAAAATCTCTTGTAACTGAAATTGTATTGCAAATCAAGTAAATTCCTTGACCTATTAAATACCATTTACCAATTATACATTGTGCGATTATTAAACCCATAAGCACAACATAATTAAGATTTTCAAAAAATTTATCAGATTTCATTTAATCTACCTCCTAAATCTTATCTTGTATATAGTATAGCATAGAAAAGGGGAATTGTCAAGTAGATTTTTAGACAAATTTTAAGGTAGATTTTTGGTTATTTTGTATATTGATTTTTAATTAAGATACATAATTCCTTAATATTATATAGTGTCGTGGTATTCATAATTTCGTAATAGTTAAAAAAATTAATTAAACAAACAAAAGAAAAGAGTTGACTTTTGTCAACTCTTACTCTTCATCACTCCAACCATCAATAGTAACAGAAAAACTACCAATAGTTTCCATATCTCTTATTTCACAAGCACATTCGCCGTCTGTATCCTCAAATCTCTGCAAAACAGCATTGTAACAATCTGTAAGATTATCGCTTTCACAAAGCAACTCATGAAAATCATAAAGGTCATACGCTTGAAATCTTTTTCCTTCTTCCGTTGTATACATCATTTTTAAACCTCCTTAATCTATAAAAGCTCTTTCAACTTTAAAAATTCCATAATCTGAATTATGTTGATTATAATCACGAATATTTCTTGAAATTTCTTCTTTATTGGTCATACAAATCATAAAAATGTAATCTATTGCTTTTTCATAATCATAAAAAACATGAATAGCTCTTTCATCCTGCACTACGACATAAACCGTTTTTGCGTAAATTTCACTCATTTTTAAACCTCCTTTAAAACATTAGTGCAAAGAGTACGCAAACTGCATACAAACCTATTGTTACCAAAAGACCTGCAAATATTCCACCAATTTTTGTCATTATTTTGTCAAACATTATTTTGACCTCCTTTATTCTTTTCTATAATTAGTATACCATAAATTTTATTAAAAGTCAATAGTTATTTTTTAAAGTTTTTATGAATTTGTTTTATTTTTTAATTATTAAGATTATGTTAATACGGCGGCAGTTAAGTTGTTAAGATAATATTAACATTGCGATTGACTATCGTATCGTTTACATTTAAGAAACATTTTGTGCCGCCGCTACGTTCATAGTTTGGACATAACCTGTAACCACTTTGTAACTATTTGTAATCACTCTGTAATTGACTTTTGCTTTAATATATGTTATATTATATATAGAAAATAATTTAGGAGGTAATCTAAATGAAAGATTATGTAAGAGTTGAAGTATGTGTTTCGTCAGGAGATTTTACTCTAATTAAAAAGAAAAACGGTAAAGAAAAATATGAAAGTTTCGATTATTTTGGTAGACCGCTTAATTTACACGGATATTATGAAAAAGTAGTCACACCTGATATGGTAGACAAAACAATTGAACAATATAAACAAGACTATTATAATAGTTTTGACGAATACTTATCACAATACGAAAATAAATACACGATTAAAGAGAGAACTTTAAACTTTTCTGTTGATACAGATAAAGCAAGCGAAAAGTCTGTAAAATGGTGTATTGAAAATCTTACTGTACAGCAAATGCTTGATATGGGTATGACTATGTTAAAGGTTGAGTAAAATCAACCTTTTTCTTTTTCTATTTAATTAAAATTTTTAATCAAATCACCTATCGTAACGTTTATATTTTCTTAACAAGGGCGGCGCAAAATTCACAAACATTTAACATTTTATCTATTGATTTTTAAAAAATTTTATGGTATAATAATTATAGAAAAGAAAAGGAGGTATTATTATGAGATTTGTTTGGTTGGTTCATTATTTTGATTTGTCAACTTCTAAGATTAAGATTCATATTTTTTCACATCCACTTTGTGCATATAATTATTGTAGACAGTTTTTGAAACAATATGAAAAGGAAAGTTTTTACAGTGATTATTTTGCAAAATTAGCACATTCATACTCTGATAGTCGTATAAGTTTTGGAATTGAAGGGGTAATATGGACAGAAAGGCATGAAATAGAAGCATAAGATTTGTATAATTTGACGATTGACAAAAACAAGATTATATGATATAATATAATCAAGATAAGAGAACGGAAACTCTTTAAAACGAGAAAGGTTTTGATATTATGGAAAAGAAGAATGTAAGTGGTGGAATGAGTTTTCCAAGTGTATTGGCATTGGTTTTTATTGTACTTAAACTTTGCGGAGTAATTAAATGGTCGTGGGTATGGGTACTTTCACCAATATGGATAACTTTTATTATTGGTCTTATTGCAATAGGAGTTATTTATCTGATTATGAGATAAAGGTTAAACTTTGTGAGGTAACAGATACAGAATAAAACGGCAAACGTCTGCGGACTATGCTTAAGGGGTGTGGATGCGTCTGCACCTCTTTTAATTTTCATTTTAATTAAAATTTTTAACTATTACGGAATTATGAACAAGGCGACTGTAAAAGGGGTTGAATATTTTATGAACAGTACGATAGTCAGTCGGATATTTAACATAAATTTAATTTTTAAAAGGGGTCGGAATATTCATAAAAAGTTAAAAGGCGGTTATAGAAAACCGCCTTTTTAAGGTTTTAGATTTTGACCTATGGCACTATTGCACCCTCGGTCGACTTTGTATTTGCCTTTCTTTATATATAATATAACATATTTATCTCAATTTGTCAAGATAAATTTTTACTAATTTTTAAGTAGAAACTTTGTGTATTTTGTCTATTGATTTTTTAATTGGGATATAGTATAATATAATCAAGATAAGAGAACGAAACTCTTTAAAACGAGGAAGGATTTGATACTATGAAAAAATATGCTCTTATTATTGAAGGTTCTTGGTGCGGTAGAACTCATATACACAAATTTTATAATACTATGTATGAGGCAATAATTGGCGCAAGGAATTTTATTGATAAGAATTGTGGCTTTGATGCCAATAGAGAAAATGAGGCATTTCATGATTTTGCTGAAAATGATTTTGAGTATTTAGATGATATATTCATTATAGACGAGATTGAGGTTGACTAATGTCAACCTTTTTCTTTTATTTAATTAATTAAAACTTTTAACTAAAACCTCTATCGTACTGTTTACATTTTCATAATATAGTATGCCGCACTATACATTATTTATTAATATTTAATTGTAACCGAATTGTAACCTTTTGTAATAAAAAAGTAATTGACTTTTAGTTGGGAAAGTGTTATTATATAGTTACAGTAAAAAACAACAGTAAGATTAACTTTAGGAGGTAAAGAAATGAAAATTGGTAGACTTATAAAAACAAGTGATGATGATTTTTGTAAAATGGTAAATGTACCTGATGAGGTATTTGCTTATTTTGAAAAATTATCAAAAGAATGTGAATGGAATCAATTTGTTATTTATATCGGTGCAATTGCTTCCACAGAGGGAATAAAGCCAGATATTGAAATTGAAATTTATGATGACTTTAGAGAATAAGAAAACTAAAAGGTTGATATTAATATCAACCTTTTTCTTTATTTATTTAATTAAAAATTTTAACTAATTTGTCTATCGCATTGTTCATATTTTATTAAAAAAAGAAAAAGGGAGATTATTCTCCCTTTTTATAACATTTTCTAATATCTTCAAAAATTTCCTCAACAGTTGAGTAGTCCTTTATATTATCATAAGCTCCTTTTTTTATAATACTTTTTAATTCTCTCGAAAACCTCTTCAACTTCTAAGTAGCCCTCTACATCATCATCACAAGCATTGCAAATAGCTCCCATAATTTCAAGTAGCCCCTGCTCGTGTCCATAGCTACCTCTATGGCAGATAACATCAAACTCCCATTTCTCTAAGCTCGGACATACAAGCTGTAGCCCCTCAAACGCTGGACGTACAACAAAAGGAATACCCTCGGCAGAACACAAGTTAGCAAGGTGCAGTATTGGCTCACAGTATTTAGAATTAAGATTGTTATTTTTTGTCATATTATGACCTCCTTTTAAATTTCTAATATTATTATACCACAATAAATATTAAAAATCAAGAGTTGAAAAATTAAATTTCTGTGAATTGATTTGTGAATAGAATATGAACGTTGCGATTGCGCAATTATTAAGACTATGTTAAGAATACGATAGTGCGGTCGCATTGTTAATAGTTTATTTATACTTGTAACTATCGCATTGTTCATAACTTAGTAATAATTAAAAATTTTAATCAATTTAAAAAGAAATATACCTACCGTTTTTGCGGGTAGGTTCCTGTCAAGTCCATAGACTTGACCCGATAGGTATATATCTTTTGCGGTTTGTGAGATATGTACACTACTCACTTGCCGAATAACCGCCTTCGTTACAGTTGGTTGTAAGCCCCAAATTCACTATCGCAGAAATGGTAACTGCGCTACTTCCCCTTGCCTTTGTTAGTAGTAACTTCGTAGGCATTACTCAGGAAGGGTGCATCCAGTATTTGTTCTCCCTTCCTTATCCCTATATATAATATAACATAAAATAGAGTAAAAGTCAATTACATTTTGATTACAAAAGATTACAATTTAATTACAAAAAGTTTTAATGCTTTAAAATGTGAAAACTATTATACTATCGCATTGTTAATATTCTTGTAATAAATTACGTTTTGCCGCAGTCGCATTTTTAAAGAAAATTAATAAATAAAAAGGGTATTTCTACCCTTTTATTTTTTCAACTTTATCCATTAAAAAATAAATTGTTTGTTGTATATCATCCTGAAGATTAACGTTATTGCTATGAAAATAACAAGTCTGAAGGTATTTAATTTGACGATTGAGTTTTTCTTTGTCTGTTTCAGTAAATGAATTTATTATCATTTTTGCAAGTGTTTTCGTTGTCATAGTATCAACCTCCTTTTACTATATACAGTATAACATATATATAGTATTTTGTCAATAGATTTTTTGTAAATATTTTATGAACAAGAATACATCTATATCTATCGCATTATTAACAATCTTGTAACATTTGTTGTGCGGCGCAACGTTCATAATTTTTTAATAGTCATTCATATTTTATTTACAAAATAAATACAAAATATTCATTGACAAATTGGCGAAAATGTGTTATATTATAAGTACAGTAAAGAACAACAATAAAACAATTTAGGAGGTCGTTATTATGACAATCACAAAAACAATACTTGATAAGAAACTTGAAAATCTCAACAGACAATTCAACACAAATCAGTTTGTACTTAACTACGCTTATGGCGGTGTTAGACTTTGCAAGATTTTTAACGAGAATGGCGGTTTAACTGAAATTTCCGAGAGAGTTTCAAAGTCTGAAATGGCAAGAATTATTGACGCTATTTCAAATACTTTTTATAAGTTTAATATAAAGGTTGATTAATTTCAACCTTTATTTTTTTCGCTTTTGTTCTATCGCAATGTTAATAGTTTTACAATAAATTACCTTGTGCCGCACTGCAAATTTTAGTAGAAAACTATCGCAATATTCATAAAAAATTAAAGAGGATTTAATCCTCTTTAACCTCTTCATAATGAACAACTGCGCCATTTGCTTTGATAAAAAAATGTCTTTTGCCTTCGTATTCGATACAGTACGTCGAAACATAAATCCCTTCTGCTTTAAAATCATAATCATTTACAAAAATAATTTTCCCGTAATGTGTGCAATCCCAAAATAAATTTTCCTTTTCATTCAAAGTCATAATAACAACCTCCTTTATTATTCTATATATAGTATAACACATAAATCCTATTTTGTCAAGAAAATATTTTATAAATAAATTAAAACTTTTAATCAAAAGAAATATCGTAACTATCGCAATGTTAATATTCTTGTAACATTTGGTGTGCGGCGCAACGTTCACATATCATTCATACTTTTGTTCATAAAAAGTTCACAAATAGTTTATAAAATATTCATTGACAAATTGATTAAGATATGTTATACTATAATCAAGATAAGGGAAGGAAAACCCAATAAACCAGAAAGGTAGTGTTTACTATGAATAAGAATTATGTTGTTATTATGTACGAGAATTTTACTGATGTTGTCGCTGAGAGAACATACACCAACAAAGAAGCCGCTTTTGAAATGGCTGAATGGTATATGTCACGCAGATATGAACAGACTCACGGAAAGCACGCATATCCTGTTATCAAAAGAGCAAAAAAGCTTTTGAGAGAGAATGGAAAAATTCCATTTATTGTAACTGTAAAAGAGAGTTAAAAACTCTCTTTTCTTTTTCTTTTGATATATCGCATTGTTAATATTTTATTCATATTCAATTCTATCGCAATGTTCATATTAAGTTAATAAAATAGAGGGGAACGAGTGTTCCTCTCTATTCATACTTTGACAACTGAATAAAATTGTGTTCCTCTTTGCAAATTGGACACCACATATTTTTTAAATGCCCTTTTGATGTTCTGCGACTTGATTTTTTGTATGCAGTCATAATAAAATTACAAGTAGGACATTTAAAACGGCGTTCTGTTACACTTGTCTTTTTCAAAATTACTCAACTCCTTTTTTATTTTCTATTGATATTATAATATAAAAAAGGGGTACTGTCAATTAACAATTTGCACAAATTTATTTCTATTCTTTTGGTAAAAAATAGGGGTCGGATTATTCAAACTTTATTCATATTTATTTTAAGGGGTTATAAACTTTTAAGGGGTTGGATATTTTTAAGAATTAAAATATTCAAAAACCATTTTTAAGATTTTTTTTAAACTGTCGAATTATTCATATTTTAGATTTATTTTAATCTATCGCAATATTCATATTCTATTCATAAAATATTTATAAAGTATTTACAAATTATTCATTGACAAATTTACTAAAATATAGTATTATATAAGTACAGTAAGACAAACCTAAAACCTTTAAGGAGATGTTTAATTATGGTAATCGAGATTATGTTAGTTATTCTCATTATTCTTACTATTGTCAATACGTTATGCTATTTTAAAAATGCTCATAAGGAAACTATGCCAACTTATGCGGCAATTATCTGTTTAATAAATATAATCTATGGAATTATTATTGTTATAATAGTAATGATATATGGTATAACATCATCAACAAAAGAGGAAAGCAGTTCAAGTTCAAGTGATTATTCAACAGAACAAACGTTTTATTATCAAATGACCGCAACCGCAGTAAATGAAAACACTTTTATAACAGAAGATGGTAATATGTGGAGAATGAAAAATATTAACATCGAAAAAGGTAAAAAGTATCAACTTACTTTTGATAATCGTGATACCGAAATAATAACAGATGATGAAATAATTGATTTTATTGAATTAAATGAAAAGGTTGATTAATGTCAACCTTTTTCTTTTTCTAACTATCGCATTATTAATAATTAATCTATATTTAACTCTATCGTATTATTAATATACTATTCAATATTTTTATGCTGTGCGGCACAACGTAATGTATCGCAATGTTAATAATCTCTTAATAACTCTACTTTTGATTTAGTTAAAAATAAAAACTTATTTATAAATTATTTACAAAAAAATTTTTAAAAACTACTTGACAAACTTAAAAAAATATGTTATTATATAATCAAGGAAAACGAAAAACCTTAAAAAAATAAAAGGAGTTGTTACTATGATTAACGCAATGTGCTACAAAACAAAGGAACCTGTTTACTACAACAAAGGAACAGAATATGAATCAAGTTGTGATACTTTTCTCTCCTATTATGCCTCTTATGATGACGAGATTGCAAAAGCTGAGGCAGAACGCCTTAACAGAGAAAAGCCTGAAAAAGATGAGAGAGGTTATGACATTGACTGGGATAAAATAGATTATTTCTTTATCCATAAACAAGAACCTTTTGAAGATTAAAAAGAGGGAATATTCCCTCTTTTCTTTTTGCCGCCTATGTTCTGTCGCACTGTTAATAGCTCGTTCATAATTTGATAGCTCGCTTAGCTCGTAGCTTATAGTTTATAATATATAGTATATAATAGTTATAAATGAAATGTGTTTGAGTTGTGAACAATATGTGAACAATCTGTGAATAAAGTTAAATGTGAACAAATTGTTACATTTGTGTGAATATTGTGTGAATTGATTATTGAATTAAACAAATTCATTAAAATTTTACAATTCATTAACATTTCATCTCTTTTCTCTTAATATTTGTGCAAACTGCACAAATTATGAATGTTTTGTGTATTTCTCTTTAATACAATGTTATTATACCACTTTTGAGGTAAAATGTAAAGGACTAACGCAAAGTTTACAATTTGTTAATATTTTAGCACTTTAGCAAATTAAAATATATTATTTTAGTATATTTTAGTATATTAAAGTATTAAAGTATACTATTTTAGTATGTTTATTATCTTAAAGTTTTAAAGTATATTATTTTAGTATGTTTATTGTAAATAATTGTAAATGTATAAAATGGATATATTTGTAAAAATATAAAGTGTACAATTTTTTGGACTGTGTACGATTTTTTGGACAGTTTAAAAATGCACAAAAAAAGATAAAAAAGTTTGTGCAATATTACAATAAAAAAATTTTGCATTTTCTATTGACAAATACGCAAAAATGAGTATAATAATATTTAGTAAAGCAAACGGCTTTACAATAACAAATATTTATATTTTTGGAAGGACGTGTTTTTTATGACAAACAGAAACGACAATTACACAAACGATAGTATTCACGCTAATATCTATGGACTTGCAAGCACACTTTTAGTTGTAACAAATAGTACATGGAAAAGTGATTTTGTGGTAGTTTATGCAATACCATATAAAGCACTTAAAAGCGATAATAACTTAAAGTCAATGCTTTTTGGTAGAGAGTGCACAAACAACGCCTTTAAAGCGGATAAAATGTGTATAATAAACCTTAACCGCTTTTACTCTAATTATTTAATTGATTTTGCAACTACCGTTGACAATTTGCAAGAGATAGCAACGGAAAATAATTGTAACTTAGGTTACGCTATCGAAAAAGCTCTTGTAAATACCGGACTTTTCAAAAAAGCCTCCGCAAAATATGACAGAAAATGCGTTGACCTAATAGGAACAAACAACAATAAACTGTATCAAGTCAAATGTAGTATAGTTAAACCAAACAGTCACGGAAGCGCAGGAACGACAAACAAAAAAGCACACACATAATAATATGGCGGTCAAGTTTGACCGCCTATTTTTTTTTGTAGCATTTTACTTAACTAATTCATACGGGGGCTACAAATTTTTAACAATTTGTTCATTTTTTCTGAACCCCTATCCCCTAGAACAAAAATCATATCCTTAAAATTTTCAATTTAGATCTATCCCCCCAAAATTCCAACTTAGATCTAAATTCTTAGTCTAAACCTAATCTCTTGACTTTCCAAAAATTTTCGAGTATAATATAATTGGAGGTGAGAAAAGTTGAAGTTTAAACTAGACTTTAATATAGTTTCAGCAAAAGATAGACTTGAAGCAATTAAATCAATTGATTTATCTACACTAACAAAAACCGAATTAGAAACCGTTACCAATTATGTACTCTATGGAAAGGACGAAGATGGCACCTCCATAGTTGATAGAAAAGAAGTTTAGATTAAAGCAAAGTTTAGTTCTTTCCAAAAAAATAGAACTGTTAGTTTAGAAGCTTTACTTGAAAGTCCAACTTTTGACGAAAATATTTTCTTAAAAGAAAAGAATATTTATAAAAAAGTTAAACCCGATATTAAGGATTATAGAGATAAAGTTGAACATTTATCAGAATTTTAGCAACTATGGGAAACCATTGATAGATTAAAAAGGGTTTATGATGAGAATACAGGAAAAATAGAAAAGACAAGTGATACCCCAACTTTAAACTAGACTTAGCTTTATTATTTAAGACACTAGTTAATTGAATAGTATTAGCAATAGTATGATTTGCTTGACGCTTTTTACCCTACCTTTAGGGCAAAAAAGAACAAGGCAGAATTTCATGGAAATAGTACAGACAAATAGGTTAATTTCCCTATTTTACCAAGAGGATTAAAAAATTCTATTAATGATTTTAAATTTGAGAATCCTTATTATGATAATGAGAGGGTTGCTAAAGCAGTTGAAAACGAAGAAGAAATTATTTAGAGTGGAAAACCTTATTTAGATTTTAGGAATATTGACCATTTATATTTTTTAATTTAGTTTTATTTAGATTTAGAAGATTAGGTTAGAAATTAGCCAGATAGTTTAATTCACAATATACTTTGGACACTTGATTTTTATATTGAAAAAGCTAATTTAAGTCCTTAGTAGAAATTAATTGTTGAAGGAAAGAAATAGAAACTTTAGATTAAAGAAATTAGAGAAAAACTTAATAAAGAATTAGGTATTGACCATAAAGATAATTATATTAGTACAATTTGGAACAAAAGCTTAGAATTGATTAGTAATGCAGTTGAATTAAATTATGATGAATTTTTAAGTAAAGATTATGAAAAAGCTTGGAAGAAATGTAGCAGATGTGGAAAGGTTTTGTTGAGAGACCCTAGGAATTTTGTTAGAAAGGCAAAAGCTTTAGACGGGCTTACAGGTAGATGTAAGCAATGCGATCGAGAGCTAAGGTAGAATAATAAGTAAAGCTTATTGTGGACTCGGTGCCGCGACTACAAAATTATTAGAAAATCCACCTACATAAGAAGCTTACATTAATGGAGGATTAAAAATGAAATTTAAAAGAAAAGATAAAGTAGCTAAAGATGCTTTATAGTTCATTAGTTATTTATAGTATTTCTAGATAACTGATTTACTTACTTTTGGCAAACTATTAAAAGTAGAAGAACAAGATGACTTTGAAGAGTATTTGACCGATATGGTTACAAAATATACTGAACTTCCTAAAAGAGAATAGAAAAAATTTTTAACTGCTGCTTAGTCGTTTGCAATGAGAGGAGAGAATTTTAATACTGAATTAAGAAAAAAGTTTAGAGAAAAAAGCGAGATAAAAACAAAAGAAGAAAAAATTGGAGAATAAAAATTAAATTATTACTTATTTTGTGCCGCGACTACAAAAAGTTTTGAATAGTGATTAACATAGGCATAGTTTTTGTCTAGACATATTCAAAATTTTATGCAGTCGCGGCACAAAGTGTTTTATAAGAATAATCGAAGAGGTGATATAAATGGCATTAAAAAAATGTCTAAAATGCTAGCAAGAAAAAACAACTGCCAATTATATTGCAGTTAATTCTCCTATTCATAATGGAAGTTTACCAATATGCCGCGACTGCTTAGCAAAAATGATTGAAGAATCTGAGAATAAGTGGAATACTGTTGATAAAATATGTCAATGGGCTGATATTCCTTTTGTTCCAGAGCAATGGGAAAAAATTTATTAGGGATAGGGCAAAGATGCTTTTGGTATTTATGCAAGTATTTTTCGTTCTGCTCCTTATGATACTCTTGATTGGAAAATGTATAATGAGGTTTATTTACAGCTTCAAGAGGAACAAAGAGTTACTGATGCAATGCCTAGTGTAAGAGAGAATAAAAAAAGAAAATTAGCTATGAAATGGGGATAGAGTTACGATGATGAAGAATTAGAGTACCTTGAAAATCTTCATAAAGGTATGTTAGATAGTTAGAATATTGTTGGAGCATTAAATGAAGACCAGGCATTAAAACTATGTAAGATTTCACTTTTGATTGAACAAAAAATTAGAGAAGGTTCTGATTTTTCAAAAGAATTAAAATCTTATGATTAGTTATCAAAACTTGCTAATTTTACTCCTAAAATTATTTAGGATGCTAATGAATTTAGTTCTGTTGGTGAAATTTTCGCATACTTAGAGAAAAAAGGTTGGGTTAATGAATATTATGATGATGTTGTAAGAGATGAAGTTGATTTTTCAATAAAAGATATAAAATTGTGGAATTAGTATTTATATGTTAGCGATACTAATATTCCTGAAGAAATTGAAGCAAGAATTGAAAATTTAAAAACTAGTGCCAAACTTAGTGGAGAAACCTTCAACGAAAAAGAGTTTAGAGAATATCTTAAAGAGCAAGGCGGAGAAAAATTAGTTGATGATGAATTTGAAGTAGAAATTTAACGGAGGTAAATAAAATGGATATAAATATTGAATAGCCCTCCGCTATATTAAATACAATTCATTACACTCTTGCTAGAACAGCATAGACTTTTGTTAAAGATGGTATAGAATTAGAAAAAGGTGCTGTTATAACAAAAGATAGAATTGATAGGAATTTTGATTTATATAAACATTACTGTTGGTTATGGAGTACATATCCAGATTTATATTTAAAACAAATTACACCATCTACATCTAAATTTAAACTAAAGTTTTTTTAGATTTTATTTTTAAGAGTTTGTTTACGACATGGGCGTATATTGACAATTGCACCTCGTGCCGCAGGTAAGTCTTTTATTTGTATATTAGCTTTATATTTAATCTGTATATTTAGACCAGGAAGTCACGTCTTCTAGTGCGCTCCTGGTAAAGCATAGGGTTCTAAAATTGCTAATCAAAAGATTCACTAGTTATGGGATTTAATGCCGCTGCTTAAAGAAGAGATTGTTGGTGATGGTAACTTTGGTCCTGATTATGTTAAATTAACCTTTAGAAATGGCTCTATAATGGACATCATGTCACCTTTGAACTCAACGCGTGGTAATCGTGCTACTGCGGGCATCCTTGACGAGTTCAGGGACCATTTACCAGATGATATATCCGAGATTATTCTTCCGCTATTGAACGTTGATAGGCCAATGGCAAACTAGGATAAAAATCCATATGAGCCGCAACAAGTTCAAATGTGGATTTCTTCTGCCGCAGAACGTAACACTTTTGCTTATGATAAAACTGTTGAATTATTTGAACTTTCAATACTTTAGCCACATAACGTTTTTGTTTGGGGCTTTGATTATCGTATTCCAGTAAAGACTGGGTTACTTTCTAAAGACTTCTTGAATGAAATGAGAATGTCTTCAACTTTTAGTGAAGCTGGCTTTGCAAAAGAGTATATGAGTAGATTTGTAGGTTCTACAGAAGAAGCTTGGATTAAATATAGTAAATTGGAAATTCATAGAAAACTTAATAACCCAGAAGTCAAGGAAAAAATTAGAGAAGATTCTAAAGCTTTTTACTTATTAGCAGTGGATGTTGCGAGACGACTTTGTTAGACTGTTGTAACAGTTTTAAAAGTATTTCCAGGAGAGCCTTATCGAATAAATTTGGTAAATATTTATGTTTTAGGATTAACTGAAACAGAAAAATAGTTTACCTATTAGGCTGCGGATTTAAAAAGGCTAATTAAGAATTTTAATCCTAAAGAATGTGTAATAGATATAAATGGTTTAGGTGTTGGTTTAGCTGACGAGATGATTAAACCTACATAGGACCCAAGAACAGGAGAAATCTTTCCTGCTTACGGCTTTTCAAATAGAGATGAATATAAAGCTATCTAGCCTAAAAATTGTGCAAAAATTTTATATGGTGTTAAAGCTACGCCAGATGATAACAGTCGTTTCCACTCAGATTTAATTTCAAAAATCAATAGTGGTTGTATCAATTTTTTGATTTCTGAAAAGAAGGCTAGAGAAAAACTATTAAGTAAAGCATTAAGTAAAAAAATGTCTATTGAGGAACGTGCTGCTCGTTTACTTCCACACGAATTAACAACCTCTTTATTTAATGAAATTGTTAACTTAAGGATTAAACAAACTGCAACAAGTAATAAACTTGCTGTTGAACAAATAAATACTCGTATGACAAAAGATAAATTTTCAGCTTTTGAAATGGGTGTATCTAGAGTTTGCGATTATGAAAGACAAGAAAACGCTAAGAAGAAAAATAGAGGACTAAAAAGATAGTTAGTTTTCTTTAGACGTGGAGGTGAGTAATATTGATAAGTATGGATAGCACACCTGCGACAGATAATAGAGTAACGTAGTTTAAAAAAGCTATAAGTGAAATGATAGCAACCTCTGATAGTGCATATATTAAAAGCGATAAAAAAGATTAGAAAGTTAAGTTTAAAAAATATAAAAAAGAAGATATAATGCAAATAGTTGAAGGTGGAACAAGTACTGAAAGAGCTGAATTATCTAAATACTTTTTTACAATTAGTGGTATTTATAAAAGAGCCATTATTCACTATGCAACTTTTTTATCTTATGCTTGGATAGTTGTTCCTTATCTTAAACACGACACTGGACGAACTAAACCCGTATAGATTACGGATAAAGCTATTAAAAAAGCTTATTATGATGCTACTGATTTTTGTACTACTTTCCAAATTTAGAGAAAATGTGCTATTTTTGCTAAAGATATTTTAGTAACGGGAGCTTATTATGGCTTATTACACGATAATGGAGATAAGGTTGTAATTTAGGATTTGCCTTTTAATTATTGTAGAACAAGGTTTAAAAACTAGGATGATATTGATATAGTTGAATTTAATTTAGAGTTTTTTGATAGTATTAGAGACAATACACTAAGAACAGAAATATTAAGAACTTATCCTAAACTCATCCAAAAGGAGTATAAGAAATATAAAAATAATAAAAATACAAAAGATAAAAAAAGTAAGTGGATTTTCTTACCTGCGGAAATGGGAATTTATTTTTCATTTTTTGAAGAAAGACCATTTTTCTTAGACTTAATTCCTTTACTTGTTGATTTAGATGATTATAAGGAATTAGATAAGCAAAGAAATAAATAGGCTTTAAAAAGAATTATTGCTTAGATAATGCCTATTGATAATAACGGAGAGTTAATTTTTGAACCAGATGAAGCATATGAAATGCACAGGGGAACTTGTGAAATGCTTAAAAATAATGAAGATGTTGATGTTATTACAACTTATGGAAAAATTGATTTATTAGATTTAAGTAGTAAAGATGACCAAAAGACAGAAGTTAATAATGTATTAAATTTAATTTATGAGTCTGCTGGTTTATCTAAAGAGTTCTTTTTCTCTACAACTGAAGCTGGTTTACAATATTCAACAAATAACGATTTATCTATGATGATGGTATTAGGAGATAGATTTGCTCACTTCTTTACAACTTTATTAAATTATAAATTTGCTAATGATAAAGTTAAGTTTAGATTAATTATTCTTCCAGTTACAAGATATAATGCTAAAGAATATAGCGAAAGAGCAGAAAAATAGGCATCATTTGGATATAGCTTCCTTACTCCTATTGCTGTTACTGGATTAGATTAGACTAATTTAGCTAATCTTAAGGCTCTTGAAAATGATTTGCTTGAACTTGATGAAATACTTAAACCTTTACAATCCTCATATACATAGTCTGGAAAAGCTTCTGGAGAACCAATGGGCGATACTAAGGGGCAAAGTTCAGAAGGTAGAGATAAAGAAAAAGAATAGCAAGCAGAAAATAAAGAAAAAGAAGAGCCAGAAAATAAAGAAGAGAAGGAGGAGGGTAAATAATGGGAGAGTTAATAACAAGTAATTCTTTATAGATTACTAGTACTGGAACTGGAACTGCTCCATATGAAATTACTGGCATTGGAACTCCATTACCCATCTCCTTACCCGGTGCCGCGACTACAAACTTAGCGTATATTCCTCAAACATACGGTAAAGATGCGGTTTTAGGTAAGGAAGTAAATCTGAAGTTCGATGTTAGTTTATATGGTAATGTTGAGAAATTCGATGATAGCAAATCCAAGTGCAGAGTACGAATTTTCTATAGAGGTTTAAATAGAAATCGTACTTATATATCAGAGGATTTTGCAAATAAATTAATAGCATCTTTACCATATGCACCAATTAAAGGTATTTTTAATCAAGATGATGTCGATTTCGAAGATCATGGTGAGAAAAATTCTGACGGCCGCATTTATGGTATTGTAATGGCAGAACCTAACTTTGCTTGGGAAGACCACATGGATAATGATGGTGTTATAAGAACATACGCTTGTGCAGATGTACTTTTATATACTTCTCTTTATCAAGAGGCAAAGTTAATACCTGGTTCTTCACAATCAATGGAAATTAATCCTTATACATATAAAGGTGAATGGAGAATATGGGAAGCTGATGGTTTACCTTATTTCCATTTTACTGATGGTAGTTTATTTGGACTTCAAGCACTTGGTACAGCAGTTGAG
Source organism: uncultured Erysipelotrichaceae bacterium (assembly GCA_902791625.1). Taxonomy (GTDB): domain Bacteria; phylum Bacillota_I; class Bacilli_A; order RF39; family UBA660; genus CAG-417. The sequence continues at coordinate 63,478 of CADAWN010000001.1, read as the reverse complement.
CCATGCTTCGAAGGTGCGGCGTTCTATAGTCTAGCAAAGGATGTTTAGGAGTTAATTTCTTACATAAAGAATATTGATTCAAATAACAATAAAAAGGAGGAAGATAAGCACATGGAAAAGGAACTCTTATTTAGATTATCTGATAATGATAAAGCTCGTAAGATTGCTTCTGCTCTTAATCCTAATTTCAATGAAGAAGGCGGATGGAAATTTGAGTATTATTTAATGGATGTTTATGCTGATTATGCAGTTGCCGCTAGTGTAGATGAAGATAAGTATATTAGAGCTTATTATACTGTAAATGCTGATGAAAGTGTTACTGTTGGTGAAAAGATGGAAGTTGAAATTACTGATGTAACAAAAGATGAAATGTTAGCACTTGAAGCATTAAAGGCAATTAATAATAACTTAAGCGAAGTTAAAGAAACTTATGATGCTAATGTAAAAGCAATTGAGAACTTAACAGCAGAAAAAGAGGAAATTAATTCTCAATTAACAGAAGCTAATAAGACAGTTGAAGAAAAAGTAACTGAAATTGAAACATTAAATAATAGTTTAGAAGAAACTAAGAAAGAATTAGAAGCTATTAAGGCTGAAAAAGCTAGCCTTGAAACTTTAAATTCTGACTTAAATAAAGAGAAGGAAGAACTTGCTCAATTTAAGGCTAATATCGAAACAGAGCAAAAGAAATCTATTCTCGAAAAATATTCAGAATACATTTCTTCAGAAAAATATTCTACTTTAGAGAATGATGTTGCTAATTATTCAGTAGAAGATTTTGAGAAAGAAGTATGTGTTGCTGCTGTAAAAAATACTCCAACAATCTTTAGTAAACAAGAACAGAGCCAGACTCTTATTTACACAGGAAATGCAGATGATGTTGAAAAAGGCAACTCTGCGTTGGAGGATTATATTGATAAAACATTAGGAGGTAATAAGTAATGGCTATTCAATTTTTTGATTGCAAAGGTTTTGGACAACTTGAAATGAGCCAGTCTTGGGCTTATCGTGCTGGACAAGTTGAAGCACAGTGCAAGCTTGACCCAGAGAAGTTCGCTGCTCATTTCCCTATGACCCCCGCTGAAGCAAATGATAACAAAATTTATGCAGAAGTTGGAGCGTTCTTAATGGTTGATAAGGCTAATAAGACTGCTACAGTTCCTACAAAAGCTTTAAGTGATAAGGGCTTCCCAATGGGAATTAATTATTCAACAGAAAAGATTTATAATCAGTATACTCCTGGTCGTAGAAATTTTGCTATGATTACTGGAGAGTTCTTACCAAAAATTGGATATATGGATCCTGGTATGAGAATTTGTACTAACACAGTTGCCTGGGATGAGGCATATTTTGAGGCAGACGCTGAAGAAGATGACACTCCTTCTGTACAATTATGGAAGAAAGTTCAAGAAGATATTGCAGCAGGTACTACAGTTTATGCTTATGTAACTAATGCATCTAATGGTAAATTAGTAATTGGTGCTCCTGTTGCAGATGCAATTGGTAATGTATACGCTTAGATAGTTGAACCTTATTATAATGCAGACAATACTCTGTCATTTAAGATTCAATTTATCAATAAGCCTACAGCATAATAAAAGGAGGTTGAGATAGAATGGAGAATAAAAAGCAAATGATTAAGGATTTAATTGTTCATTCATTCAGAGGAACAACTCCAAATCCTACTAAATATCAAGTTGAAGATATAAAGAAGGCAACCTCTAATGCTTTACATGAGCTTGCTTATGATTTTAATTCTTATCGTAGAAATAGATTAGATATTTTTGAAATTATGCAAGAGGCTTTTGATGAAGTTCTTCCTAAGACTGTAGAAGAATTTATGTCAATGTTTGCTGAAATTAAGCAGGTTGCAAATAATGAAAAAGCACAGTTTGTAGTTAAGAGAGGTAGACGTAGAGCTAAGCAGTTTGTAACAGCAGTTGCACCTTCTGGTGTATATGAGGCTTTCAGACTTGATAGCGATACTTTTGAAGTAAGTGCTAGCGCAATTGGTGGTACTGGTATTATTGACTTTGAAAGATATATTTGTGGTCAAGAGGATGTTGCAGAAGTTGCTGAAATTCTTCTTGAGGGTATGGTTGAGGCAATTTATGGTTTAATTCAGCAAGCTCTTATTGCCGCAGTTAATGCTGATGATCGTCCTGCAAGAAATAAGGTTATTAGTGCCGGCTTTGATCCAGATGGTATGCAGCAACTTGTAACCATTGCTGGTACTTATGGTGATGGCGGAGTTACAATTTTCGCTGCTCCTGAATTCGTACAGGCTATGGGACCTGAGGCAATTGGTATGCCAATGGCTTGGGCAAGAAATTCTGGTGCTACTGGTGTTGCAACACCTGTATATAATCCTAGAAACATTGAAGAGATTGCTCAGTATGGTAGAATTAAGACTTTCCGTGGCAACCCTATTGTTGAAATTCCACAGTCATTTACTGACGATAACAATACTACTACTGTAGTAAATCCTGCTCTTGCTTATGTATTCCCTAATGGTAAGAGTAAGCCAGTTAAGATTGTTTTCGAAGGCGATACTATTGTTGATGATTTCAAGGGTAGAGATAGAACAATGGAAGTAGAAGCTTATAAGAAAGTTGGTGTAGCTATTCTTACCAATAATGATTGGGGTGTATATGTAAATACAGACCTTCAGGATACACAAGCTTATCCTACACAGTATCCTACTAAATTTGTAGCAAACTGGACTGGTAAGACTACAAACGGTTATAAGCCAAATCCATAATCATAAAAACAAAAGAAAGAATTTATATATCGGAAGTGGTGAGTGGGTATTAAACTCACTCACCATTTTGAGTTAAAAGGAGGAATTAAATATGGAGAATAGAATGGTTAAGATTACTAGTATGGTAAACAATACAGTAACAGTTAGAAAGCCAGAATATGGTGTTAATAGAACTTGGAAAACAAGAGGATAGACTTTTGGAATTCCTTTTGATACTGTAAGAGAATTAATGTGGGATACTGGATTTAAAAATATAATTTATTCTGGTATTTTATATATCCCTGACTTACAGGATAAAATAGATTTAGGTATAGAAGACGCAGATGCAACAGAGGCAAAAAATATTATCGCTTTTGATGAAAAGAAAATGACAGAATTATTAACTACAACTCCAATGGAAGAGTTTATAAAAATAATGACAACAGTTCCTAGGACTTAGGTTGATAATTTGATTATATATGCAATTGAAAAAGAAATTGTTAATACTGAAAAATGTAAATTTTTAAAGGATTTAACTGGAAAAGATATTTTAATTGGAATTTCTCGTAAACATTAGATGGAAGAGGAATAATATAATTTTAGGGAGGCAAAGATAATGGTAAATTTAATGGATGTGTATGATGCCTTTCTTAGTAAAGTTAATGAAGATGATTGGGCTTAGTATTGTTCTGAAGAAGATTTAGAGATGTTTTTGAAAGACTGGCGGGCTTTCTTAAACTCGGCAATTCCTTATTTTAAATTTCCTAGATGTAGTCTTTATATAGACGAAAATAGATAGTGTTTTACGGATAATAAAATGGGTTAGCCAGAAATACAAGTTTTAGCCACTTATATGAAATATGAGTGGTTAAAACGAACTATAGATTCTTGGGAAAATGTAAAAACTTAGTATGATGAAAAAGATTTTTCATAGGCTAACTTATTAAAAAGTTTTATTGCTTTGAAAGACTAGGTTTTAGAAGAAGCAAAGAAAGTTGAAAGACTTTATTATCGTTCTCCAAATAAAAAACCTTTTAATTTTAGAAAATTAGCTGGTGGAGGTTTAAAACATAGTGGAACGACAGGACGCTATTATTGAAGCTTACAAAGATAAAATGAAGAATAGACTTTTTGGCCTACTTCGTGAACGAGAAAAAGATGGAGAATGGGAAAAATATTTAGACACTATTTTAATTGAGTTAATGGGGTATAATGACAATAGCAAAACAATTGAATATTATACCCTTTATTCTAAACTTGCATCTTGCCGCTATTTATCTTTTAAATATTATCGAAAAACAATATTCGAGTGTATGAATTTGTTTGACAAAATAGGTGTAATATGAGTTATCTTGATGAAGTATATTTAAAAAGAATGAATCTGGGCGGCAGGACAAGATAGGAAAGGATAAATACTAGGAAAATTAATGAGTTTAATAATCTTTTTTTAGAGAACAGTGCTTATAAAGCTGATATATATAAAATAAACAATGAGAATACTAATATAACTTGTTCTTTATAGCCTAATAAATGGAATGAGAGTAAGTTAATTAGTAATCTTTTATTACCAGTTAGTGCCGCCGCACTACATACTGGTGATATACTTAATATAAAACAAATAATAGATAAGAGAAAAGTAGATAAAATTTGGTTAGTACTTTTTGTTGAAAATAATATAACAAAAGGATATTAGTTATTTGTAGTAATTTGTTTAGATACTGAAATAAATTTAACAAATGAATATGGAGATACTATAATTACTGCTCCTTCAAAAGTAATAAATGCTTCTACCTCTTATATTATTGACGAATTTTTTATAAAACGTTCTCAATATAGAGAGCCAAATACACATAGAGGTTTTATTACCGCTACCAATGATTTAATTCAAAAGGGACAGTATTTTGAATATAATAATAAAGGCTGGGAAATTGCTGGTATAGACGATATGAGTATAGAGGGGGTTTCTTATATTTCAATAGAAGAGAAACTAATACAGGAAGAAGAGCCGCGCTCTTCGGAAGATATAATGGTAGGAGAAGATAAAAACTTCTTCCTAAATGGTAGGTGATGATATGGAATCACAAGTACGGTATGGCCAGGAGCTTGGCGTAAATCTTATAAAGGTTGCTAAAACCTTAACAAAAAATTAGAACCTTTTAATGTTGTTAGAAAACACAGATTTAGACCCTTTAAATAAAGAAAAACATCCTAATACTATTGATGGATTATCGTTATTAAATAAATTAATAAGAGTAGTTCCACTCTTAACTCCAGAAGAACAAAATACTAAATCTAAGATTGTACTTTTATATACTTTAGGATAGACGAATGATTCTAATATAGATAATGAAAATTTAACACTTTAGATAATCGTATATTGTCCTTTTAGTGAGTGGTTAATTACTGGAGATACTTTACGACCATTTGCTATTATGAGTGAAATTAGACGAAGTATTTAGGGCAAGCGTATTAATGGGTTAGGAGAGATTACATATAATGGTTTTAGTTTGGGTTCTCTAAGTAAACAAATGGGTTCTTATGTAATGGATTTTGAAATTAATGCTTTCAATTAATCAAATTGAAGATATTAAAGCTTAGGCATATGTGGGTTGTGGAAGTTCATTATCAAAAGTATGTAAGGTTTATCCATTAACTATTAAAGAAATAATAGAAATGGATTATTCTAAATATAAAACTTATTTATCTACCTTATTGCTTGATGAAATAGCCATATCTTAGCATATAAAAGAAAAAACTGGAGAAGATATATCTCCCGATAAAATTAAACCTCTTGATTATCTTTTATCAAGTGCAGAACAAAATGATAGTTTTTTATTAGAGGTTTAGGATATGTTTAATACTTTTATCAAGGAGAAAACAATAATTCTTCCAGAAATATCATCAGTTGTTATTGGTAATCCTATAGAAAGACGTATAATTAACAATGATAATTTTAAAGATTTCTAGGAAATTTTAAGGATTTAGAATGGTTAGGCAATTAAGCCGCCACCACCAAAAAATGAAACACCTGGTGAACGAAAAATGCGTTTGTTAAGAGAGAAAGTGGAAGCTGCAAAAAAGAAAAAAGCTGAAAAAGACACTGAGGGGATGCCATTTTCAGTATATCTTGAAATAGCTGAAGTTTTCGGAATTAACCTAGAGAAATGTACTGTTTATGCTTTTTATAAACGAATTGCAAGATATTAGGCAAAAGAAAAGTGGGAATAGGACATTCAAATGCTTTGTGCTGGTGCCGAAGCAGACAAATTAAAGACTAAATATTGGGGCGATGCGTCGCTTACTAAGTAAGGAGGTTAAGAATTTATGGCTAGTCAAAACCTTTTTGAGAAATATGGTATTAAGGACGTTTGTGACGTTACTTTTTACAAGATTGAACAGAAAGAAGAAGCTTATGAATCTCAAAGAAAAATTACTGATGGTTCAATTTTAAGAAGCTGCCTTGAATTAAAAAATGTTTATCCTTTAGATGATAATGGTGTTGGAACAGAAGATGGCTTTAAAGCTTATGTTTTTGTTGACGCTGATATTATTACTGGTGTTACTTATAAACACGAAGATGACGATGATCCAGAAACAGATATAGATGAAACTGCTGTATCTCATGAATTTACTTATCCAGAGCAAGTATGTCAATTATTTGCAAAAAGACAGAATATAATTGCTAAAACTGGTGTAAGATATGCTTTTGAAGATTCTGCAACAAAATTTGGTAATCTTACTTTTAATGATAATTTTGCCGCAGACCCTTATTCAAAAGAGAAGGTTGTTGTTGTAGGTTTAGCTAATAAATTTACAGAAGACACTTATGATTTAAAGGAAATCAATGAAGAAATAATTAAATTAAAAACTTATAAAGTAGCAAAAGCATATGATATTACATATGATGATTATGCTGAGCTTGTAGTTGAAGATGAAATGGGTTATTATAATCCTAAATATCTTGGTTATAAGTATAGTAGAAACAATGGCGTAGGTACTGTAGATTTCTTTACTGCAACTGGCGCAAAAAGTTATGCTACTATGTTTGCTGATAAGTTAGATAAAGCTATTGCAAATGCAGTAATGTGGGACGATGGTGTTCATAACTCTATTAATGATGCTATTGATGCATTAAAACAGAAGAAATTAGTACTTGATTATGGTGAGATTAATGCCGCTTCTGGTATAGATGCAATTCAAGGCGGATATAAAGTTAGCGATGATAAGCCTAATCCTGGAGATACTGATTTAGTTGACGGCAATAGTTATCAATTCTCAGTAGATGGAACACAAGTTGGCGATATTCATGCTAAGTACAACTTAAAGGCTGTAAAAGAAGCCGTTGCTGAAATTGCTGCAACAGGTAGTGCAACTGGAAAGACTTTAGATGTAGAGTTAACTACTGGTTCTGAAATATCTAATAGAGCAATTTATGTTAAGGTTGACGGTTCAGTAGATACTGCCGCTGGTGCATATATTTATCTGTTAAAGAATAAGAACGCAAAGAAACTTGCTCTTGATGAAGATGGTATCTTTGAATTCTTAGATAAAGCAGGTAACAGACTTTATTACCAAGATAAGATTTTTGCTGGAACTGAATTCCTTGCACTTGTAATTATTGGAACTTCTGGACTTATCTTTGTTGCTAATAGAAATGGTAAGAAAGATTTAACTAAGGTTGCTTGGATGATTACAGAAGGTAATTTTGTAAATGATAATCAGGCAAAACAACTTGTTGCTAGTGGTCTTATCCATACAACAGAAGTTACTGTTAATAATGAAACTTTTGAAGCAACTTGTACTGTAAAGGGAATTAAAATTCATAAAACCCTTAAGAAAGTTAAGAGATATAAACCAGTTCTTTTCCTTGATACATTAAAAGTTTCTACATTAAATGCAACTGCTGAAGAAGTATTTGCTACTGGTGGACATGGAAATGGTCAGTTGATGGGTTGGGACTTCGGTAAGGAGATTACTCTTACACTTCAAGATGCACTGTTCTCACCAGCTTCTATGGCTGTAATGTTTGGTGCCGATGGAAATGAACTTTCTAAAGCTACTAAGCCAGTTAAGAAGCTTGATGTAACAAAGAAATTTACTGCTGCAAGAAGCTTTATTGTACCTGGTGGAAATGCTAATGGTTATCCTTCTGAGGCTGATATGTTTGCTTGTACTGTATTTATTGACCCAGCAACAATGGAACCTTATGCAGATGGTACTCCAATCGCTGAAGGTGAAGAGTTCATTAAGTTTACTCGTTCTGTCGCTTATGATGGAGAAAGCCTTGGTGATATGATTGAAATCTCTGCAGATAAGTTCCCTGGAACATATAAGGTTGTTGGAGATACATTTATTAAGTCTAAATCAACTGGAGAGGAAGAGAGATTCCAGATTAATATTCCAGAAGCTAAAATTGGCGGAGAGCAAACAATTACAATGGAAGCAGATGGAGATCCTTCTGTATTTGATATGGAACTTAAAGTTCTTCGTCCAGATGATAAAGTAATGGTTAGACTTATTAAGTATAATATGGTTGACAATGAAGAGCAGAATGACGGTTCTACAATGGTTAAGGATACTGAAAATCTTGATATTCTTGACGATGCTGAACTCTTTAAGACTTCACTTGATGGTGTAGTTGACAAGGATGCAATCGGCGCAACTGAATATTAATATATAAGTATTAATTGGATTGGCTATTGAAAGACTATTTTCAATAGCCTTTCCTATTAAATAAAGGTTGATATATTGTGAGGTGAAAGGATTTGAATATATTCGAGCAATATGGTATAAAAGAGGTTGCTGATGTAACCATATATAGTATACATAAAAAAACAGATGGTAGTGGTGACGTTTATTATGTTCCAGCATTGTATTTAGATACTTTAAAGATTTCTACAACAGAATAGACTGGTGAAAGTACTTGGGCATAGGGTGGCCAGGGTAATGCTAGATTAATAAGTTGGGACTATAACAAAACTTTAAATATAAATTTACAAGATGCTTTATGCACTCCAGCTTCTTTAGGATTATGTTGGGGAGGAATATTAAGTTCTGATTGGAAAAATGGACATATAGATATAAACTCTGAATCTAAAACTTGTTCTAATCCAGTAAGAAAAATGTCAAGAATGTATAGTGCAATCTATCCTAGAAGTAGTAATGACCCTAATGATAATTTAGTTTGTAAGTTATTACCACAAAGTAATAAAAATAAAATAATGACAAAAGATAATGATTATTTAATCAATTCAGATGTTGTTGACGGCACTAGAGTTTAGGGTGTAGGATAGACTTTAGATAGAAGTTACCGTTGGAGACTTATTATTGAATCTAGAGTACGTTCTATTGCTTAGGTTCCTGATAGATTTTTTGATATTTAGGGCAGAAGCTATCCTATAGATTGGAATAGTAAAGTTTCAGTATTTAATGGAGAGGCACCTGCATACTCAAACTTTAAAGATGCTATTATTTATAAGATTGGACCTGCAAAAGAGCCAAATAATTTAAAACCGTATATTATTTTTGATGCTTATACGGTTGATAAAGAATAGGAAGAGAATGAAGAAATTAATAGCTTAAAAAATTATTTAACACGGTATGAACCTAATGTATCTCCTACTATAGGTGATACAGTTTTGGTTGCAGGAACTGGCGAAGATAAAAAAAATGCTTATAATATACCTGCTCAAAATAAAGATGATGAAAGGTCAATAAAGGATTGTGACTATCTTGCTATTGTAGTAGATAATAATAATAATTATCACGCTTTTGTTGGAGTACAAACTACAGTAACAAAAGAAGGTAAAGAAGTTGTAGAAGCGATTTGGTATAAACCAAAAGAAGGAGTTAATGTAAATCAATTTAAAGGTCTTGATATGTGGATTAAATTTGATGGTATTAATGAATTGATTTATTTCTTAATCACAAAGTATGAATAGGATATTATTAGTATTAAAACTTCTTATATGGAACAGCCTATTACTCCTGTTTATATTATAAAATATGTTAATGCTGGTACAGAGGAAACAATAGAAAGTATTACTGTTCCAATTATAGAAAAAATTACTCATGAAGAGGAACCAGAAGAAGGCGGCGAGCCTATCATTACAACAACTTATACTATTACTTATAAAGATAAAAATAAACAAGAACAGAAGATTTCTGATATAGAAGAAGAGCCTACTTTCACAGTATCAGAAGTTACTGCTAAAGTAAATGAAGATACTACTATAATGAATATTTATGATGATAAAAATAGTGAAAGAAGTTTTGATGGTAAATTATGGGCTTATGTAAATCCAAGAACTATGAAGCCATTTTTAGATGATTATTGGTTCCATAGCGGTGAACCTTATTATATAAAATCTCTTACTATTGTCGATGATAATCAATAGTTAGATGCTAGAAAGATTACTGTTAAAAGTGATGTATGGCCTGGTATGTATATGATGGTTGGAGAAACTTATATTAGAAATAGGGATACATCTGAAGATGAGCATATGTAGATTGTAATTCCATAGGCAAAAATTAAATCAGAACAGACATTAACTTTATAGACAGATGGTGAACCTACAGTATTTAATTTAAATATGGAAGTTGCACAACCTAAATCTAAAGTTTTAATGGAAATTAATACTTATAAGACAAGACAAAAAATGATTCAAGAAGAAAATGGTTGTTTTACTCCAATAGATGGTAGTTCAGAAATAATAGTAATGTAATAAGGAGGCGTAAAGAGTGAATATTTTTGAATAGTATGGTATTAGAGAAGTTGCAAATGTAACTCTTTACGGTATAGCAAAAAATAAATATGATGATGATATATATATACCTGTATTACATTTTGATACATTAAAAATATCATCATTAGACTAGACTAGCGAGCAGACATCTGCTCGCGGCGGTCTAGGTAATGCAGAACAGGTTATTTGGAATTATGGAAAAACAGTTACCTTTAATTTAGAAGATGCTTTATATACTCCCGCAAGTTAGAGTTTAATGTGGGGTGGTTTATATGGATTATCTAAGATTAAAATAAGAGGTAAGTGGAATCCTTATATATATGAAGATAAAAATATTTACACAATAGAAAGAACAGAGCAATAGCCAGAAGGAGTAGATTGGGTTTAGGTATATGTTCCTTGTGAAGAAAAAGTTATGTATGCTTATATAAAAGTTTCTAATGGAGATTTTAAATATAAAGCAGAAAATTAGGAAGAATATATTGTTGGTGATAAACTTAAACATTTTAAGGGAGTAACCGTTACTAAAAATAATTCACCTATTAAGGTAAAAGATTAGACTATAAATATTTATGATAGATTATATTTTAGTGATTTAGATAAAGTAGGAAATAATTTAGTTAATGCGGAATTACAAATAAATGATTTTGAGAATTTTGAAACCAATCTTCTTAACGCTAGTTATGATAACAATGGTAATAAAAAAATAATTATTGATAATATTCATGAATATAAATGGCTATCTTGTAATGTTTCTTTAATTCCAGAGTCTGCTGATTTTGATAATATCGCGGCAGATGATGATGTGACCATATGTTATCATACTCTTGATAATAATAGCAACAAAAGAATTTTATTTGAATAGAAAGAAGAATAGAAGGAAAAATGGCTATCCTATGTAGATTTATATACTACTGTTTCTTGTAAAATAACTGATATACACGAGGAAGAAAAAACTTTAAAAGCAAAGGTTCTTTTAGGCACTTTTTATATAGTAGAAGATTTTAATTATAATATAAACACAGTTTCTAATTTTATAAATCCTATTAATAGTGGAATTGAAGATAGAAAAATACTAGATTAGTTTGATGATAAAATAGCAGAGCAAAGGTTTGCTATTGATGTTGATAAAAATCTTAAAAATTATAATTTTAGTCTTTTGCCAGAATATAATAAGAAAAAATTAACTGTTTTTTACAATCCTAATACAATGAAGCCATATGAACCTAATGAATACAGTTATACAAAAAAAGATGGTACAGTTATTACAGGTAATTATGCCGTTATTGAAAAAGGAGAACCTTATTACAAATGGACTAGAGAAATAGCAGATAAGGGGACAATTATTGGACAAAGCGTAACTATAAATAAAAAGAATTTCCCTTATAATTTTAAACTAATAGGAGAAACTTATATAAGAGATAGATATGGTGAAGATATGCACTATTAGATTGAATTATATAATTGTGCTTTATTAGATAATATTAATTTAAGTTTATAGGCTGCTGGCGAAGCAACAACAGTTAATATAAGGATGAAAGCTTTAACTAGTGAAACTGGTGATATAGGACGTTTAACTATTTATAAAGATAATTTAGAAAAAGATTTGGCAAATAATTAGCAAAATAAATATTCACCAATGGATTATTTAGAAAGAATAGAAGATTTACCTATTAATGATAAATATAATATAGTAATTATGCACCCCACATCGAATCAAGTCTTTTGTTTACCATTGGATTGCGCTATACCTATAATTGATTAGCAACAGTGGTCTTATCTTCGTCTTGTTACACCAGAAAATGATGACTATATTGGAAAAACTGTAGACTAGTATTATAAAGAAATTATTGGAAAATTAGAAAAAGAAGATTTAATTATAGCTAAAGTTAATAATTCTAATATAATTAAAGGCTTCGTTAATGAGAGCGAATTAGCGAACTATGAATTTATTAATATAGATGAGGAGGTAACAACATGAATTTATTTTAGAAATATGGAATAAAAGAAGTTGCTGATGTTACTTTCTATGATATAATAAAAATAGGGGATGAAGAACTATATATACCCGTTTTATTTCTAGATACTTTAAAGGTTTCTGATATAACTCAATCTGCAAATAAAACTAGCCATAATGGTGGATATGGAAACTAGTAGATATAGTATTGGGAGCATAGTAAAAAATATAATGTAAAAATTGAAGATGCATTATTTAGTCCGGCATCTTTAGAAATGTCTTTTGGTTGGACACGAACTAAAATTACCAAATATATTTCGCTCATAAAAAAACTTAATATAGTTAATAGTTATTATGATAATAACTATTCTAAATATGCTTTTTAGTCACCTAAATTAAATGAAAAAGAGCAAGAGTTACTTTTTAATATAGTTTATGAAAAAGAAAAAGAGAGCTTAAAATATAAAGAATCACTACCATTGCAAAAAGCAAATATTAATTAGCCTTATGTTGCCGAAAATCGAAAAATAATTTTAGATAAATATTATAATAGAACAGAGAAATTTTCAGAAGAGTTAATAAAAGCAATTTTTGAAAAAATTAATGAAGTTGATGATTTCTACTCTTTTAAAAACGAACATTATAATATCTAGACAATAGATATAATGGAAAAAAGTTGTGTAACTGAAGATGAAGGATTATTCATTGATATAGAACAACAAATAAAAAACTTGTATAAATATTATAATAATGATAAAAGTTCTAATTATTTTATTTTTTATGATGAAAAGACTATGCAACCTTTAGGGCTATTTGATAAAGAATGGTTTAGGACTTTAGAAGGGGGCTAGATTAAATATAAAACTGAAGATTTTGATGTTGATGAAGATGGAACAAAACGTACAAAATTATTTTATTTAAAAAAAGGTACTGTTTATTACAAATGGAGCAGAACTATTCAGCCAGTTTTAAATGATGAAAGCTTTATTGGAAAATCATTAGTTTTAGATGGGAATATTTTTCCTGGAGAATATAAAGTTGTTGGAGAAACCTATATAAGAGAAAGAAATAGTACAAAAGATTAGAGATATTAGTTTGTAATTAATCATGCTACGATACCAGTAGATTAGAAAATTGAACTTAGAGCTGACGGCGGCGCTTCAGTTTTTTCAATGAATTTAGAAGTTCTAGTAAAAGATGAGGAATCGCCTATCGAGTTACGATAGTTCAATGTTAAAGAAGATGAAAAAAATGGTGGAACAAAAGTTGTACCATAGAAAACTTAGTATACTCGAACTAAAATTTTTGTTGATAATGATAATGAAGTAGAAGATGATTATAGTAATAATGAGATTTATTAAGCGGTAGTTACTACCGCTTATTTTTTTAGAGATAAGAACAGTAATATTTACTTTATTGTAGAGAATAGGTGGTGATTATTGTGGAAGATTTCTACGGGATAAAGGAGCTTTATGATGTTAATATAAGACTTAATCGACCAGTTACTATTGGTGATAGAGAATATTAGATAAATGAAAGTATTTTAAATTTTAAAAGTGCTGAAATTGCTTAGGTTTAGCAAAGAACAAAAGAATATTAGGCTATTGGTGGTAGACATGGATAGTTATAGTTAGATTGGTAGATTGACAAAAGTGCCAATTTTGCAATAACTAATGGAGTATTATCTTAGAAAAGTTGGGCAGTTTTAAGCAATTCTAAATTAAAAAATATAGAAAGAAAATCAGTTCCATTTTAGGAGGAGGTTCATACAATTGAGGATGAACAATTTTGCTATGCTGAATTAAAGTTTTGTCCAAACACTGCAAATATTTAGTATGGTGCTTAGGAAAATCCTAATTTAGAACCTATGCCAATGGGTAGACGATAGGAACTTGCACTTAAACCTGTGCCGCCGTCAAGAATTCGTTGGATTTATGTATATGATATTGAAACGGGATTACCTATATTAGATTATTAGATATATGGTAATAAATTATTTTTTAATAAAAGTTATAGGAAAGTATCGGTTGATTATACTTTTACCTATGAGGATAAAGTAAAGGTAATAGAAGTCGGAGATAGACTTATAAATGGTTTTCTCAGGTTAGATGGGAAAATGAGTGTAAAGGATGATAAAAGTGGAGAAGTAACCACTGCGATATTGGAGATGCCGAAAATTAAATTATCTTCTAACTTAGCTATGAAGTTAGGTAAAAGTTATGATTACTCTACTGTAAGTGATTTTTATTTTACTGGGTATCCAGAAGTTGACGATAAAAAGGATACTACTTTTAAGATTACCTTCCTTGATAGAGAATTAACTGAAGATTATATTTAAGGCGGCAGATTAATGTCGCCTTTAGTTTTTGAAAGAGAAGGTGAGAGGAATGAGTAAGAATTTAATAGCTGAACAAAGTGTTATAAATAAATTAATGCAAAATGACTATTTACATTCCAACACAGATAATTTTATAGAAAATACTCGGAACCTAATAAATTTTAAATAGTAGCAATAGGTAGATAATTTTGACGATTTAATGAAAGAGTTATCATCAATTATTGACGAATGTTTAGTTCGAGTTAATGATATGTATAAATTTTTAGGAATAAAAGGACGAGATGACTGGACTCCAAGTGGAGGATATAACTCTGCAGGGGCATCAGAATTTAAAAGAAAATTTTTGATTAAGGAATTTTTAGGAAAAGAAAGTAAAGGACGATTATCTTTTGGATAGAAACTTTTAACTATTATTAATTCTCAAGAATCTTTAGATTTTTTACAAAGAAATTTTAGTATAAACAGTGCGGATATGATCAGTATAGATGATGAAGAAAAAATTTTACTAAGTCTTCTTCAAAAAATAACAGGTAAGTGGATGAAGAATATAGAAAATACTACTGGTACTCTTGTAGATAATTTTATTGATAGATTATTTGATACAAAAAACGGTAGAATAAGAATACATAAAACTAAAAATAGTAAATAGGAAGATTTAGATGAATTAATGAATAAACTAAAATTATATGGTCTTAATTTAAATCATAAAGAAGATGTTTTAAAATTAAAGTCTGCAATAAAGACTTAGTTATTTAGAAAAAACTATTATAAAATTTTAGGAGATAAGTATTATGATTTTATCTCTGATAGATTTCTCTATTATTTTAAAGATAATAGTGATTTTATAAAAATTAAAAGAGAAGTTTTTATAAAAGAATTTGTTGACACTTTAAAGGGATATACTTCTATTGATTTTGAAAAAAATGGGTCAACAAGTAATTTAAAAGGTTTTTTATTAGAATTTGGTTTTTATGCAGATTATAAATTAGGTAAAAAAAAGATATAGCGAGGAATTAAAATATTGGGATAGGATTTAGAAAAAAGAGTTTATAAAAATACGCAAAAAGATATGTCTAATGGAAAAGTTACTAATGAAATTGAAGGAGAAAAGAAGATTTTTACTTCTCAAAGTGCTTCAGATATAGTTTTTTATAATGATAAATAGGAATATCGTTTATAGTTAAAAAATAATTTATTAGATAAAGAATTTTTAAGTTTTAGGGCACAACCTGAAATTAAAATTAGTACTTTTTTACCTAATGCAATAAAAGATGAAAATACAAGAAATACTTTAAGCTATCTTTTAATAAATTTTGGTTTTTTAAAAAAATATGGCTTAGATAAAGAAGGCTAGCCTAACCATCTTTCTGAAAAAGATGTTCCTGAAATTAAAGATTATATTACATTATTACTAGAAACAGGATATAAATTTATTTTAGGAACTGATTATATGACTAAAGTAAATGAAGCTGAAGTACAAGAGGTAGGAAACATTGCTTATATTTTTTAGGGAAAATTTTTAATTCCTGTTGCAATGTATTTTGCTAGTGCATATGAATTATTATATAAATTATAGACAAATAGTGCAGATTTCCGAAATAGTGGTATTGGCGGATTAAGTTTGCCATCATATACAAATGTTAGTAATGAAATTTTTTCTAGTTCTCAAAATAGTTTAAATGAAATACAATTTTAGAATTAGAAGCATAGAATTATTTAGAAAATGAAATATAATGATAATATGTATGGAGAATATAGGTATCCTCAACAATTACTTGAATATGGAGCAGTTGCTGGACATGATATGTATAATAAAATGTCTTTTAAATTACGTATTACTTTAAGTCTAAATAAACTTAAAAGTTTATTAAATGAAAAATTATAAAGAGGTGAGTTAATTTGGCAGATAAAACAATAAAAATACGAGGCGAATTTGATGCCAATGGCATACTTGCCTCATTTAAGAAAATTCGTGATGAGGCTGCGAAGGGCGGTATCGGAGATAAAATGCTTTTAGGTTATGACAAAGAACTTGAAAAGGCAGAAAAATTAACAACTCAAATGTTAGCATAGTTAAGTAAAGGATTAAATAACGCTGCTGATATAAGAGATTTTACAAGAACAGTTAATCAACTTGAAAAGACCTATGGCATTTTAAATGTAAAAGCTACAAGTTTTGCTGATGCTAATAATTATGCTAAACAAAATGCCGAAATAAAAAAATATGCTTCTTAGTTAGATTAGTTAGTTAAAAAATAGGATGAATTAAGAAAAATTGCTACTAGTTAGATTACTGCAAAAGCTAGTAAACTAAAACTTGATAAAGAAGAAACTAATTAGCTAAAGAAAGCACTTGGCAATGCCGAGGCTTATAAGAAAATAGTTGATGATATTACAGTAGCAAAAGCCAAAGCATTATAGTAGGATATAAGTAAAGCTGCAATAGGTTCTGATGCAGGATAGAAAGTTTTAGCAACTACTGGTACAGGTAACTTTGAGTTTGGAGTTGCTACGAAAAAAGGTAGAGATGCCAATAGAGAAAATTTAGCCAAAAAAGGAGTAATAGATACTGCTGCAGCATAGACTGCGGCACAAAAAGAATATTAGCAAGTTCTTTAGAAAACTATGGAGAAAACTGGTTCTGCTGAAGATGCTCTAAAGGCATTTACAGAAGTAATGAGAAAGTATAAACTTGAAGTTACTAATGCAGATGAGGTTTAGGAATAGTTTGCTTAGGACATGGAAAAAATTGCTAACGCAGGTTTAAATACGCCTGGTGGAAAGAGTGGAAAAGGTGGTATAGACCCAAATAAGAAGGGAGATTTTACTAGACGTAGAGATGCAATTAATAATATTAGTAATAGTCTTGTTAATGATACAGATGTTTAGGCATATTAGAGTGGAGAATAGAGAAGAATAGAACTTATTAATTAGCAAGCTGATGCTGAAAAAAAATACGGAGACCAGTTAAAAACAACAACCGATAATATAAATAAAGAAAGAACTGCGGCAGAACAAGCTGGTAATTCTGAAATTAATAAAAGAAAATAGATTATAGCAGAAGCCTAGAGATATGTAAGCGTTTAGCAATCTATAGAAAGTGGATTTAACAGGATTGGTCAAGGAGCAAGACAAGTACTTTCTGTTACTACTTCTTGGAGAGCATTAAGAAATGTAGTTAAGTCTACTTTTAATGATATTAAAGATTTAGATAAAGCCTTTGGTTCTATTGCAATGGTTACAAGCTATAGTGTTAAAGATATGTGGGCACAATATGACCAATATGCTGCTATGGCTAATAAACTCGGACAAAGTACTAAGAGTGTTGTTGAAGCATCTGCACTTTATTATCAACAAGGTTTAAAAACTAATGAGGTTATGTAGTTAACTGAAGAGACAATGAAACTTGCTACATTAGCAGGATTGGATTTTAAGGACGCTACATCCCAAATGACCGCGGCACTTCGTGCTTTCCATATGGATATGAGCGAAGGTGCACACGTAACTGATGTATATGCAGAAGTTGCAGCACATGCTGCTGTTGACGTACAAGGTCTTTCTGAAGCTATGAGTGCTACTGCCGCAATCGCAAACTCTGCAGGTATGAGTTTTGAAAAAACTACCGCAATGCTTGCAACTATGGTAGAAGCAACACAGGAAGCTCCGAAAAATCTTGGTACTGCAATGAAGACAATTCTTGCAAGATTTACAGAATTGAAAAATAATGTTGCTGGAACTGCTGATAGTGAATTTGATGATTTAGATTATAATAAAGTTGATAAAGCACTGAAAAGTGTTGGAGTTTCATTAAAAGATACCGCTGGCTAGTTCAGAAATATGGATGATGTATTACTTGAATTATCTGGCAAATGGAAGACTCTTGATAGAAATAGTTAGAGATATATTGCAACCATTGCTGCAGGTTCAAGACAACAATCTAGATTTATCGCTCTTATGGAAAACTATGAGAGAACAATGCAATTGGTTGATGTTGCGTAGAATTCAGCAGGTAGAAGTAGTCAACAGTTTGCTAAGTATTAGGATACTGTTGAATATAGAATGAAATAGATTTCTAATACTTGGGAATAGTTTAAGACTAACTTATTAACTAGTGATTTTTATAAAGATACTCTTGATAATTTTAAAGGTTTTTTAGAAAAATTAAATGATTTGTCAACTGGTGGATTAGTAGCACTTGGTGCAACATGGTTGACTCTTGGTAGAAAAGCTATTAGTGGAACTCTTACTATGGGTTCTAATTTTATAAGTTCTAAGTTTGCACCTAAAAGTAAAACTGATTTTGCAACAGAATATAAAAATAATAATGAAAATGCATCTGAAGAAGATATAGATCGTGCTTACGAGGACGCTAGAGCAAAAGGCATATTAAAAGGGCAAGCTATAGGCACTGCAATATCTACAAGTATAGCCGCTGGAATTACATCTGGTTTAGCATCTAATACAACTAGTGGTGCTGTTATTGCATCAATAGGTACCTCTTTGATTCCAAATATTATGGCAGGAATCTAGATGGGCGGCCCACATGGTGCAATACTTGCTGTTGGGGCGACTCTTGGTTCTGCTTTTATAGCTGGAATAACTAATTTTATCAAAACAAATGCTGCAAAAGAGTTAAATAAAACTATCGAATAGCAAGTAAAAAATGCTCAAAAAGCTTTGGATGAATCTACTTCTAAATTGGAGCAGAAATAGAGTGAAGCTAGAAGTACTCAAAATACAATAAAAGATTTAGAAAATATAAAGAAATAGTATGATGAATTAAAAAATAAAGTTGTTTTAACCGAGGATGAATAGAAGAAATATAGCGATTTAGTTAGCAATTTGAAGGAGAATTATCCTTCTTTAATTGCCGCTTACGATGAAGAGACAGGAAAAATAAAATTAAATAATTAGTTATTAGAATAGAGAAAAAAGACTTTAACCGAATTAGAAAAATAGTAGAGTGCCGCAGCATTACAAGAGTAGTTCTATAATAATACTTTAGTAAATAAAAAATCTGAACTTGATATAAAAAATAAATATTATTCAGATTTAAAAAATTCTTTAAGTTTATCTTCTAGCGATTAGAAAAATTTAAGTATAGATATTGCAAATGTAAATAGTTCTAATATTGAAGATTTTAAAAAATCTGTTGAAGATTTAGCTAGAAAGAATGAAGCTTCTGAAGAAACATTATAGTAGATTCATACAACATTACAAGATTTTGAAGCTAGTTATATGAGTAATTCTCATAATGAGGATAGAGATACTTATGAAACTGTATTAGCAGAATTACGAAAAAATAATGAAAGTTTAGAAAAGAATAAGTAGTTAAGTGATACTCAATTAAGAATACGTGCAGAAAGAATAATGCAACAAGCAGATACTTAGCATTATGAAGGTTCTTCTGAAAAAAACAAATTAAATAGAGTTCTTTTTGATGCTGATTATGGAGAAAAGTATTATAATGGAGAAACTGGTGCTTTTAGTAAGGCTTGGATAGGAGATTGGGCGCAGTTTATTGGGGGGCTTACTAGTTGGAAGAATTTAAGTACTAATACAAAAAATATTTTAGAGGAAGCTGGAGTTACTAAAGAAGAATATGATAAATATGAAGAAGAAAATGATTATGATAGATTAGAAAAATTCTTGAATGAAAAATTTGAAGCTTTATATAAATCTAATGTTTATAAAGAATTGGCTAATGAGGGACAAACTGAAAAAGAAAGAAAATCGAATGAAGCATTAGAAACTTATTAGAAGAAATATTCAAAAGACAACATAGAAGATTTTAAAAATAAAATTGAAGAATTAAAAAAATTAGGTGTAACTGATTTTACTTTAAATGCAACTTTTCCAATAGAAGAAGTAAAATAGTATGAGGAATTATTAAATAAGTTATATTTAACAAACTCAAAAACCTTTAAAAATCTTCCTATTGAAGTTATAGAGTCACAAGGACAAATTTTTTAGAATTTAATAAATAAATTTGGAGAAAGTGGCGATTTAGGAAAAGTATATGAAGGTTTTGTAAAAACAATAAAAAGTTTTAATTTAACTCCAGAATTACAAAATAAATTATTATAGTTTGATCCATCATAGCTTGATGGTATGACAAAAAATGAAGCTAGAGACACTTTAATGCAATTATTCTAGAGTGCTATTGATGATGGAAAGATTGGAGAAGAAGCAGCAAAAAAGACTGTAAATAATTATTTGAATGAATTAGAAAATTCTAATTTAGGGGATTTTTCTGTATTAAGTACAAGTGCCTTAACTAAAATAGAAGGAGAAATAAAAGAAAAATATAATAAAATAATTACTAATTATAAAACAGCAATAGATACGATTAATTCAAATATTACTAATGGTTTTATTGACTATCTTGATAAAGATAAAATTGAAGATGCAATAAAAGAATTAAAACTTGACCCCGCTGACTATATTTATACAGATGAAAAAGGAAATTATTAGGTCAATGTTGAAGCATTAAATGAAGATGTAAAAAAACAAGCCACTAATGAAAGTGAAATAACAAAAGAAATCGAAGCTCAAATTAAAAATGGTATTGAACAATTAAACCAAAAAGAATCCTTAATTCGAAGTATTATTAATTAGTGTCAAGGAGAACAAGAAAATTATAGAATATAGAAATAGTTAACCAAAGAATATGCAAAATAGAATGCTTTACGTAATAATGCAGATTGGAAAGATATATCAGCACAGTATGATATAGATTGGAAAGATAATGGTACTGCTTTAATAAATTCTGGTACTTTAAATGATTTAAATGCTGGATTAAAACAAATTCAAACTCAACGAGCAGAATTACAAAAAAGTTTAGATAATAAAGATTATATTCAATCTTTAGCTAATATGGCTAAAGGCGCCGAAAATAAAATAGACCAAGTTTATAAAACATATACAAAAACTCTTGAAGATTTTAAAAAAGAAAGAGATAAAGCTTATAAAGACTGGCAAGACAAAACTAGAGCAGTAGCAGATGCTCAAAAATCTCTAGCAAAAGCAATTGAAACTGTTGCTGAAAAACAAAAAGAGCTTAAAGCAACAATAGAAGGTACTAATTGGAAAAGTTCTCTTGATGGTATGTATAATTATAATACCGCACTTGACTTCTTAACAAAACAAACTGAAAGAGCCAAAAAGGACTTAGAAAAAGCTAGTACAATAGATGCTGCAAAGAGAAATTTTGCGGTATATGGACAAGGATTATTAGACCAAAAAGCTCAACTTCAAGCACAAAATTAGGTTTATCGTACTGCATATAACAATATTGGTAGAGTTTATAATAATGATGTTGCTAAGTTAATCAAAAGCTTTGAAGATAGTGGGCAAATGAAATTTAATCTTGCCGATTATTTAGTATTTGATGAAAAAACTGGTACTAAAATTAATATGAATGCTTTGCAAAAAGCAAAAATGCCCGAAGCATTGAAAAAATGGATTGAAACTTAGGGACAAAAAGCTAATGAATATTTAACAAAAATATGGGATAATGATGATAAAGTTAAATAGTTAAATGAAGAATTTATAGAGCATCAGAGACAAGCTTTGGATGGATATGTAGAACTTCAAGATAAAATGATTGAAGTTTTAAGAGAAAAATATCAAAAGCAAATTGATGATTTAAGAACTAAATATGAAGCAATGAATGAAGCTGATGATTAGTATTTAAATGCTTTATAGAAAAATATTGATAAACAAAGAAAATTAAGAGACTAGGAAAGAAGTTGGAATGATTTAGAGAATAAAGAAAGAAAATTAGCTTTATTACGTCGTGATACGTCTCGTGGCAATGCAGTAGAAGTTAAGTCTTTAGAAAAAGAAGTACAAGATGATAGAACATCAATTTTAGATAGTGCTGTTGATGATATTATTGAAAAATTAAGAGAATTCTATGAATTACAAAAAGAATAGAGAGAATTAGAAATAACTTATCAAGAAACATTAATTGATGATGTTGCATTGATGAAAGAAGCAACAGAAGCTCTTTAGAAAATTTAGACTAGTGATGAATTAGTTAACTGGTGGAAAGAAAATGTCGCCGATATGGAGAAAATGAGCGACGAAAAGCTTCTTAAAGAAAAAGAGGATTGGAAAGAATTATTTAAAAAGAAGACTGAATATGTTGCCTCTGTTGATGATACAGTATTAAGAAGTATTCAAAATTCTGAAAAGAATTTAAAAGATGTTGCAGATAAAACTGAAGAAATAGTTAGAACAACCTCTGAAGGTATTACTGAATTAGCTAGTAAATCTTTAGAAGAAGCAGGTAATGAATATAAAGAAGCAATTAAAAAAGCAAAAGAAGCTTTAGCAGATGCTGTTGATGCAGTTGCTAAATAGAAAGAAGCTTTATAGGCTGCCCTTGATGCTGCTAATGAATCTAAGAAAGCATTTGATGATATTGCTGCGAAATATAAAGAAGCATTGAGTAAGCCATAGCAGACTGTTACTTAGATTTATAAGGGACCAGATGGAAGTACCTATACCTCTATGGAAGAACTTAGTAGACATATGAATAATACAAAACTTAATAGTACTTCAAGTAATACTACTACCCAACCTACTTATAAAACTCCCGATGGTGGAACTTATTCTAATTATGCTGCAGCAGCGGCGTCTCAAAATAAAGAAGTTAAAATTAAACCAGATATTGTAGTAGGAGAAAGAAATGGTTAGTATAAAGTTTTTACTAGTGCAGAAGAATTAAGAAGACATAATACTTCAAATTATAGTAATGCATATACTTAGGTTAGTGACACATTATATGTTCCTGAATCATAGAAAGGAACAAAAGCTGATAATTGGGTTCATGGAGTATTACTTTTAAAAGATAATAAGTGGATAGTTGAAAAAATGACTAGAAGTCCAGAAGATGCTGAAAAATATATAAATGACAATGCCCCAAAAGTAAATTCACCAACTGATTCAATTAATCGAAATAAATATCTTAAAAATCACCTAGCTTTCGCAGAAGGTGGTCTTGTAAACTTTACTGGTCCTGCTTGGGTTGACGGCTCTCGTTCTCGTCCTGAAGCGTTCTTAAGTGCTGAAGATACCCGCCGCATAGGTGAGGCTGCACGTATACTTGCAGACCTACCAATACTTTCACAACCAGTTAATCAAGAACAACTTCCTACGACAACAATAGGTGATACAACAATTCAAATTGATGTTCATGTTGATTCAATAGCAAACGATTATGATCTCGATGAAGCAATGAATAAAGTAGAACAACGTATAGTTGAAGCCGCAAAATATACTGGCTCCAATGTAATTTTAAAGAAACGATAAGATAAAAAGGAGGTTTTAGATATGAGTGATTTTAAAGGATTTCGCTTTGGTAACATTCATATTAAGGACCTCCACCTTACCGTAGTTTCCTCTGGCGATAGATTTAATAAAAATTTATTACCAGAGCCTACGGATTACTCGGTGGATGTCCCAGGTGGAAATGGAAAATATTATTTTGGACAAACATATAATAGCAGAACAATATCAGTAAAAACAGCCTTTGATAATCTTGATGAATATACAATAAGAAAAATTCGTCAAATATTCGCAACTGATAAATTAAAAGATTTAGTTTTTGATGAAGAACCATATAAAGTTTATCGTGCAAAATTAAGTCGTGCCCCTGCTTTTAACTATGTGTGTTTTTTAAATAAAGAAACTAATCAAAGAGTTTATAAAGGTGAATGTGACTTTGATTTTGTTATGTATCATCCTTATGCTTTTTGTTTTAATAAATATATAGTGCGCGCGGCAGATTATTATAAATGTACTCCGCCAGAATCAATTATTAAACCAAGTGAAGATACATATGCTATTAATAACCCAGTGCCGCCGCTAAATAAAACTATTAAAGAACATTATAATACTATTAACAATATGGAAACCCCTTGGAAGGGCGGCTATCCAACAATAGAATAGGTTTAGAATGGAGAATTATTTTTTAATACTCCAAATGGAACTAAAACTATAATTGATGTAAGAAATTATTGGGATAATATTCCACGTTGGCAAACCGCGGCAAAGTTATTAACTACTCCAACTCTTGATTATGATTAGGAACTAATTTATATGCCGCAATACAATAAAGCCTAGTATTATAATATGGATATAGGCCCAAGTAAAAAGAATTTTGCTATTGGTAATAGAATTTTAATTTATAATCCTGGTGATATACCAATTGATTTTAAACTTTATCTTAGTAATCTAATTAATACTTTTAGAGGTAATACAAATTATACTTTTAGAATAAGTAGATATAATGTTTAGAGATTAACAATTGATTAGGCTGTTGATTGGATTGGTCTACGTACTTTTAGATTAGAAGATGAAGAACAATATAAATATGGAACCCATTACTTTAAAATTAGTAATTATTTATCAGAGCAACTTTAGTCTTTAACTGATGATAAATTAGCTACTAAATTGCACTTAGACAATTTAGATGAAAGTAAACAATAGGAAGTTTTAGGGCAATTAAAACAACAAGATTTTAAGATGGATATTAATGGTGACCCAGAAATTTAGAAATATTTAATAAACTTAATTAAAGATAACCATAAAGATTCTACAATATATACTGATTTAGGTTACTCTGCGCCGCGGCATTGCTATATAGCCGAGCCAGTACCATAGAAAAAACTTGGTTATTTTATTCGTTTATTTTATAAACAATCAAACTTACTAATGTCTGATAATACTCATTTCCTTAATCATTTACAAGGTGAGCAATATGCTGAAAGATATGAAGAACTTAGAGATTAGTGTATTACCGATGATGAAAGAAATGAATTATATTGGAAAACATTAAAAGAAGCTATTTTAGATAGATATAAAGATTATAATGATACAATTGAAGATGCTGATAAAAAGATATTTAAAAATGATAGTGAGTATCAAGAGTTTGTTTATGATTTTTTAAATAATCCATAGGAATATATTAGACAAACTAATGATTTAAATTATGGTGAATTTAATTTTAACATTACTCATTTGCCATAGTATTGTACTTTTGATTATCTAGATATTAACAATAATAATTTCGATAAAATATTAAATATAGATTGTGGTTGCGATAAAAATATGGAATCTCAAATAAACGACTCTGTATCCTTAATACTTGACTCTGAAAGTAGAATGTTGTATAATGAAAGAGAATTAAAATGGGAAGAAGATAATATTGTTAATCCTTTAAATCAGCATAATTTCTATAAAGTTAATAAAGAAAAAATTAGTTTTACTGATAATATTGAAAAAGGACATTGGTTTTAGTTACCACCTGGTTGGTCTTTAATAGATATAAGTCCAATAGTAGATGAAGACGTTTGGGGTGGAAAAAGATGGTTAGATGCTAGACCTTTCTTCTGGGGAAGCACTAATGAAAATAATAGAACTAATTATAATGAAGTATATAAAAAGACTATAAAAGATTTTATTGAAAATTAGTATCCTAATAGAAATCCAACAAAACTTAAAGAAATAAATAATCGACTTGTTGAAGAAAAACAAACTGATACAGATGATTTATCAAAATTAGAAGAACTTATTAAATTTAGACTTTGGGATGGGGATTTTGAACAACCTGATTTTCCATAGTCGTATTCAGAGGAAAAATTAGATTAGACAGAGTTAACTAAGTTGATTTATTATAGTTTTAAAAAATATAGAGTTGAAAAATATGAAATTTAGTTTTTAAAGCTGTTAGATAGATATTTTTCTTTCTTAGGAGTAGATATAAATGAATGGTGGTGGAATTCTAATAATTATATGTGGATTAACTATCCGCCATTATATTGGGGTTTTGTTGATTTGCTTAATAAAGCAAAAATAGAGTATATACCTTAGTATTATTAAAAGGAGTGAAACGTATGGCAATTCAAAAGCATAATTATGAATTGAGCATATGGAATCAAAAGTTGGTAAATGGACAAGAACAAGATTTTAAATAGCAGATTATAGGTGCGCACGATATGTCGCACCTAGGTCGAGCTACTAAAGTTCATTTTAAAAAACTATTAAATGGAACTCATGTTGTAACTTTTTCAATGCCAACTAAATACTTTGATTCTGAAAAAGGGAAATATGTTCAAAATGAATTAATTTAGAATTTATTTAATGAACAAAAGATAAAGCTATTCTTTAAAGAGTAGTGGTATGAATTTAATATTAAAACAATTACCGAAAATAAAAATTATAAATCCATAATGAAAGATTTTGTCTGCTCAGATGGTTTTATAGATGAATTATCAAGAACTGGTTATGATATAGAATTAGACCCAGAATTAAACAATAGTGTTAATGAAGTTCACGATTTTATGGATATAATTTTAGAAGATAGTTTTTGGAAATATCGTCCAGAATGGAACTGGGGAGATTTTACAGAGTATAGAGAAGAACGTTTTTATAAAATTCCTTTAAGTATTTTTGGCGGTTCAATAAAAGCTTATAAATTAGAACTTGCTGTGCCGCAGGCACGAAGTGATTTAAAAATTACTAATGCTAATACCAATGAAAAGCGTCCATTAGAATATGGAGATGATTTAGCTGGCAAAAATGATATTTTTTGGAATGAAAAAGGAAATGATAGTACTAAATTATTAACAAATGAAGTTACTATAACTGGAGATTATATCTATGTTCCTATGTCAGATTTACAATATATCAATGCCTACTTATATGAAAATCTTGAAGCCGCGGCGCAAAGTTCAAATACTTATTATGATAATAATTTAAAATATTATGCTTTATAGCCAGCCTCAACTAATCCAAAAGATATAATATAGTTTATTTATATTAATAATCAAAAACCAGCTATTATTGATGAAAGTAGTGTATTAACAAATTATAACTATACTTATATTTTAACAGTTGAAAGTTGGGATAAGTAGAACCAAAGTCAAGAAAAAGTTTACTATGTAGATGATACTGGTGCAACAAAAGAATTTGGAAGAAATAAGTATTCTATTAATAGTATAAATTGGAAACCAGTATATTATGATGGTTTTTTAACTGCTGTTGATAATAAACCTGTTACTAAGGCAAGAAGAATTAATATTGCTAACAGAACAGAGTTAAATTTATATGATGATATTTTTGTAGAAGTTTATAATACTCCAAGAGAAGAGTATTAGAATTTATTAGTAGATAATGATGTACCATAGGGAGAATATAGATTATTGTCAAAAATAGATACAAGAATTATTTTACCAACTCTTGCTAGAAATATTGTGGCAAATGGTTCAAATATTACTGATACTAATGGTTGGAGCCATATGAAACAGACTCTTGATAATATTGATGAAAATAATGAAAATGTATTAACAACTTTATCTATTTAGACAGATGCTGATGACAAAGTTGATTCTGATGAACAAATAGAAACAGAAATACGAAATTATTTTTTAAAAGTAAAATTTAGTAATCAAGAAAATACAGACCATCTTATTAATTTCGGTTTTACTGGAAGTGAAAAATAGCTAGAAAGTGATAAAACCTATGCTTTAAGAATAGAAACAGTAGAAAAAAAAGAAACCGAAAATAGTACAGAATATATTACAAAAGTAAATGATTTAAACTTAATTAAAAGAATTTTTATTCAAAAAGGAACTTTAGATAAGAATTCTAATTATATAGTAAAAGGAGATATTTTTAGTTTTGAAAATTGTGATAAAGAATTAGAAAATAATGAATATTTGTTATTTAAACCTACAATAACAATTGATAATCCTTATATTGTATTAAAATAGATAACACAAAATGAAGAATTGTTTATTAAAACTTTTGAAATTTTCGAAGCTTATACAAGAGGTAAAGATATTTTAGAGAATAAATATCTTGATTTAAGACCAGGTGAAGATAAAGACGTATTAAGTAGAGATATGAAATATAATTATAGTGGAAGAAATATAACAATACCCAATAATGGCATTTTTGGTAAAATAAATAAAAGAGATTTATTATTAGAAACCGATGTAACTCTTGGTAATGCTTATGAAAAATAGACTTATTTTATTTAGAGTAAAACAAATCTTAAAGAAAATATACAAAAAGATACTTTTGGCGATAAAGAAAAATGGTTTGAAGATAATGACCCTAATTTCAATAATACAAAATATGTTGAAGAAGATTTTGAATATAAAGATTATATTTTAGATTTGAGTAAATGCCAATATTTTAAAGAAATATTGGAAGGAAATGATAATGAGTGCTCTTGCTTAGATAACCATTTAGGTTTCTGTTATTATCAAAAATTTGGTTTCTGTCCTTATCTTTTTGAAAAAGAAAAGCACCCACGTAGAATAAGAACTTTACAATAGAGTAAATCTAATAGATTTAATTTAATTTAGGAATTAAGTAAAGTTTTTGAATTTTATCCTGCTTTTAATACATTACATGAACAAAATGGTCATATTAAAAGAGATGAAGATGGTAGATTATAGAAATACATATATTTTATAACTGAAAAAGGTAATCAACAATTAGTAGGATATAGATATGAAAAGAATTTAAGCAATATTAGTAGAACTAATAATTCTGATAATATTACAACTAAATTATTGGTAGATCCAGTTGATTCAGAGTATTATGATACTGGTTATTGTACAATTCAAACTGCACAAGACAATCTAGGAAAAAATAATTATGTTTTAGATTTTTCTTATTATACTCAAAAAGGATTATTAGACCCTACACAGATTGAGGCTGACTTATATGGTATTGGACAGAAGGATGAATTAGCTTTTTTACCAAATATAGATTAGTTAAATGCCGCTTATGATAGAACTTAGAGAAGAATTAGTGCCTTAACAAATGAATCCTATAAAACATTAAAAGATAAAAATATTGTAAATATAAATGGAATAAGTGCGGCACTAGAAGAAAAACAAAAAATTAAAACTCGTAAAACAAAATATTACTCTAAAATAACTAGCGGCGGCACAACAACAATAAAGAAGACTGAAACCTATAAGAAATATGAAATTGAATATTATCAATAGTCAAGTAGGTTATGGAGTTTAATTAATGAATTATTCTTTACTGATAGCTTTTTTTATAATCCCTATGCAGATACAAATCCAATTATAAATTATGATGATATCAGGGAAGAAGATAAAAAAGGAAGAGGAAAAGAGGAATATTTTTGGGATGAAATTATTAATTAGGGAAATTATATTTGGGAAGATTTTAAAAAAGATATAATAGATAAACATAAGTATAAACAATGCGGAACTATTGGTAAAGAAGAAGGAATTATCGAACAAGTACAGTAGTTAACAAAAGAAAGCAAAACTTTATTAAAAGAAATTATAAAATTAACTAAAAAATTCAATTAGAAATATGAAGCGTTTTTAAAAGAAGGAACCTGGTCAGATTCAAATTATTTAACTGATAATGAATACTATTGGGGAAGTATATCTGTGTTAGAGGATTCTTGTAAGCCGTAGGTTAATTATAATATTTCTGTAATTAATTTAGAAAAGTCTAATATTGAGAATCCTGATATTTATTCTATTGATATAGCAGATACTACTTTTGTAGAAGATATAGATATGTTTGGTGTAAATCTTGTAACTGGTTTACCAAATAGAGAAAAAGTTATTATTTCTGAAATTGATTATGATTTAGATACCTTAAATGATTCGATAGGTATTTAGAACTACACAACTCAATTTGAAGATTTATTCCAACAAATTACTGCTTCAGTATAGTCTTTAACTTATAATGAAAATATTTATAAACGAGCATAGAATTTTACCGCTAAGCATTATATTAAACAAGATAGTTTACAAGGTACTCTAGACCAAGGAAATCTCACCCTTTTAGATGTAAATAATAATTTAAAATTAGATGATAAAGGTACAGAAGGAAAAGACCTCCAAAATACATCAAGCAGATATAAATTAACTGGAGATGGATTATTCTTTTCTACCAATGGCGGCGAAACATGGCTTAAAGTTATAAGTCCTAAAGGATATAATATGGATTATGCTTAGTTTGGTAATATTGATATTGGAAAAATAAGACTTGTAGATAATAATTATGTATATTTCTTATGGGATAAAGCTGGTATTACCGCTTATCGAAAACCGCAAGAAAACACATAGAGTTTAGTTGATTTTACTAGATTTAATAAATATGGATTATCATTAGCTGAAAATAATAAAATAAGATTAAGAGCTGGTTATAAATTTAATGGTACAGATGGAAATATAGATACAGAAGAATTATAGGGTAATGATATTGGTTTTTATCTTTATGATAATAAAGGTAATTCTATTTTTGAAACTTCTACTCCAAGCAGAAGCGAAACCGAGGATAGGGATATTTCTGCACAATTAAAACTTAAAGGAGAAATGAAAGTTTCATCAAATTTATAGGATACAATTACAACTAATATTCTTGATACAGTATATAATTTTGATAATAAGAAAAGATGTATTTTTATAGAAGATAATATTATAGATACTACTGTTAAAGAAGTTTGCTTTTTTAAGATTAATAATTAGTATCATGTGGATTTTTAGTTTGATTCAGCAACTACTTATATTGTAGATATTTATAGAAAATATCCATCTAGTCAAAAACCAAATTATATTAAAAATAATGAATTTATATATAATATGGATAATGTTTTTGTGTGGAACGATAATAGTATTGATAGTAGAAGTGATATTACTTGTTATTAGTTTTGGCATTATAAAATTCAACTAGGTGGAAATAATATTAGTAATACTACACTTATTGCCGCAAGCGATTGTATTGATACAGAGGGTAATCTTAATTATTCTCCTTTTGCCGCTGCTGGTTTTAATGAGATATATACGCCAGAACGTCCAGAAATTATTAACAATAATTCTACTACATATTTTTTAATTGATAATAATAATAAAAGTTATATTTTTAATACTTAGTATTTAATATTATTATATACTACTTCAGAGACTGCCACTGGAGATTACATAAGAAATAATCTTACTTATTTAGATGGAACAGAATTAAAAAATGATTTATTTTATAAACATAATAATCAATTTTTTAAAAATGTCAGAACAGAAACAATTGATGTTAATAATTAGACTGTTTTATTATTAAATAATTTAGATAATTTGGATGATGATGATCAATCAAAACCTGTTCAGCGATTATTGTGTATAGCTTCTCAGCCTCAAAGCAGTAGTTCTGTAAATAATATTTTTACAATATTAACAAATGGTAAAATTTATATTGGTGGAACAATACACGAGGCTGAAAATATAAATGAAATTCCAAATACAATTACTATTGATAATCCAACTTAGAGTTGGGGATAAAAATAAAAAGGACTAGATATTACTCTAGTCCTTTTTTATTATTCTTTTACAAAAATTATAAATGCTTCTGCTTGTCCAAATGATAAATCCATAGTTTCTAATTCATCTAAGGTAATCGAAAAATCATTAATATCAATTTCAGTTTCCATTACTTCTGCAATAATTTTATTACATTCTTCTATTTTTTCTTTTTGAATCTTATAACCGCCGCCCTGAGGAATTGGATTACCATTTTCATCTTTTTCTAGAAATTGTAAGCAATTTTTGTCAATAAGCTCTTGTTGTAATGATTGCTCATTTTCTGCCTGTTGTTTTAATTTTAAAAGTTTATACTGTAATTGAATAGGTAATTTTTTATCACCTATTTCATTTAAAACCTTTAAAATATTATTTAGCTAATATCTTTTAATCTTCATTAGTAATACCTCCTTTTTTCTATATATATATTATCTCATTTTTTTTTAAAAAAGTCAATTTATTAGCTACATATATATTTTGTTTAAAATTAATAAAAACTTTTAACATAATTTTTAACAATACTGTATTCCCATAAAATTTCCAGAAATTGGTATTTTATATTTATAGTTTTTACCATTTTTTACCACTTTTAATCACAAGAGAATAATAAAAGAGGTGTTTAAAATGGCTTTTGGTTTTAATTCAAATGTAGGCAATATGCCGCACTATCAGACAAATCAAAATTTATAGTCTATGTTTCTTTAGCCCCAGGGTAACGTTTACAATATAAACTCAACTTTAGAAGTTGCAAATGTTCCTGTTGGTGGCGGCGTTTCAGTAGCACTATGTATTCCAGAAAACGTAATGTATATTAAAACTATGCAAAATGGAAGTCCTATGTTTTATCCATATAAAATAGTTCCATTAAACGAAGACAATACAAAAAATATAGATGCTGCGCCGCAAACAAATTCTGACTAGAAAAATAATATGAATATTGAAGAATTACAAAATTAGATAAAATAGTGTAATGAAAAAATAAAAGAATTAGAAGGCAAAATAATTCCTAAAAAGGAGTGTGATTTTAATTTATGATGTAGAATTTACAACAAATAGCTTAGCTAATGAAAGGTCGTAATGCTTAGGAGGCGGCTCTCCAAATGATTAAAAATAGCAATATTAACGACCCAAGAATATCAGCTCTTATTTAGTATGCTCAAAATGGTGATGAGCAAAATTTAATGAACTTAGCTTCACAAATATTTTCTCAATATGGACTCGACTTAAATACTGAACTTTCAAGTTTTTTCCAGATGTTAAAATAATGTGAAGTTAAAATAAATTTTTTTGGAGGTTTTATATTATGGAAGAAAAAGGTTTAACCGTAGCAGATGCCCTTGCCCTTTCAAGAAACAATGGAGATGGTTTTGGCGGTAATGGTTCTGGAGCGTGGTGGGTTATTATACTCGTATTATTCCTCGCTTTTGCTAACAGAGGCAACGGCTTCGGCGGAAATGGTGATGGCGGCACCAATACCGTAGTTATTCCAGCAGGAAATGGATTTGGCAATGGCTTTGGCCCATGTTGCAGTCCAGCAACAGCACAAGGAATGACAGATGCATTTAACTTTAATGCACTCGATAATGGTATCCGTGCTACACACGATTCAGTAATTGATGGTTTCTATCAAAACAATCTTGCAACTACAAATTTAGGCACAGCGATTCAGCAAGCTTTTGCAAGCTCTGATAAAGCTAACTTACAGAGCTACGCAGGATTACAAAATCAGATTTGTAATGCTACAAACAGCGTAAATTCTACTCTTAATAATGGTTTTAATGGTATTCAGCATCAACTTTGTGAAACTAATTACAATATGTCAAAATGCTGCTGCGATACTAGAGAAGCAATTATGCAGTCTAATTTCAATACTCAAACAGGACTTAATAGCATCGTAAATGCTATTGCTACTAATGCTTGTGATATTGAAAGAGGCCAGGATGATATTAAATATCTGATGGCTCAAAACCAGAATTAGACAATGGTTGGCATTGATAGACTTGGTGATAGACTAATCGACTTTATGAACCAAAAAGAAATGGATAACCTTAGAACTGAACTTCAGTCTGCTCGTTTCCAGATTTCTCAATAGGCTCAAACAGATGCTATCATTAATCAGCTTCAGCCCATCGCTAAGCCTTCTTGGCTAGTAAATTCTCCATATCAGTCTTTAAATTACAATGCCGTTAACGGTTGTGGCTGCGGCAACTTCTGAGGTGAGTAAATATGGCTTGCTCAAATGTAGGATGTCTCTGTAATCATTTGGTTATTTCAGAAGATGTAACTTTTACAGAGCCAAATTTAATCATTAATATACCAAGTGGTAATTATGAAAATGGAGAAAAATACTGT
This sequence comes from uncultured Erysipelotrichaceae bacterium, assembly GCA_902791625.1. Classification (GTDB taxonomy): domain Bacteria; phylum Bacillota_I; class Bacilli_A; order RF39; family UBA660; genus CAG-417. The sequence goes on along the minus strand of CADAWN010000001.1, from coordinate 28,983 downwards.
ATTGTAATAGGGTAGGAAATTCCAGTTGATACTACTATTGCTGCAAATGTTATGATTACTATTGGAGACGATGATACTATTATGTATCCATTAGTAAACTGTAATTGTACTAATGTTAACGCTTGCTAGATTGGTACTAGAACTAGATATGCAACAAGAGTATATACAAATATACAATCTGGAGTTTTTAAATTACTTGGTAATTTAAATTGTGATTGTGGTCGTTGCCGTTGTCGCTCTGCGGCACCTGTATCATTACCACTTCCTACTCCACCAGAAACTAATACAACAGGAGGCGGTAACTGATGATGCATGAACTTTGCAGTAAAGTTGAAAGAGAACTTGAAAATATTGGAGAGAAGGGTATAACTAATTCTAATCTTGAAACAGCTTATAAGTTGATGGATATTTTTAAAGATTTAAAAGAGGCCGAGTATTATAAACAAATGACAGAAGATTCTTATGATAGAGGTCGTAGTTCATATCGTGATGGATATAATGAGCGCGGCGGATATAATGAAAGAGGAAGTTATAATGAACATTATCCATTAGACGAAAGAAGTGAAAGATACTTAGAAAGAGTAAGAGAAGGAGTTTATAATTACAACGAAGGTCGTAGAAGATATAGGGATGGAGATAGTAAATCAAGAATGATTGAAGGTATTGAAATGACTATGAGCGCGATTGTTAATTTTGTTGAGTTTATGAATGATTTTGCAGAATCTTCTCAGGAAAAAGAAATAGTTAGAAAATATGTAGATAAGCTTAAAAAAATGTAATGTATAAATACTATAATAATAATCCTTTCGGTAGAAATGTAAGCGATTGTAGTATTAGAGCTATTGCTTTAGCAACTGAGCATAGTTGGGATAGTACTTATAAAGAGCTTTCCGATTATGCTCGGCGGCAAGGCATAACTTTTTCTGAAACAGAATTTATAGATGATTATTTGTCTTAGCGTTTTCCTAGATATTGTTTGAATTCTTCCTCTTTTATTACTTTAAAAGATTTTTTAAATAAATCTTTGCCAGGTCGATATTTAGTAACTATGGCTGGACATATAACTTGTGTTATTGATGGAGTTTGCTATGATACTTTTGACCCCTCAAATCGTTTTATATGGTGTATCTACAAAGTAAAGGATTAAAAAAGAAAAGCAGTAGTCGGCTTCTACTGCTTTTCCTATTTAAGAGGTTTTATATTAAAGAGTTTAGAGTAATCTAAACTCTTTTTTTTTATTAAAAAGTAATTACTTTACTTTTTTTATAACACTCGGCTGCCCATCTTCCAATCAAAATTGCATCTGATTCATCTTGTGTTGTTTTTATATTATAAAGTTTTTCAACTTTTAACTAGGCATTTCTTTTTTTATCTCCTCTTGTTTTTCCTTTTATTTCAGAATACGCTCTCCAGGTCGAAGGTGAAACAATTTCATACTAAAAACCACTTTCAAATAAGTAATTCTTTAACACCCCTTGTAAATGAGCTAACTTTTTAAAAGTAAGTACAGCATCTCCTTCGTTACCATTAATCTAAAATTTTTGTAACTATATATCTTCTAATATAACTATATCTGGATTATATTTCTATATCATAGAAACAAACCAATATTTAGTTAATGCAATTTTTTCTGTACTTCTTGTTCCTTGACTGGTCCAATGTCCAAAACCTTTTAATTCTTCATTATCAAACAAACTCCAACCTGAAGTTATAGTAGCCTAATCAAAAGCAAGTATTCTATAAGTACCTTTTGGTTTGGTTGCTGAAATTGCTTTTGTATTAGCATATGGCATTTTTTCACATATGGGACATTTATAATTACCTTTTCTAAATTTATCAAAAGTAACAAAAATTTTATGACCTTTTGGACATTCTGCTTCTAATTCTGTTTTTAGATTTGTATATTTTGTTGAAATTAATTTCCAACCCTATTCTTCAAATACTTTCTATACATCTTCTAATTTTATCTTACTTCCCATTTACACCAATCCTTAGTTCCCTGTTGAACCAAAACCACCTGCGCCGCGCTCAGTAGAGCTAAGCTCTGTGACTTCCTTCCACTTAATCATAGGTACTTCACTAATTACCATTTGAGCAATCTTATCGCCTGCTTCAATTTCAATAGCTTCATTACCACTATTCCACATAATTACACAAACTTCACCTCTATAGTCTGCATCAATTGTGCCAGGAGCATTAGCAACTCTAAGAGGTGTTTTTAAGCTAAGTCCAGAACGAGGTCTAATCTGAATTTCATATCCAACTGGTATAGCAACTGCGATACCAGTCTTTACAAGTTTAGTTTCTTTTGGCTTAATATAAGTATTCTCTAATGCAAATATATCTGCACCTGCATCAGTTAAGTGAGCATATTCTGGAAGCTTAGCATCCTCAGAGAGCTTCTTAATTTCAACTTCAATTCTTTGACGAGGAACTTCTACAAGTTCAGATGTTACTATGATAACATTGGTTAAAAAGAATTCGATAAAATCTTTTTTTGATTGAGGAAGAGTACTTATTTTAACTTTTTCAATATATTTATTTAAACCTTCTTTATCGGTTAAAAAGTCTTTGTCTCCGCCTGATGTTCTAATTGTTGATAATACAGATTCTTGATAACTAGGGTCTTTAAAAACTGTTTCAAGAACTTCTTTAATATTTTTAACTGGAATTAAATTAAGAAATTCTAAAATTAAATCTTTTTCTGATTGTTTATTAGAGGCGGCAACTAATTTATCTGCTGGCAAAGTTTTTTCAATATTAATAGTTTGTTCAATATTATTATTCTGCTCCATCTTTCTTGTCCTCCTTGATTGCAAAATTATCTAAGTTTATATCGGTCATAATTTCATCAATTACTCCAAGTTTTACAGCTTTTTTTACATCAAAATACCAATCGTCTTTCTGATGTTCTTCAAATAATTCAGAAGAAATTTTTGTTTCCTCTATAACATTCTTTTTCATTTGTTTTAATAGATACTTATAGTGATCTACTTCCTATATTACTTTATGAGCATCTCCTCCACAAAAATTTGACCCCTAATGGAACAAATAAGAAGAGTACTCGCTACCAAATCTTTTATGACCATTAATTAAAATAAAGAAGCCACAACTAAAAGCAGTTCCTACATTATAGGTATAAACAGGAGTCTATGATGCTCTTATAGCACTTATTATAGTAAATCCTGCATATAAATCCCCACCATAACTATTTATAATAAGTTTTATAGGGCGACGCTCATCTGGCGGTATTGCATAGTCTACTCTATTGAATAAATTAATGGCACTAAAAATATCTTTAGCGGTATGTTGTGTAATTGTATCATTTATAAAAAAAGTTCTTGTCAAAAAATTAAAAGTATTTAATGATTTCTGAGCATCTATTTGGGTTTCAGGATTAATTGTACACTAAAAAAGAACTCTTGCTTCTTCGTCTTCTGCTTCTTGATTAGCGTATTTATCATAAAGCTCTGACATTTCTTTTGTAAATTCTTCTTTTGTTTTTAAGCTACCATCTTCATTAGTAAAATATATATTGGTCATCAATCTTTGTCCTCCATACTTTTAATTTCTTCTTCAAGAGTTTTTTTCTCTTGGTTTAAACTCTGAAATTTAGCCATTAAATCTGCAATTTCTTTATTTAGAACAAAAGTTGTAACAGGAAAAGAATTTATTTTTTCTTGGATTTCTCCTATCTAAAAATTAATATTTTCTAATTTCTCTTTTTTTGACTTTAAAATATCCATATCATCCCCTCCTTATTATATATATAATATCACAAAATTTTGGAAAAGTCAATGTCTGAACTTTTAAATTCTTTTGGATTAGTTTTTAATAAAAGCCTAACATCAGAAGAAGTAGTATTTAATCTCCCAATTACTTTTTTATTACCCTCATAAAAATCTTTAAAAGAAAGTTGATTAAAATTATAGCCCCAAAATAATATATCTTTTATAAAAGTATCTTTGCTTAAATCTATTTGTTTTATATCTGGATATTGATTTTGACTTTTATAAAAAAGTACTAGTGCCGCGAGTCGCATAAGTTGGTGTTCTTCCGTTTCATTTTCATATCTAACAGACCAGTTTAAAGTTATATATTTATTATAATTTTCTAAAAGGAAATCTTCATCAAATCTAAAGTTAATAAAATATTTTCTATTATCATTAAAACCCCTAAATTTATAAAAAGTTTCTTTGTCTCTTATTTCTAATCTACGAAGATAATTAAATTTATAATCTTTATATTCTTTTCTAAATAAGTCTGCTTCTGGTAAGTAACAAAAATTATGGTCGGCTATAAAAATGTGTTTACAATCTTTTTTAAAATCTGAAAAATCTTTATTCTCAAAACGAATAAAAGAATTATTTTTCATTAAAGTATAATTACTTCTATTAAATTTTTCATTAAACAAATCATACAAATTATATAGCGGCGGCACATTGTGATATTTTTCATCAAGAGGAAAATACATTTTTGTAAAACCATATCCATAAATTTCTTTATTTTTTCCATAAACATTTACATTTTTAGGAATTAAAAATACAGAATTTTCTTTGAAATAAATAACCTTATTGAAGCGCCCAGTATCATCACCTGGGCGCACCATTAATACTTTATCTCCTTTAGTATAGTGATAATTATAAATCTTCATTAATTCAAGATTAGGATAATGTTTAGGGCAGTGCCATAAATCCAAGTCGTATAAACCATATACACTCATGCACTCGCCTCCGCTCTCTCTGTACTACTATCAACTATTATACCGTTTTCAATCTCATTAATCTTTTCAAATAAAGGATACGGTGTATTCTTATATTTTTTAGGAATAAAGTTATCACCGCGTCTTATACCTGTTATGATAAGTTTGTTTCCTCTCTGGAACCAACTGCGCTCAATTATCTTCTTCTTTCCGTCTGGCTGTCTTTCAGAAATCTGCTTATCCCAGGCGGCGAACTGGTTTTTCCAAACCTTAACAACTACAACTCCATTTGGAGTTAACAATGTAACTGAACTCTTGTTCTTATCTTTGTCAATAACTGTTCCTGCAATTCTACTAATCTTAAACATAGTAATCTGACTCTGATCTTTTGTCAAGAATGTTCTCTCAACTTCTGGCTCTTCATTCAAATCGAAGTAGTTTACAATATCATAAGTCTTATTATCAAGATTTGCAAGTTCATGTTCGTGATAATAGAAACCTAAGCTATCCATTTCCCAAGAAGAAAGTGTACCGAGTGCGTATTTTTCTCTTACTTCTTCTACAAGATTATTATTAAGATTATCAAGTATCTCTTGCTGATTCTTCTTCATCCATCCACGTATTGGATCCATTGCCTTATCATAGATATTATCCCAAATAGTTTGGCTAAGCTTTGCATTAATATTATCGCCATCTATTACAATATCTGTTAATTTTTCTATGTCATAGTTCTCTTCAAAGAACTTATAAGAAATAGTATCAATAAAGTAGTACTTATCATCTCTATTACCTTTTCTTTTGATATATTTGTTAAAGAAGAATACTCTTTGTTCAAATTCAAATTCTTTTGGAATCATACCTTTTGTAGCTAGCATATTCATATTCTGGAGAGTAATTCTCTTTTTCTTTTCTGCTATCATATCAAGATATTTATTCATTATTGCAATTCTATCATTATCATATAACTCATCAAATGCACCTGCTTTGATTAAGTTAATCATCTGAGGTTTATTAACCTTAACTTTGCTAAGAAAATCTTCAATCGAAGTATAAGGGCGGTTCTGGAAGATTTGAATAACTAATTCAGTACCTATTCTATTAATACCTTTCATACCATAGATAATTGCATTTCTATTAATATCTGGCTTAAAGATTAAATCGGACTTATTAATATCTGGAGGAAGAACTACAATACCTTTTGCTTTAGTCTCTCCAATTGCTGTACTAATTTTTCCATAGTTAACGCTCTTATTTTTCTTCTTTTTCTTCTTTTCTTCCTCGTCTACTTCAACTTCTTCAATTACTTCATCAGAAGAATTATCATTAACAACTACATCATCTGCATCTAACAAATCTGCGCCACCTGCATTAATAATTAAGCAGGCGCAGTTCCAATAAATAACAGGATAATTTGTTGCAAGATAAAGAGTTTGAATACCAACGAAAGAATAAGCAAGTGCGTGAGGTTTTGCAAACGCATCGAATAATAAATATTCTTATTCTGACTATATTTTAACTCATGTCTGACACTGACATGACAATATCTGTTTCGGCTTACGGTGACTTCGTTGCCTAAAATCACGCTATGTATCAATAATAGCCCTACTCGCAGCTTGACCTGCGATAGTCGATACAGGCTTCATCTTAAAGGATAAGTTAAATTTGAATCGTAGTGGGTTTCACCTATATTAATACGTCTTACTGTTTCTTCACTAACTTTAGCTTGTAACATAATTTCTGCTTTTGTTAAGTTAGTGTTTATTAATAAATTTTTTACAATATCTGCTCTTATTTCATAAACACTCTTATCTCTTATAGGATAAGTATCTGATAAACCGTATCTTAAAGTACCCGCATTTATCTTTTTTACTGTTGAATATCCTATGTTAAGTTTTTCAGAAATTTGTTTTAATGTTAAATCACTATATTTTAAAAGAGAAACTAATTCTTGATATTCTTCATCTTTTTTATAAAATTTCTGTAAAGGATAATTTAAAGTTTCATCATAAAAGTAATTACCCTAATTAATCATTGATATATAACTACTAATTATAGAATATTTTTTGCTAATTTCTTTATAAGATACCTTATTTAATAAATCTTGTTGTATCTATTTAGCCTATTCTTTTGTAATCATCTTTTGTTTCTACTATTGATATTGACCTCCTGTTGTTAAGTTATATCCATTATTCTTAACAAAACTCTATTCAAAGTCAATCCAATATCGTTCTCTTTCATCTACTAAAATAGTGTCTTCAGTATTTAGTTCTTCAAGTATTGCAAAGTCAAAATTTTCAATTCCATACTACCTAATTTTTGAATGAAAAAGTGAATTATAATCTTTTGACTTTTCATTAAACGCCGAACTTAAATGTTCTCTTTTTCTTCTTTCAATATTATTTGTCTAACCCACATACTTGTGTCCATTTAATTTATTTTTATAACAATAAATATAATACATATAACCACTCCTATTTATTGTTATCTTTAAAATGATTCCCACGGTATTCATTTCTAGATAACTTATTTCTAAATTAAAGTAGAAATGTCCACCGTTAGCTCTAAAAATTTAGAACCCCTCTGATAAGAGGAAAAGATATTTGACGGGACATGCGTTACTCATCCCATCTACGGACCCATTGTTGTTTCCCATACGTACTCTCCAAAATTTCTATTAGGGCATTGAGATATAAATTTTTCTTGGAGGATAGGGATTTCTTCCATATGTTTCTTTGCAACTGTTTTTCTCGCCGCATTAGCTTCTTTTAATGTAAAGTGAGCAATATTATCATCCATACATACCATCATCAAATCTTCCTGTGAAGCAGGAACTCCATAGTTTGGCAGATAATAAGGTTCAAGGATTTTAATTTCATCCTCTGTTAATCCTCTTGCTCTAACCTCGTCATACCATTGACTCATATCAGACTTCAATCTACAATATCTATCAAGTGGTCTTTCTTTGCCTTTTTCTCCCATAAGTCTCATCAATGCATTTGCCGATGTTAACTCTTCAGGATTTTGTGGTTTTACTTGTTTTGCTGTTGCAAGTCCAACACCTGTACTAAACTGAAATACATCAAGCACTTCTCCATTTCCAAGTGCTTTCCACATTCTTTCATCTTTTAAATTGATTTTTGAAGGATGAAGATAATCATCGTATATTTGTCTTAAAGTTTTATTTTTATCAAAAAAATTATCTTTTTTAAGGAGTTCAATACAAGTAGTTATCTTATCACAAATTTCAGTAACAAGAAAGTCATACTTTACATCTCCTGCTTCTTCTGCCTGATGGAGGGAGAACTGTGTTGTTAAATCTCCATTTGGACTTCTCATAATTGAGCCTGTATTAAAAGGAGAATTGTTATAAAGAATAACTCCTGATGCGTGCTGTCCACGTTTATTAACAAGCCCTTCAATCGCCATAATAATATCGAGTAAACCAGGATACTTATTAACCTCTTGAATGAAGGCAGTAACAGGTTGTCTATCTTTTTCTGGATTACCGTAAACAAGGTCATTGATTGACCAAAGGAAACCACGTTCCTGCGGCACAAGACCACTAAGATACTGTGTAGTTTCTACTTCAAGTCCATCAGGATATTGTGGTGAACGATATCCTCTACCTGCTGCCGCGATCGCTGAACGAGTTCCTTCAGTACCAAAAGTACAAACTTGGACAACATTAAGCTCTCCTAATTCCTGTCTCATCGCTTCAAAGATTTGTTTTCTTTTCGATGGAGACAGATCTATATCAATATCGGGCAACTCCACACGCTCTTTATTTAGAAATCTCCAATAAGGCAATTTCCAAACAAGAGGGTCAAGCTGAGTAATTCCGAGTAAGTAATTAGATAAGAAACAAACTGATGAACCACGCCCTGGACCTACGATAGAGCCGCAGTCCCAAAACAAGTTAATAAAATGCTGGAATGTATTAAAGTATTTAAATAGGCAATCATTTAACTTTTCACCTATTGTTTTAATTACATCAGCTTCAATTTCAAGTCGTTCAAAATATTTTGGTTTATTAAGTTCTTTCTTCTCTAATGCTTCTACACATTGATTAACCCAATATCTTTCTTGAATATTATCACTTTCCATTAATCCTTTAAGAATAGGATAATCTTCTTTAAAATATAGATTTTTAGGATAATCTTTAACCTTAACCTCTGGAATAATTGAGGTATGAGAAAGACTAAACTTTTCTATCTTATTATAAATCTCCATTGAGTTATCACACATCTGTTTATATTCTTCAACAGAGAAAATACCTTCAAAATTCTTGATACATTCGTCACAGGTCATAAAGTGAGCATCCCAATAGAACTCGTCTACCTCTCTATCTCCCTCTTTTGAGTTAAGATAAGCCTTATGCACTGGACGCTCTTTTTCAGTTAAGTAATGAGCATCTGAACCAATTATCATTTTTCTATTATAGGCTTTTGCTATCATACCTATTCTTTTATTAAATTTAATTTGATCTTTTGATGTACCCGCGGCAAGTTCTATATAAAAATCATCACCAAATAAATCTATATTCCAACGAATGAATTTGTCTATATCACTTTTACAGTTATATATTTCTTGTTCGTTATTACTACTTTCTGCTTTAATAAGTTGAAGAACTCTTCCTCCAATAAAACCTCCAATACAAGCATTAGTTGCTATTAAACTATTTGGATATTTCTTTACTATTGCTTCGAGTTCTTTCATTTCTGTTGGAACACGCATCATTCCTCTAGAACTAAAACCATTATACCAAGCAGTAGAACTTAACTCTCTTAATGCACGATGTCCATCACTATTTTTTGCTATTAATATATAGTGCCAATAACGTTCTATATTATTTCTATCTTCTACAAGATAGATTTCATTACCAAGAGCACATTTAAAATCTTCTGGAATATCTCCGTTTTTCTTTAGTTTTTCTTCTGTATCTAACCATTGGATATGCCCACACAGACATTCGTGGTCAGTTAATGTAATACCGTTATAACCAAGACTATATGCTGTTTTCATCATATCAGGTATCTTATTAATAGAGTCAAAGTAAGCGGATATTTGAGTATTCGCTATGCGCATGAGTGTCAAAACGACTATAACTCATCTTCCTTCCCTCCAATTCTTTAAAATATTCTCAATAAAATAATCTGATTGTGTATTCGTATTCTTTTTAAAATCTTCCCATTCTTTCCAAGTCATATCTCTTTTTGCCAAATTCTCAAAAACAGTCAATACCTGTAAATTTTCAATATTATGTCCACCTCCTTTAGAACGAGGAATAATATGATCTAAGCTTGGTTTAGCCCAATCATAGAAAGTATTTGAATTATTTTCTTGCATTTTCCAAAAATTATAAACTGCATTAAACTATTCATCATTATACATAATAGTTAAAGCTGAAACATATTCATCTATTGGACAATCTGTATAATATCTATCTGTATTTAATCGAATTAATTTATGTACAATTAAAAATTTTTCAAAATCTTCCTAAAAAGGTATTAAATGTTCAAGAGTTAAATCATTTCTAGAGCTTGCTAAAAATGCTCTTTGTTTTCTTAAACATCCACAAGACTCTTGATGATAATTTCCATTATCAGTTAAATAAGAAAAACGCACTTGTACATTTTGTTTTCCACAAGCTAAGCAATCACAATACATGATTGTTCCTTTATAATCCTTTTCTTTTCTCTCTTTAATAGGAACAATTCCTTTAATTAATAATTGTCCTTTTACTTTTCCTATATAATCTTCTGGCTTTGATTTTGTAGCTTTAAGTGCTGTTATGTATTTTGGACTATCTACTATTTCTTTAAAACTCTCAAAATCATAATCATATAAGCCATTATCTTTTTTAATTGCTTTAACTCTACCTTCTTTCACCCACTTAGATAAAGTTGAACTTGGAAAATCTTTTCCGAATTTATTTTTATAGTATTCATTTAATTTTTTTCTTTCCATTATAATCACTCCTTTATTGTTTCTATTTTAAAGTAGCATATTAATACCTCATATCTATAAAATTCGGTTTTATTATGGACTATTATTATGAACTCCTTTTCATTTTCTATATATATTATAATATAATTTTTTTAAAAAGTCAATTAAATAAAGTTACCGCCGCATTTTTTATGCGGCGGCGTAATTAAAGAGTAAAAGATACAGTATTAATATTTTGTCCTAAAAGTTTTTCTAAGCATATCAAGCATTCATCCATAAAAATAGGTCTATTTAGATCATTTTCTTTTAACTTATATATTTCATTACAACTAATAACAGTAAGGTTTTCTGGAGGAATACCTAAATCATTATAAGCCATATTGAAAATATAATTTTTATTAGCTTCTGTTGGAACAATTAATATTCCATTTTGTGCATGGCATAAATCAATTAAATCATATGTTTTTCCAAGTCCTCTTGATTTTACTATATACTTCATGTTATCACCACTTCTTTACAATTTTAACTATCCACCATTCTGCTATGACTTCCCCTTTAGACTTCTTTTCTTTTTTAGTAGAAGAATAACTTGCAATTTCATATCCATTTTCCAAAGCCTTTTGCTTAAAATCTTCGATTAAAGCCTTAGCTTCTTCTTCTGTTTCAACTCTAATTTCATCAGTTTGCTTCATTATTTCCATTATTAATTTCCTCCTTATTAATTCCTAAATCTTTTGCTCTTAATTCATTTGCATATTCAATAGCATCACCTATATTATTAGTATGACATAAATATGTATGAGGAATATAAGTCTTTTGCTTATTATAAAATTCTTCAATATCTGTTGCATAATCATATAAATTATAATTATCATCTTCATTAAGAAGTCTATCTTTACAATTTTCAATATTTGAAATTTTCATAGAATTTTCTTCATATTTAATTTTAAAAATATTTGTAAAATTTCTTACAAAATTCTGTTCAAGCAAAAGTGGCACTCTTATTACTTCTATCTAACCTATTAATTCGTGTGGAACACAGTGTCGATCTCCTACTCCTAAAATTTTATTTTTATATTTTATTAAGAAATAATGAAGATATTTATGTGGTTTACTGCAAAATATTGCTCCATTATGATTATCTTCTAAAATTTGATTTTCATATTCTTCGAATCTATCTGTTTGGTTTTTATACTCTTCCTCAAACTCCATTATTAATTTCCTCCTTAAAAGTCATAAATACTAGCTTCTTTAAATTCAATTTCATCAATTAATATCTATGGGATTTCTCTGCCCATCCATCTATTAACTAATCCTCTTCCTAATACTGTCATTGTTAGCTTTCCTTCTTTTGATTTAATTTCTTCAATTAAATCTTTAGCAAAGAACTTAATATAAGTAATACCATTTATAACAAATTTAATAGTATCTTTTCTTGCACCTTGCACTACTATATCTTTACTATTGATAGTTATATTTTCAATAGCAATTCTAGGTTCATTACAGCCTTGACCAAACAATTTGCTACCTCTATCTAAATCAAATATTAATTCATTTAAATAGCTACAATTACCATTTACAATAAAATCAACATCAAAATATTTTTCATTAAAATTATAATCTTTCAATTCTTTATTTGCAAAATCGTTGAGCCGTTCAATATAAGCTGTTGGTATGTCGAAACCAGCGGCATTAGCATGACCAGCAACATAAATCATTAATCCTGATGACATTAGAAATGACTTAAAATCTTTTAAAGGGCTATTATCAAAATTTCTAATAGAACCACGTAACTCTTTACCATCTACTGTGGTTCTACCTAATAAAACTGGTTTTTTATATTTTGCCGCAACTTCCATGGCGCACAGGCCCGTTAAAGTAGTATCAACATCTATTTCATCAGCATTAAGAATTAAAATTTTATTATCTTCTAAATTATTATTAGATATTTGAATACCTAATAACTCTGCCGCTTTTTCTTGTTCCTTCTTTTGTTTTGCTTTCGCATTTACACAATTCCTAATTGTCTATGTACAAATTGTTTCTTGCAATCCTTTTTCACCGCGCTTAGTAGATGGAACTTCTATATTAGGACTAATAAAAGAAAGGAATAGTCTTTCTTTGGTGTAATATAAAAAGCAACTTTTAGCTGTGTCAATTTTCCATTGGTATAATAATCATCAGTCCAAAATTCTTCTTTAATTCCAAATAGAGAATAGCATTGTTTTTTCATTAGTTTTCTAATAAACTCATTGTTAATATTACTTAATCCATAATCACAAATAAATCTATTTTCCAAAGTGGTCATTTGCATAACATCACTAATAATTCCGAGGGCGGCGAGGTCTATATAATTATAAATATAATTTTTCTCATATTGTTGCTGTTGTTCCCAATATTCAAAGAATTTAAAAACAATACCAACTCCGCTTAAAAATTTATTAGGATAATTTTTTGAAAGCTAATTATTTACAACCACCGCATCTTCACTATAATGATCTGCTTCATGGTGGTCAAGAACAAGTATATCATATCCACGTTCTTTTAATTCCTTATGCTATTCATAGTCATTACTAGAACTATCTGGCATTACGATAAGTGCACCATTGCCTTGTTCGGGGAACCAATCCATTATTGTTGCTAGACCATGCTCTTTGCCTTCTGGTATATGATAATTTAAGGAAAAAGCGAAATCCTTGCTTACCACATCACACATATAGTTAAAGAACAATGCTGCTGTGTTAAAAGTAATTGATATGCTTCCTAGATATTATCAAGTAAACTAGAATCTATTTCATTATCTAATGTTGGATTAAAAAATTTTTCTTTTTCTTCTTCTGTAAGGTTACTTATAATTCCTCTATCAATTAAAAGATTATTAAGAAAATTTTTTGTAAAATTCTAACTTGTCTTTTGTATATACTTCATTTAATACCACAACGCTCCTTTATATAGTTTTAAAAAAGTATTTTTCCCTTTATCAAATGGGCTATCTTTTAATTTTAAAAGATTTTGTGAATCCCATATAAAGCCCATTTCAACTTTATTTCTATATTTTAAACAAAAATTTTCTAATTTTTTAAAATATTTTTGTTGTTCTTTCCAATCTTCTCCTTCTTTATCAAAAGCAATTAAAATCTTATCGACATTATGCCGCAAAAGTAATTCTATTTGATAATAATGAATATTGCTACCGCAAGCGGCGCAACATATATTTTTATCTTTTCCAAACATTGTATAATATTGCAAACAACTCTTTTCCAGTTATTCTTATATTTCTATAAGCCCTGACTAAATCTTCCAATATATAAATATTAGTCCACTATTTCCATCTATGTATCAATAATAGATGTACTCTCCGCCACGGAGATAGTCGATACAGGTTATTTGCGTAAAGGATATATTAGTCCTTTCTATTTTCTAGAATCTCCATTATTTATATTATAAACTGTTCTTACGCTCACTCCAAAATCTAAAGCTAACTAATTAAAAGAAATCGTTGTATTTTGAATTTTATTTATTAATTCTTGCATCTCTTGTTTATTTAAAACTTTTCTTTTTCCAGATACAACTCTTTTCTTTAAGGGGTATTTTAAATTTTTATCTACATAAATAATACCTAAATTGATTTTAGTTATAGTTGCTTCTGGTACATTAAACTTTTGTGCTATTTGCTGGTTAGTTAATTTAGATTCAATTAGAGTAGATTGAATATCTTTAATTACCTCTGGAGATACTTTTCTTCCGTGTGTATAGTAATTTAAAGGGTATTCTTCATTTTCATCATAATGTCTTTTTCCATTATTTATTTCTGATAACATAACAATTGATATACCTGTAATATCAGAAATTTCTTTAAATGGTTTTTGTTCTTTTAATAATTGCTTTGCTGTAAGTATAACTTCTTTACTAAATTTCGTATATATTTCGTATTTTTCTCCACCTGCAGTTTGATTATATCCTTCTGGATCTTCATATGTATTATAAAATTTTATCCAATATATTTCTCTTTCATTTAATTTTTCTATTGGCACATTCTATTCTAAAATTATACACTCATAAGCATCTGCACCATATTTTCTAATACCTCTACTAAGTGGATAGTTATATTCTTTCTAATACTCATAATAAGGGTCTTTCTTTTCATGAGCATATCTTCGTTGTTTTAAATTAGAAGTTTGACCTACATATACAACTTTATTATCACTTTTTTTAACATAAGCGTAAATTACATTCATTTATATTGCCTCCTTAATTTTCTAAATATAAGTAAATTGCAAGGAGGTTTTCTCTAGAAAAAATCTTTCTGCAAATCTTCCCACGGTATTATCGTATCTTAGAAATTAAGACTTAGACTCTCTTACCACCTTAAGCTCACGCTTTAGTTGACCGTTAGCCATATTTCTATGACCCTACTGATTAGTAGAAAAATGGATTAGGGCGAAAGTTCACCCTCTGCAATAATAGCCATTCTATATCTTTCAATATTTTCTTTTACATTATTTAATCCATAAAGATTATATGTAAGTGGATGAGAATAAATTTTTCCTTCAATTTGTACTGGAGTATATTTTCCATAAGCTATATCCTCATCGTTTAAATTTCTTCCTCTTATACCAATTAATTCATTTTTTTCATTATAATGTGGAATAATTATACTATTTCTATCAATAGAATAAAGTATATTATATTCTTTCATAGCTTCTTCGCTGATACCATCATTTAACCATTCTGCTGTTGGAAAAAATGTAAAAGCTTTTAAAATTCTTTTTGATATAGTCGGAATATTTAATACAATATTTGGTGAGTTATATTGAGAAAAATCGGACTCATATTTATCATTAAAAATTTGATTATTAAATTCTACTACTTTTTTATTTTTTGCTATAACTAAAACTATATCTTTATAATAGTCATAATTCTTTTTTAATAATTTAAATCTTTTTTCAAATAAAGCATAAATATCAAAACTTTCTTCTGGACAGCCCGTGTAACATTTGAATAACTGAGAATTTTCATAATAATAAAGTTTTAAACTTGCTTCTTCACTATCTATATTATGACAAATTGTTGGAAATATAATATAATTATTTCTTTGAATAAATCTATCTGCACCTAGAAAGGTTACTAATTCGATTATATCTTCGGGAGTTAATTGTTCTTTTAATTTTTTTAAATCAATCATAACATATCACCCAACGAAACATTCTTTAACCTTTCTTTTGTTTGTTCATCATTACCAAATGCTTCTTTAATTGCATCAATTTTCTTTTCAACTACTTCACCGGTTTCAAGATTTATCATTGAAATTAATTTATCAGTATTATCTTCTTCTGAAAAATCTATATTACTATTATAACGTTTTTCTAACTCTAACATTTCTGGAGTTTTTTCAAAGTTAAATTCAACTATTTGAAATTCCTCTATAGGTTCATTATTTGGAGTCGTTACAAATAAATCATATCTTTTACAAGTTCCCAAATCCATTAATGACCATATTCTTATCATCGTCCAGCGGCCGCCTCTATTTTTAAAAATATCTGTAACTAAGTTAGGCTCAAAATTATATCTTTTTTGGAAACCACTTATAATTTTTAATTCTTCTATTGAAGGCCTTGACATAATACAAGCGAAATCACACAAGTCAACTATTGCTCTTGAACCTCTAATATTAGTAGTATCTTTAAAGCCTCCTTTATTTTTTTCATCATCAATATTACTTAATTGAGTTGCGGTCATAACAAAAGCGTTTAATTCGATAGCAAGATTTTTTAAATTAGTAGTAAACATTCTTAATACAACATCTTCTCTTAATTTTAAATCTCTATATTCTGTTAACATTGCTGGTGAAGAGAATACATAATCATAGAAAAAATATTCAACATTTTTTTGAAAATTATATCTTCTAAATAAGTTGGTAATAACCGATGCACATGGGTCAGCAATATGTGTATACATAAAATAATCTCTATATTGTTCTGCAATTTCTATTGCTTTATTTATTCTTTCTATATGTTCATCAGTAAATGTACCATACTTAAATACATCTTCATTAATACCCGTTAAGTAAGCTAACATCATTGTTTGAATTTCATTTTTATTTTGCTCTGTTATTACATACAAAATCTTTTCTGGAGTACCTGTAGAAATCCATTTTCCATATTTTGGCTCATATCTAATTGGAAAAACCATACTACAGGCGTCACCAACCATAGAACGGCTTTTACCTACACCAGTAGCACCACTTCGAAGATAAAGTGTTCCTTTTCTTGCACCTCTTGTTACAGTATTAAATATTTCACCTTGTAATGGAAAACCAACTTCTGGCTTTTTCTTTAGGTTTTCAATTAATTCTCTAAGTCCATCTGCAAGATACCCTTCCTCAATTTCAGTTTGAGTAGAATATTTATCTTCTAATACTGCGACTTCTCCTTTCAATATATTAACAATATCCCTAGGAGTCATTTCCTCAAATCTTTCATTTATCTTTTGATAATCTGGATTTAAAGGGTCTTCACAATAAAATTTATTTATATTCTTTCCGTCTTTTTGTAAATCTCTTAATAAAGAAAACTTTTTTAATCTTGTATAATAATAATTAAAATTATTAGGGTCGCTATAAGTTTCGCAGTCTTGAAAAAAAGTTATTCCATTTTCTTTTTCTATTAAATCTTTTGCTACTTCATTATGATTTAAATAGGTTTCTATATCTACCGCATGAATTTTTTCTGCGCCGCCGGCATAAAGATTGTATATTGCTGAAAAAGTATATCTATCTAGTGGTTGCTGAAAATCCTATGGTAAAATCTAATATTTATCAATATCATTTAATAGACTAGGTTTTAACATTAAACTGCCTAGTATTTGAATAACTGTTCTTCTATCAACAACTATCAATTAAATTCCCCCTTTCTTATATTTATATTATAACATTATTTTTTTAAAAAGTCAAATAAGGAGTATTAAAAAATACTCCTTATTCTTCAAGTGTTGATAAATCTATTGGTTTAATTTTCTTTTTCTTTTTGCCAAAATAATCTTGAGGATTAATTTTTATAGTTATTCTATCTTGTTCAAGTTGCTTTTCTATTGACATAGTTATATTATCAATTTTATTAGCTTGTTGCTCATAATATGCCGCCGCCCGTGTCCAGACATAAGGAATAATACCAATACTTCCGTGTGCTTTTTCGATACTACTATGTTCTACTTCAAAAAAATATCTTAATGCTAAATATTGCCCACGATATGGATAACCCTGAGATTTAAATTTTTGCATTTGAATTATATTCCAGGGGTTTACAGGATTTTCTTCACTATATTGTCCAAATAATTTAAAAATATAGAAAAATAATATATCTCTATCATCATTTATTTTTTCTTTTAATTTTAAATTATCTTCAGTTAAATATTTTTTTACTTGCGCCGCGGTTATTCCCATTTCTCTACCAACCTGTGCCATATTTAGACATTTAGCATAACGTTGATTTATTTCTTTAATTTGTTCTTCTGTTAAGGTGATTTTCTGTCGTTTTATGGTGCGCGGCGCCGATTGAGGATTAGCTTCATATAGATTTAAATATTTACTTACTGTAGTTGGAGATATACCTAATTTTTCTGCTACTGCTTTTTTCGTTCCTAATTCTTTAAAAAGAATAGGAATCTGTTTAATAATATCTTCACTTATTTTCTTTCCCATCGGTATCACCCTTCTTCTATATTATATAAATATTATATAATATTTTTATTTAAAAGTCAATTAAATTCCGCCAGTTAAATCATCAAGATAACTTGAGGCCTAAGCTGTTAAACTTCTTTCAATAGTTTTTAATTTAACAGTAGCAAATATTTTTGAGAACACAGGAGATTTTCTTAATTCTAATAATAGTTTTAAACCATTCTTATTTTTAAAGATTGGACTATCAGTTTGTTTATAATCTCCGTCAAAGAATATTCTTGAATTTTCTCCTACTCTTGCTAATAATAATTTGATATGGTCTTCTGTCAAATTTTGTGCTTCATTAACAATTATTATTGACTCTGAAAAACTACGACCTCTTATAAACTGTATTGGTACTACTTCTAACTACTCAGTATTCATCCAATTTTTAATCTAATCTATACCAACTAAATCAATAAGTGGACCAATTTGACCAATTGTTTTATCAAGCAAGTCACCTGGCAATGCGCCCAAATCCACAGTATTTGCAGTATAGGCATTATTAGGAACATAGACAATTTTAGAAATTTTACCTTTTTCTAACTAAGAAATTGCATAGTTATTTAAAATAAAACTTTTTCCTGTACCAAATTGACCGCCCGCATAAACAATAGATATATCCTTTTGTTGAAGAATGTTAAATAAACATCTCTGTTCTGGGTTTCGAGGATAAATTTTATTTATCCAAGCATTAGTTATTTCATAAGGTATAACTTCTTTTATTTCTCCATTTCTATTTTGAACAATAGAAAGTATTTCTTTTGTTGTTAAATCTCTTACAATAATATATTGATTTTCATTAGTTCCCATAGTAGTTTTTGACTCTAATAATTTTTCTAAATCTGCATTATATTTATTTTCGTCAAGTTCAATATCCCAATAAAGTATCCCAGAGTATTCTTCTGTGCCGCCATAACCTTTAGTTTTGACTTGTGAGATTAAACATTTTACCTTTAAATAAACATCATTTGTAATTAAAATTCCATTATACTTAGCGGCAAGTTTTAAAAGTTTATCATCAACCTTCATATTGTCGTTTTCAAACTCATTATTAAAAATTATTCTTTCTAAATTCTTTGAAATAACGACCGCGGAACGACGTGCTTTAAAAGCAGTTTCAGAATTAGAGTTTAATTTTAAACCATCTAATTCTTTTAATACATCTGTTGTTATTACTATATCTTCCTCATTAACTATAACCTGCGGGAAATCAAGCAATATATTTGAATCAATTATCTATAACACTTATTCTTCAACTCCTAAAAAGAAAAGGGGATATAAATATCCCCTTTTACTTAAAATATAGAATGAATTTCAATCAGGGCACTATTAAGCTTATCTTTATCTTCTGGTTGAATTTCTGAAAATTTAATTGTTTTGCCAAAAGTTTCAGTTAAAATAGATACAATTTGTTCCGTTTTACCTTTTGACAAACCTTCATTCCATAGTTCTCTTGCTTCTGACATCATTTCTTCAAAAGTTTTTTCACTATATGGATTTTTTTCATTGGTACTTTCTCCACCAGATTCTTGAACTTCTTTATCAATAGCATCATAGATTGCATCAACAAGTTCTTGATAGCCAAGTTCAATTCTTGGGGTTATATATTTATACCTAGATTTTGCAAAAAACAATTTTCCAGTTTCATCTCTTAAAAAGATAAATCTTTTTGTCATAGGATGTTCTTTATCATTATTAGAAACTTCTCTTATATATGCTACAATATCTACCATTTTATTTATAATATTAAAAGGAGTATTTTGTAGCGCAGGAACGATTTTTACAAACTTATCATTATTCTCTTCTACTGTTTTTTCAACAGAATGAGAAATAAAGATTAAACCATATCCACTATAAGCTAATTCTCTAAACTGAGAACGAAATTCTTTCTTTGCAAGGTCATAACCTTTGCCCCAAGCTAGTTCATCAAGGGAACTAATTCCTTGTTGAGCACAAACGTGTTTTACGCATAAATCCCAAGCTTCATCTGCAGTATCTATTGCAATACTCTAGAATTTTTCTTGAAGTTCTTTATCTTTACAAAGTTGTTTAACCATATCTCTCCAGTCTTGCCAAGTTTTTACTGGTTGTACGTAAACATTATTTAATGCATTTGTACCCTATTCAAAACCTGCTATAAGTACATCTTTAAACTTGGAAGCAAGCGTAGTTTTACCTACGCCCGCATTACCATAAAACATAATATACTTTCCACGCAAGTTCTTACTAATATGTTGTGGCTGAAGTTCCTTTAAATTAATCATAAATTAACTCCTCCTTTCTTTAGTTTTTAACTCTTTAATTAAAAACCAAAATTAGGAGTTGAAGCTGGTGCTGGAGCTGGCTTATTTGCACCATTCTTAAGTTCCTCAATTCTCTTCTGTCTTTCATTAAGAGCAGCCTTAATATCATCTGCATCGTAAGAGAACATATCCTCAAGACCACCAGCAGAACCACCAGTTATAATAAGTTCTCTACTAGATTCTGTTCTAGTTCTCTTAACTGGCTCACCAAAGCCCTGAGATTCTGTCCAAGTTACAGTCTTTTGCTTCATGTTAATTACTCCAACTGCCTTAACTGTATCTCCCTCAGACCAATTAGTCTCAATATGAGCCTTTGCTGTATCTGCGGCAATAAGGTCGATAATATCAGTCTTACCACCAAACTGAACAATAATAAACTTTACAATAATTCTGCCTGTTTCATTACCGTCCTTATCAAACTCTGGAGTAATCTTACCTACTACACCAGAAAGCTCAAAACTTGCCTTCTCTTCATCAGTTTCTCTTGCTTTATTTATAAAATTACTACTAATTCTAAAATTAGATCTCAATTCCTTAGTTTGTGCATCTACCCACATATTTTCGCCAATATTTGCCGCTACTGTTATTCTAGAAGCATTCTCTGGCTTTTCTGCTGCGGCGAGAGATGTAAAGCTGTCCTTATAACCAAGAATACGATTATAATTAGGGTTAATACTTACCTTATCACTTTTCTTCTCCATTGAAAAAAGAGAAATAGGAATAATATTTTCCTCTTTCTTTCCATTAATCTCCTAATCAACTCTAACTTTTATAGTTCCACTAACATAATTTCTTCCATCTCTAGTCTACTTTTGCTGAATATCCATTTCAGTAAGAAGTCCACTTATAATAAGATTATTTACACTCTGACTATTTCTATCTTTGATATTTAACATAAATAATTCCTCCAATACTACTTTTTAAAATAAAAATAATAAAATAAAATAAAATACAAACGTTATCTTAAAAATAGAGCAGGGTAGGGGTGCTACCCTGCTTATATTTAATTAAGATTACTTATCTTCCTCTGCATCTGGATCAAAGTTAGCTCCAGCCTCAGTAAGATAGAATACAG
This sequence comes from uncultured Erysipelotrichaceae bacterium, assembly GCA_902791625.1. Taxonomy (GTDB): domain Bacteria; phylum Bacillota_I; class Bacilli_A; order RF39; family UBA660; genus CAG-417. The sequence continues at coordinate 7,237 of CADAWN010000001.1, read as the reverse complement.
AAACTTCCTTCTCCTTACCCTCTACTTCAACAATAGCCTTCTCACGAACTGCATAACCCTTCTTTACAAGACCAGTTACGCTACCAACTACTGAACCAACCTTCTCAAAACCAAGGTCATGCTGTACCTGTGCGTGAGTAAACTTAACACCTACACCTGCCTGCTTAAGGTAATCGAGTACCTTTCTTGAACTTTCCTTCATCTTAGCCATTTTGAATTCCTCCTTGTTAATAAATAAAGTTTAATTTAAAAATTTCTATAAAACAAAACAAATAGTTAAAGCTTAAGTCGCTAAGACTACTGTTTTATTTTCTATATATATTATATCTTAATTTTTATTAAAAGTCAATCTTTTAAGTTTAATCTTTTAACTAAAATTTAAGAAAGGCGTAAATAAAAGTATTAACTTAGAGAGAAAACTCTAAAAATTTTACTCTCCACTTGAAACTACGACATCTAACGCCATTTCATTATCAGTTAAATCTATACCTTTAACACCAGTCGCAGCGCGAGACTGCTCTGGAATTTCAGTTGTAGAAATTTTAATACTTCTCTTATTTACTATAATTATTATATCACAATCTTTTTCAATAGTCAACATTTTAACTATATTGTCATTCTCTCGAACTCCACTTATTTTTTTACCTCTAGTAGCTCTATTGGCTATCGCAAAGTCTTCAATAGAAGTCTTTTTAATAATTCCATTTTTAGATAAAGTTATTAAATAATTATCAGTAGATTTTATCTCTTTTGCATCTATTACATATTCATCTTCTTTAAGAGCAATAGCTTTTACTCCCATAGCAACTTTTCCAATAGGAGTTATATCATCAATAGAAATCTTTACAAAGCAACCAGAATTTGAGAGAATACCTACTTCTCCTTCATCCATTAACATTACATTTACAACTTCGTCACCCTCTTTTAGTTTGATAGCTTTCATTGTCTTGCCGCGCTTGATGTTGTAAAGATTCGTTTCGCTCTTTTTAATCATACCTTTTTTAGTAATAAATACAAAATTTTTCTTTTTCTGTCTTGATGCAAGAGATACAAGAGTAGTCACTTTATCTCCAATTTCAAGATTTAAAAGTTGAGAAAGATTAACTTTTGTATTAAGTGGTAATTCATCAAGAGAAATAGTGCACATATTACCACTTGCAGTAAATGCATAAAGGTATCGCTAATAATTTTAGTTATAACTTCATTATCTGCAAGTTTAATCTTTTTACCCTTTGAGCCGCGGCGCGACTTCATGAGAGTTGAAGACTCTACGGTGTAGATATTGCCGAGATTAGTATAGTAGATAATAAGTTCTTTCTTTTCTATTGGCTCAGCATCTTCTGACGTACCCTTATAGTCAAGATTTTTTAGGACTGTTCTTCTATCATCACCAAATTTATTAGCAACTCTTCTAAGTCCTTCTTCAATTTCTTTATAAAGTAAATCTTTATTATTAAGAATTTCCTTTATTTTTTCTGCTTCAAGTAAAAGTTTTTCTTTTTCATTTTTAAAAGACTCGATTTCAAGATTAATTAATTTAGAAAGAGTCATTTTAAGAATTGCAGTAGCCTGCTCTTCATTAAAGCCAAATCTTGAAATTAACTTATCTTTTGCTTCATTTTTATTATTTGATTTTTTTATTAACTCAACTACTTCATCAATATTTGCTATTGCTAAAAGCAGTCCATCAATTATATTAATTCTTTTAAAGATAGTATTTAAATCAAATTCATGAATTTTTGTATAAACTGATTTCTCGTGATTAAGATGTGCCTGAAGTGCTTCTCTCCAACCGAAAATTTTTGGAGTAGTTCCATTATCAAGCATTACCATATTAATAGTATAACTACTCTGAACAGAAGTCAATTTATATAAATCTTTTACAAATTTTGTAACATTTACTCCTTTTTCAAGAATTATTTTAATATTTGCGACTCTTGTTGAAAGGTCATCTATTTTCTTTATTCCAAGTAATTCACCTTTTTCAACGCAATCCTTAATCTGATTTACTATTGTTCCTGTATATACTCCATAGGGAACATCAGTAATATAGATACAATGTTCTTTATCATCATAGGTTACTGTACTTCTCAGAATAATACTTCTACCGTGACCAACCTTAAGAGTTTCTTTTACTTCATCGGCATTAAGTATAGTTGAACCTGTACAGAAATCTGGTGGACAATAAATCTCATTATAATCAATATCAGGATTCCACAGTAACTTAATCATTGCCTCATTAACTTCCTTTAAGTTAAATTGAGGAATTGAAGAACTAATTGCTGTTGCAATACCAAGAGTTCCATTACAAATATTGTAATAACCCAATGAAGGAGTTACACTAGGAAACTGCTCAGTATCATCATAATTATTAAACCACTTATCTATACAATTTTTATCTATACCCTCATACATTAAAGTCCCAAGTTCTCCAAGTCGCATTTCAGTATAACGGCTTGCCGCCTCAGTATTACCTCCGCTAATAGTTCCGTATGAACCGTCAAAATCTTCAAGAGGATACCTCATCGCAAAACTCTTTGCCATACGTGCAAGGAGAGCATAACAAGACGCGTCACCATGAACATAGAAATGGTCCATGGCGGCAGCAACAGATTTATTAGATTTCTTAAATGGTTTCTTGTAGGTTATTTTTTCAAGCAACTGCGCATACATACACTGGCGCGGCGCAGGTTTAATTGCGTCACGAGCATCAATTAAAGCTCTATCCTGAATAGTCATAGCAGCGTAAGTGGAGAAGCTTTTATCAACAATATCGAGTAAATTTATTTTCATTTTCTCACTCCTTTATTATATTTATTATACAATAAATTTTTTAAAAAGTCAATAATTACATATCTCCATACTGACTAAAATCTATTCTATTCATTACAAAATCTTTACGAGGCGTAATATCTGTACCCATTAATGCACAGAGTTGCTCAATACCTTCTGGTGAATATTCTATATCATCAAGTACTTGTCCACCCGTTGTTGAGAACATTGTTGCACGAAGGTCTTTTTCAGAAAGAGCACCAAGTCCCTTAATTCTCTTAATATTACCCTTAAGTTTACCTCTTGCTTTATTAAAGTCCTCATCAGTGTAGTACCAAGATATTGGATTATTATTTTTATCCTGCTCAATAAATAAAGGAGAACGAAGCCAACAAAGTCTATTTTCTTTTAGGAATTGTGGACAAATTTTATGAAGATTTGCCATAATAAGAAGCGCGATATGGTATCCATCATCATCAGCATCGACACAAATAGCAACTTTTCCATAACGAAGTTTTGAAGAATTATAATTATTTATATCTATACCAAGAGCATAAAGAAGGAGTTTAATTTCTTCATTTTTATAAACCTCTTCATCTTCTGCTTTAAGACAATTTTTCATTTTACCACGAATACGAAGAATACCATATTTCTTAGTATCTCTTCCCATAGCAACTGAACTTCCTGCCGAGTCACCTTCTACAATACAAAGAATTGCATCTTGTCCGAGTTGCTCTGCATCACTAAGTTTTTCTATAAAAGCAAGTTTATTTTTACGAATTTCATTCATTTCTTTTGTATGAGAAAGAACAGCTTCTCTTGCTTTATCTGCGGCTTTCTCTGCTTTCTGAAACTTAACCATCATTTCTACTATTGATGCAAAACTTCCAGTATTTGCAAAAATCTCCAATCCCTCTTTAAAAGCCGCACTTGCAAGAGTCCTAAGATTAGGATTATTAATTTTACTTTTAGTTTGATTTGCGAAAGAAGGATTTGCTACTTTACAATTTATTGCAAAAACTAAACCTTTTCTTATCAATTCTGGAGAAAAATCTTTTCCAGTTAAACGCTTCATTGAGGTTGTAATTGTAGTCTTTGCACCAGTAACAGGCGAACCACCCTCTGGACAATAAAGTCCATTTACAAAAACGTACTCCTTATAACTGCCGCCAGTCCACATAAAAGCAATTTCTATTTCATCTACTCCATCTGTTTTTGAAATAATTATTGGAGAAGACATAAGAGGTTTTTCTATATTATCTTTAATAAAATCAGCAATACCATTTTCAGAATAGTATTCTTGTTTCTTTCCTGAAGTAGTAGAAACTATAAAATGAACACCTTTATTAAGATAAGAAATATTTTTTATTTCTTTACAAATTCTATCAAAAGTATAACCTTCTTCTGCATTTTGAAATACTTTTTTATCTGGAGAAAATTCAATTATAGTACCATTTCTGCAATCTTTATCTGGATTATTTCTTTCAAATTCTTTTTTTGAGATTTCTTTATAATAATTAAGGTTTCCTTCTTGAAAATATGCAGTTGCAACGCCATCGTCTCTTATACTTGTCACTCTGAAATGTTCTGATGACATACAAACGGCTGTACCACCTATACCATTAAGACCAGAACTATTTTTATAAGCGTTCTTGCCAAATTTTCCTCCAGTATGACTTTCTGTATAAATTGCTACTAATATATTTCGACCATCTTTAATTCCAAATGGAACGCCGCGACCATAATCTCTTACTATAATAGTATTAGATTTTTCATCAAGATAAATTTCAATTTTATTTCCATAACCCGCAAGAGCTTCGTCAGTAGAATTATTAATAATTTCCTTTAATGATTGATATGTTCCATCTGTATCATCTGAACCAAGATACATTTGTATACGAGTACGCATAGCTTCTCTAGTATCAAGATGGTCTATATCGTTAATTCCATAATTTTTATCCGCCATATTCTTCCTCTTTTTTAAAAAGTCAATAATTAAAACCGTCTTATTAAATAAGACGGTTATCTATAAAGAATAATTTTTCACAAGCCTTATAATTATTATCTAAACCACAAGTTCTAGTCGCATCATCTTTGCTCCAAATTATATTAAAATCTTCAGGTAATGACTGCTCACTAATAAAAATTGGATTCTTCTTAGACTGTTCTCTTAACCAATCATAATATTCCTCGTGATTAAATTTGGTATTAATTTGATAAGGTTTAGTACCTTTATATGGACTATCACAATAAAGTAAAGCATTTTCTGGTATTTCTATTTTCTTATAATCACCCTGCTGAAAGATTATTTTTTTATAATTTTCATCTTCTGCCTGTTTTTGATGATTACGATATGCTTCATTATAATAATCTCTATGACTTGGAGACGGCTTAGCAAAACCTCTTGAAAAACCACCATTAGAAAAAGAACAATACCATTCAATAGCACCTATTTTCCATAAAGGAATAGAACTTTCCTTTTCCCAAATTTTTATATCAATAGGATAATTTACTTTAAGTCGTTTATATTCTGCATATGCTTCGTCCCACCAAGCTCTATCTCCTGTTGAAGGTAGAATTGTTTTATCTCTTTGTACTTGTTGATGTAAGGCTATTAAAGTAGGAGATAAATCATTTGCAATAACTTTATCACATTTTATTTTATCAGTAAGATTTGCACCACCGCAGAAAATATCTACAAAAGTTGTTATATTATTTTCATTTATATAATTTTGAATATAAGGAACAATATATTTAGCAAATCTCCTTTTACTTCCCATATATACCATTAAATCACTTCCTTAATCTTATTTTTTATATTATATCATAAAAATTTTAAAAAGTCAATTTTTAAATACTTAGTGCCGCGACTACAAACTTATATTAAAAAGTTATAGTCGCGGCACAGCGAATTATTTAGATTTTTACAGAACCAATAGTAGTAACTCCATTAGTTTCTTTATCTATAATATACTCTAAATCTAGTGTATATTTATCAGTTTTATTCCCATAAATTTCAGTAGTGCAAGTAGTATCTTCTCCTTCTATCCATACTCTTACTACTACTTTATAATATTTACTATTTCCACTTGTAATAGCATTGTCAATAATTACTTCTTTGCTTTCTTTTTGAATTGTACCTATTGATAACATAGAATCTGCCGCAAGCCCAATATTATGATTCTTTGCTTCTGCTGGTGCTATAATTGAAACTAGTATTCCTAGTGATGTAGGTTGGGTCTTTGCGGACGTTTCTTGCACAAATACTGCGGCCCTCCAAGCTTTATCTTCTAGAACATCACCCTTATAAAGTAAATTACATTTATTCATTACTATCTTTTGATTTTCTTCAGTACTTGTCGCCTTTAAATACATTACATAATCTACATATCCATAAGCAGTTTTATATTCACTTGCTTCTTGTGGATTAGCGGTAGAAATACCATAATTTAAATTAAATACTGAATCATACTTATCTTTTTCTGCATATGTGTCAAGTACATCGAGTGATTTTGTTTCGGTATATCTCAGAAATGGGTATTCATCATTCGGTCCTTTTGCCTTGTGACCATCAGCGGCGGCATCAAGAGTATAAAAATAATCTGTACCGTTAACTGTTGAACTTGGCGCAAGTAAAGCACTAATATTCTTTTTAAGTTCCTTATCATATGTAGCATCACTTGAATTGTCAGGAGAGATTAATAAATTACTTGATACTGTTGCTTTTAATGATAAGTTTTCTACTTTTGCTCTTTTATTCATTGTAAACCAAGCAAAAGTTGAAGTTACTAACATAGTTGCTGAAACAGTCAGCATACCAATAGCAGATAATAGTTTTCGTTTATTCTTTTTCATTTTGTTCACCTTCCTTTATTGGATTGTAATATTCATTACAATTGGTACACCTACCTAAATACCTATCTTTTTTACAGAAATCACAATTGCCGCAACCTTCTGCACCACCATTTATTTGTGCAATAGCACAGGTTTTACAGATACAATGCTCACAAGGGTTATACATTTTATTCACCTTCCTTATAACCTGTTTTACTATCAAAACATTCTTGATAATTTTTTAATATACGATACTCCCTTTTTTCTGGTGGACAATAAAAATAATCTTCTGGATCATCATCCCAAGCAAGCGTACTTGCTACAACACTATCAGGCCATCTATTAGCAAGTTCAAAATCATTATAAGAAATGACTGGAGGATCAGATATTGCGCATACATCAACATCAAGATGCCTTGGATAATGACTTAAGAAGTTGTTAAATTCTTCTTCACTAACTAGTGCCATATATCGATCTGCAGTGTGAAATTTATTATTATGTGTATTTGTTATTTGATTATTTTTAATTTGTTCTTCTTCTGTTGGTATTATCCATACTTCTTTTATTTCACTTATTTTCCATTTTGTAAAATCCATATTTAATCCTCCTAACTTAGCCGCGCCTCCAAAAT